>NYTE01000050.1 GCA_002683335.1 Halieaceae bacterium
CCATCTTTGGTTTTAATGCGAACACCCCCGGAAAAGGCATCGGGGTAGCACGAACGAGCGTCATGTTCACAGTGAGTACGTTGCGCAAGCGCAAGCACGTCACTATCGAGACGCGCGGCATCATCCAGCTCTGCCAAACCGAAGCGGCCCGCCGCCAGCGCGGTTGCAACAGCGTAAGGCGCACTGAACTTGGCATCGTACTCGCCCTGCGGTGCGCGCTTACTCTCGATGGGGTCAACAACCACCCCAAACTGTCGCTCGTGAAGCAGCACCGTGATCGATGCAATCTCATCTACCGAGAGCTTGTACTGCTCGCGCAGAGCGAGTGCGGCATCGACGGGCGCATGGTTAAAGTGGCATATGGGATAAGGCTTGATCGCTACCGCGCGCAAGGCCCATTCCGTAAATAATTGCTCAGAGATTGCCTCCGTTTCTATAGCGGTTCCTGGAGCATAAAGCGCGTAAAACCCAAAGCGTCCTCCGTAAGCTTCATTCGGGCCCTCAAAGCCGCTGACACCCAGCGACGCAGCCTGTAGAGCTGATGATGCCGCCCATCCCGGGTGCAGCCGCTTAGTCCAACTGCCGTCATCCAAAAACGCCATGCTGCCGCTGCTCAAACTGAGCGCGACACCTTGACTCCTCATCAGCGCTGCTTCATCGCCGCCCAGCAATCTGGCCGCTGCCACAGTCGCCCCAAAAATCCCCACCACACCCGTGGGATGAAAGCCTACCTGTTGGAATACCCCCCCCGCCTGCGTGCCCAACAATGCATCAATTTCAATCGCAATCAGCGTCGCCAACAGGAGGCTCCGGCCGTCAAACTGCTGTTGCTCCGCCAGCGCCAGCGTAGCAGGGAGGGCGCTGGCAGAGCAGTGCATCACTGAGGCCAGATGGGTGTCGTCGTAGTCGAGACCGTGAATAAGCAAACCGTTCATCAAAGCGGCATCGCGCAGAGCAACGGTACCCGCCTGCCCGATAATGCTGGCACTGCCCTTGCTACCCAGCACATCAAGTGATTGCAGTGTTTTCGCGGCAAAGTCGTAATGTCTTGAAGCGAAGGCAATTCCCACGGCATCAGCAAGACACAGCTTTAGGTAGTCCCAGACATCCTGCGGGACATCATCGACTTTGAGCGCCAGCGCACGCTCTGCTATCGCCCGGGCAAGCGGTGCTGTCTGGTGTTTAACGTGAGAGGGTTGCATGTCGCGCTCCGCAAATGTCCGGACATGATACACAAAGGCCCGGCCGATGCCGACCCTGAGTGTCTGTACCAGTCAGCACGACGCCCACCTCACTGACAATAGATCCGCGTGAATGGCTCAGGAATAGCATATTGAAGCAGGTCTAAACGCGTTTTACCTCGCGTGAGGGTCAACCATTCTCCAGCTTATCGGCCAGCGCGAGAATCCGCTGACTTTTGTAGACGATAGGATAATCGATGAAATAACCATCGAGCTGGATTGAGGCGGAGCCCGCCGCCTCGGCTGCCTCAAAGGCGGCAACGACCGCCTGCGCATGGGCGATTTCGGCCTCTGAGGGCGAAAAGATCTGATGCGTCAGCGGCACCTGACTGGGATGTATACACAGCTTGCCACCAAAACCGAACTGTTTCCCATGCCCAGCAGATTGCAGAAAGCGCTCGTCGTCGCGAATTTGCAGCACTACCGTATCGATCGGTGGTTCAAGGTCACCCAAGCGAGACGCGTGTGACAGTCTTGCACGCGCATAAGCCAGTACTGTCTCCTCAGCGTGCCATTCGTAATTCAAATCCAGGGTGTAATCGCCACCGCCAAATGCTATGCGGCGAATGCGACTATCTGCCGTGGCAATCGCCTTTGCCGATTCCACACCTGCTGCGGTCTCAATAATGGGCAAGAGATCAAGCTGCCCTACTGCCATACCTTGAGCGGCCTCCGCCGCTGCCAACCAATGCTCAAGGCGGTCAAGACAAGCGCGGGACTCCACTTTAGGCAAGACAACGCCGTCTAGCCAGGGACCTACTGTCGCTTTGATATCATCCTCGCAATAGGGCGTATCGACACTGTTTATGCGCACATAGCGTTTGGTGCCGTTACTGGGGCGTACACTGAAAGCATCAACAACGCACTGGCGCGCTGCGCCCTTTTCGCTGACCGCGACCGCATCCTCTAGATCCAGAATGACTGCATCAGCGCCTATCTCAAATACCTTTTCGACACGCCGGGGGTGATTCGCCGGGGTGAACAAAAAACTGCGCAGAGGCGTTCCATTTTTTTCCACAGTCACACTAACTACTCCACGACCAATGATCGGCTGTCTGCCAGCCACGGGTAAATTCGAAGGTATAGCTGAAATTGCTGGCCGGATGCTCGGAGATCGACACCTCAAACACGCGCCCCTCCATTCCCCGATAAAAACGCCACACACTTAAGGACGGAGAACCTGCCTCAACGCCCAGCACCCGGGCTTTTTGTTCACTGAGCGTTCCAGCGGTGACACGCACGGTAATCTTATCGATCGACTCCTTGAACGCCTCGGCAATCATTTCGTAGACGGGTCGCGTACTGCCCCCGAGACGCTGGGCGATTGATCCATACTCAGGGATCACGTAAACGTCGGCCCAGCAGATCGGCAAGCCATCGTTGCCTAGAGTGCGGATACCCGAGATCTGCACCCACTCATCTCCTACCTCACAGCCCAAACCCCGTGACAGCGCCTTATCAGCGATAACGCGCTGGTCGGACAGCAATCGGAACTGGCTGCTATCGGGGTAACTGAATAGCTCAGAGGGAGATCGTACAGTCTGAACAAAAGCGGGATTGGCATCCGTGGAGATAACCAGAGTCCCCCGACCCCGCTGACGCTTCACCAAGCCCATGTCTTCCAAGACCCGCAGCGCCTCGCGAATTGTGTGGCGGCTCGCCTGATGGCGGTCAATCAAATCGAGCTCGCCGGGCAGAAAACTCCCCACGGGAAATGTGCCCTCACGAATCCCCTGAAGCAACGTGTCCGAAATTTGTCGATATAGCGGCGTACGAGTGACGCCTTCAGTACCGTTGGCTTTGGCTTTCTTTGGCGCGCTTTCAGCGGCACCGTTTTTTCTCGGTTCAGCTTGCATCAGCGCTCCCAACCCCCCAAACTTTACTTGTCCCGACATTTTAGATAGATCTCACTGAGCCACAACCCATTCTGTCTCGTTTAGGTATCCGATCATGGCAAAAACTAGCGCTAGAGCGCGTTACGCGCATCAGAAAGGTCGTCATTTCGAGGACTTCATTGTGGGGGATATTTACCACCACCTGCCCGGCAGGACGATCTCCCAACACGATAACGCCTGGTTTACCTTGCTCACCATGAACACTCACCCGCTGCATTTTGATGAAGAGTATGCCGCCGAGACCGAGTTCGGACGGCCGCTGGTAGCCAGCCCTCTCACCGTTGCCGTAATTGTTGGGATGAGCGTGTCCGATGTGAGCGAGGCCGCCATTGCCAATTTGGGCTGGAAGGAAATCAAGCTCCCCGCGCCAGTCTTTCCCGGCGACACGCTCTATGCCAACACGGAAGTGCTCGATAAACGTGAGTCCAAATCCCGCCCCAATGCAGGCATTGTGAGCGTGCTGACCCGCGGCATCAATCAGGACGACGTCGAGGTCTGTATCTTCGAACGCCAGATACTGATACCAAAGCGCAACACTGCTTAAGTCATCAATCGCTGGAGACCTTCTATGCGTCACGACGCATCTGTAGAGAAACAAATGCTTGCCGCAATCGACAAATGGGTCGAGCAAGAGCTGCGCCCGATTGCGCAAAAGTACGACCAGGCCGACGAGTATCCAACTGATCTCGTCGAACAGATGAAAGAAATGGGGCTTTTTGGTGCCACTATTTCAGAGGCTTACGGCGGCCTTGGACTCAGTGCATTGACCTATGCGCGGATCGTCTCGCGCATCTGCGAAGTCTGGATGGCGCCCTCAGGCATTTTTAACTCGCACCTCATCATGGCCAGCTGTGTCGAGCGCGGCGGTACACAGGCGCAGAAAGAACATTTTTTGCCCAAGTTTGCTTCGGGTGAACTGCGTGGTGGTATTGGCCTGACCGAGCCAGACGCCGGATCCGACCTGCAGGGCATTCGCCTGGCGGCTAAAAAAAGCGGCAGCGACTACATCTTAAACGGCACCAAAACCTGGATCTCCAACGGCATCAAAGGCAATTGTCTCGCCGTACTCACTAAAACCGACTCCACTGCCTCGCCACCACATCGCGGCATGAGCTTGTTCATATGTGAAAAAGGCGACGGTTTCAGCGTGGGCAAAAAGCTTAAAAAACTGGGCTACCGCGCCATCGATAGTGCAGAGCTGATTTTCGAGGATTTTCGCGTGTCGGCAGACAATCTGGTGGGCGGCGAGGAAGGTAAAGGATTTCAGCAAGTAGCCGGCGGCCTGGAGCTGGGCCGTATCAATATTGCCGCGCGGGGTGCGGGTATGGCACAAGGCGCGACCAAAATGGCCTTACACTATGCAATGGAGCGAAAAACCTTCGGCAAAACGATTGCGGAGCATCAGGCGATTCAGCTAAAGCTTGCCGAAATGTCAACACGTGCCGCCGCCGCGGAGCTATTGGTTCATCAGGCCGCCAATAAATACGACCAGCACGAGCGCTGTGACCTCGAAGCCGGGCAGGCCAAGTTTTTTGCCTCTGAGGCCGCTGTGCAGAATAGTCTTGACGCCATGCGGGTCTTTGGTGGCTACAGCTACTCACCGGAGTATGAAATCGAGCGCTTCTATCGCGACGCACCTTTGCTCTGTATTGGTGAAGGCACCAATGAGATACAGCGCATGATCATCGCCAAGCAAATGGTGGCCAGAGCGAGTTAGACCACGTCTTACTCTTCTCAGTCGAGAATCGTCATGAATTCGCGGGCGTCGAGCCGCTCGGTGCGGTAGGTGTTGATGAGGGCGTCGGGGTCCGCGTAGCCCAAAGACAGGCCGCACACCAACATTTGCTCCGGCGGCGCTTCCAGAATAGGCATCACGCTGTCGTGGTAAGGGCAAAACGCCGCCTGTGCGCAGGTTTCCATGCCCATTTCGCGGGCCGCCAACATAAAGGATTGCAAAAACATCCCGTAGTCGACCCAACTCCCCTGCTCCATGTCGCGGTCAATGGTAAAAAACAGCGCCACAGGCGCGCCAAAAAACTGATAATTCTGCACGCGGTAGTTTTTGACTGCCTGAGCATCTCGCCGCTCTATTCCGAGTAAGCCATATAAGCCAAAGCCCGTTTGCCGACGCCGACCAATATAGGGCTCACGCCACTCGCGAGGGTAATAGTGGTACTCATAAGCGCCCTCATCACCAGATAAATAGCGGGCAGAGCACGCTTCGGTAATGCGGCCCTTGCGCTCACCACGAACAATGTAGGCGTGCCACGGCTGAATATTCGATCCCGAGGGCGCGCGACCAGCGATGGCCAACAGCGCTTCAATCTGCTCGTCGCTTACCAGCCTGTCAGACAGGAAAGCCCGGATACTCTGCCGTCCGACAATAGCCTCAGAAACTTTCAAGCCGGGACCTCAAGCACATTGCTTGGATAGCCAGGTGTGAGCCCTGCCACCCTGAGGCGCCCCGATCATCTCGCTGAGTAACGCCACCGCGTCCAGTAGCTTCGGCATATTGAGATTGGTTGTGTAGCCAATAGATTCGCACAACATTGCCACGTCTTCGGTGGCAACATTGCCCTTGGCGCCCGGAGCAAAGGGACATCCTCCAAGACCTCCCGCTGAAGCATCAAACTGGCGAACACCGGCTAATAACGCCGCATAGACATTGGCCAGACCCATGGCGCGTGTGTCATGGAAGTGACAGCCAAGCAGCTCAGGTCCGTAATGGTCTACGAGCTTTTGCATCATTGATTGCACGGCGGCTGGGTTAGCAGCCCCGATCGTATCGGCGATGACAAGCCGTGCGGGTTTGTGCGCCATCAATCGCGCCACCTGGTCGAGCACGAGCGCCTCAGATACCGCACCCTCATAGGGACATTCGAAAGCAACCGCGAGATACGCGTGAATCGCCACGCCTTCCTCAGCGGCTCTATCCAGGATTTCTTCTCCCATCACAAAGGTTTCTTCGAGGCCTTTGCGGATGTTGTTCTGATTCATTTCTTCAGTGGCGGCCAACGCGATCGCATGTGTCCGGATACCTGCCCGGACTGCGAGCTCATAGCCTTTCATATTAGGCACCAGGGCGCTGTATGCGAGGTCGGCAGCGGGAAGATTAGCGGCAATCTCGTCTGTACCCGCCATCTGCGGTACTGCCTTTGGAGAAACAAACGATCCGATTTCCAGTTCGGGCACACCGGCGGACGCGAGCGCAGTTAAAAGGGCAATGCGTTGTTCAATGGTCAAATGTTTGGGCTGCGCCTGCAAGCCGTCTCGCGCCGCGACCTCTTTGATGATCACCTTCTCTACCATCTCTTTCTCCTTGCGGGATTCCGTCGGAGATCCCATTGCAACTTGCCGATGAGGGCGCAGAGTTTAGCTTTACTCGTCGNCCACCACCACCAAAGCCATAGTGGGGTGTTCAGTGAGCAGCAGCCAATTTTCTGGCCGCTTCGGCAATCGATTCAGCATCCACTTTAAAGTGCGCTCGCAGATCCTCGCGCCGCTCGCTCATACCGAAACCATCCGTACCNAGGGCCACAAAGGGGCCAGGCAGCCAGCTGGCAATCATACGGGGTAAGGCGCGAACATAATCGGTGGCGGCGACAGTCGGCACGCCCGGCTCGGAAAAGAGCGCGTTTAGCCAGCCTGTTTCAGCGCAACCGGAAAGAGTTGACTGCTCCGCGCGCTCGGCATCTCGGGCCAGCTCAACGTAGCTGGTAATGCTGTAGACCGCTACGGCGTAGTCGTCTGCTCGAAGACGNGACGCGGCCTCTATGACCTCAAAGAGTATGGTTCCTGACCCTAGCAAATTGACACGTCGACCCTTGCCAGATGCTGGCTCCAGCAAATAGCCGCCACGAATCACACCTTCCTCAAGATCGGCATGCGCTGGACGCGGCGGCATGGGTAGCGCTTGGTTGTACATCATGAGGTAAAAAAGCTCATCGTGATCTTCGATAAACATACGCTGAATACCGTAGCGCACGAGAATGGCGAGNTCCCAGGAAAATGCGGGATCGTACGTCCGCACCGAGGGCACTGTGCTGGCAAGAACGGGAGAATGCCCATCCTGATGCTGTAGGCCTTCTCCATTGAGTGTGGTGCGCCCCGCCGTACCGCCGAGCAGAAAGCCCCTCGCCATCATNTCGGCAGAAGCCCATATCATATCGCCGACGCGCTGAAAGCCGAACATAGAATAAAAAATATAGAAAGGAATGGTNGGCACCGCGAAGGTGGCATAGGCCGTGCCCGCAGCAATGAAAGAAGCGATCGCACCCGCCTCACAGATTCCCTCCTGAAGAATCTGGCCGTCGACCGCCTCGCGATAGCTGTTCAGCGCCTCGGCATCGACCGGGGTATAACGCTGGCCATCCGGAGAATAAATGCCGGCCACTTTGAAAAGCGCGTCCATGCCAAAAGTGCGTGCCTCATCCGGCACGATCGGGACAATGTATTGCCCCACCGCCTTGTCTCTCAGGAGCTTGGTTAACAGCCGCACCATCGCGGTTGTGGTGGACAGGCTGCGGGATTCGCTACCCCCGTTGAAGGTATCAAAGATGTCTGCATCCGGCGGAGTGAGACTCGAGGGTGACACATCACGCGTGGGCAGATAGCCGCCCAATGCTTCCCTGCGACTNCGCAAGTAGCTCATTTCTTCGCTGTCTTCGGATGGGCGATAAAACTCTGCCCGGGCAATAGACTGGTCGTCAAGGGGGATGCCCCAGCCGCGAGCGCAGGCAATCCGCTCCTCGGTAGACAGATCTTTTTTCTGGTGCGCCGTGTTGCGACCCTGAAGCGCCGAACCCATGCCATCGCCTTTCACCGTCTTCACGAGAATAACCGTGGGCCGATCCTCGCTCTCGCAGGCCCGGCGATAGGCTGCATAAAGCTTTTTCGGATCCTGTCCGCCACGCTTGATCTGGGCCACCTCCGCGTCGGTAAGGGTATTCATGAGCTGTTCTAAACGGGGATCGCCATGGACCCAATGCTCACGCTGCTCGCCTCCGGGCAAAATAGAGTAGCGCTGGTAATCACCATCGAGACACTCCTCCATACGATGTCGTAAAACACCCTCGTGATCCGCTGCTAGCAAAGCATCCCAGCCGCTACCCCATATCACCTTTAGCACCTGCCAATCCGCACCGCGAAAAGCCCGTTCCAGTTCTTGAATGATCTTACCGTTACCGCGAACGGGTCCATCCAATCTCTGTAAATTGCAGTTAACAACGATCACCAGATTATCGAGCCGTTCACGCGCCGCGATATTGATGGTCCCCAACACCTCAGGCTCATCTGCCTCACCGTCGCCAATAAAGCACCAGATGCGCGCGTCGTCAGGGGCCATGAGTCCTCGGTGCTGCAGATATTTTGCAAAACGAGCGATATAGATCGACATGGGCACCGACAGCCCCATTGAGGCATTAGGCACCTGCCAGAATTCTGGCATCGAGCGTGGGTGGGGGTATGAAGGCAAACCCCCTCCCTTTCCCAACTCCCGGCGGAAGTTGCGCAGCTGCTGCTCGCTGAGCCGCCCCTCGAGATAAGCACGGGCATAGATACCCGGTGCAGCATGGGGCTGGGGAAGCACCAGATCGCCACGTCCTTCAGCGCTGAAAATGTGGTGAAACGCGGTCTCCATTGCGGTGGCAGCAGAGGCATAGGTCGCAATATGCCCTCCCAGGCCAGCGCCCTCATCCTGAGCGCGCAAAATCATAGCCGCGGCGTTCCAACGGATGATATTTTCGATACGCTTTTCCAGCTCCAGATCACCGGGGTAAGGCGGCTGTTCATCAGGCGAGAGCGTATTGGTATAGGGGGTATTGAGTAGTGCATCCGACAAGGTTACGCCTTGATCGATGCTGTATTCCTGAAGTCTTCTGAGTAGCGCCCGGACACCCTCGTCACCGTATTCCCGTCGGATATCCTCAAGCGCTGAACGCCACTCCGGCCAGTCGGCGTCGATCAGCGCACTGACATCAACTGGCACAGGCTGCGTATCATCCATAACAATATTGGGCCGTAACGCCTAGCAAACAGGGTATCTGGAACTGCAGGGTGAGATCACTCATGATGCGGATAGTAACCTAATAAGCAGGACGCCCTCATGTCGCAACGAAAAGCGCTCGAAAGAACGGATGGTGGAATGGGCGAGAGGCCTGCTCTGATTGTGGTCGATGTTGTGGTGGGCTTCACTGACCCCGCCTGCCCGCTGGGCTCAGAAGCGGATTCAGTGGTGGCGGCCAATATCCAGCTCATGAATGCCTTTCACAGGGCAAACTTCCCCGTCGTGCTCACCACCGTTATCTACCACCACGATGAGCAGGCTTCGGTCTTCCGTGCCCGCATCCCGGCGCTGAATCTCCTCACTCCTGATTCCGAGTGGGTCCAATTCGACCCACGCCTGCCCGTCACAGCGACTGACCTCCAACTAGAGAAGCGTCACGCGAGTGGCTTCCACGGCACTACGCTGGATGATTGGCTGAAAGCGCGCGACGTGGACTCGGTTGTCGTAACCGGGCTTACGACCAGCGGATGTGTGCGCGCAACCGCAGTGGACGGTTTACAAAACAATTATCGGGTATTGATTCCAAGAGAAGCCTGTGGCGACCGCGATAGTCAGGCCCACGAGGCGAACCTCTATGATCTCAATGCGAAGTACGCTGACGTCGTGTCACTTGAGGATGTGCTGCTCTCACTCCCTACCTGAAGGATTTTGCTGTGCAGCAAAAGCAGCGGTCTGCTCGGGCGTCGCCTCGGTTTGATAGTGCGCTTTCCATTCGGCATAAGGCATTCCGTAGATGATTTCTCGAGCTGCTTCCTTATGAAGCTCAACCCCCGTCTCGCTTGACGCCTCTGCATACCACTTGGACAAGCAATTGCGACAGAAGCCCGCCAGGTTCATCAAATCAATATTCTGAACATCTTTGCGGCTATCCAAGTGCTGCAGCAAGCGACGAAAAACCGCCGCCTCGATCGCTTCTTGAGTTTCGTTCCCGGAACCGTGTTGCGGTAAATCTTCAGTCATTGTCCGTCTCCTGAGTTAATTTATTTCCCGAGCGGTTCGCACTCGCTCGCACCCGTGCAGTGCGCTCACTGATAACTGTACGGATTGCCGCGCCCTGACCGGCATAGCGCCACTCGGCGTCCGAAACCTGCTCCAGCTGCCACCAACCGACCTCCTTTATTTCCAGAGGCCGGCGAATCTTGGGTTCAGTGGCAGGGTGGGCGTCGCACCAGAATAAATGAAATCCATTGTCGAATACGGTGGCCAGCGACCCCGCGGCTACCGACAGACCGGTCTCTTCAAATACCTCTCGCTCAGCGCCGCAATGTGCACTCTCGTCTCGCTCTACACTGCCGCCGGGCAAAGCGAGCTGTCCGCTCCAGTCTCTCACTAGCAGGATACCGGCGTCGCCATTTACCAAGCAGCCCGCACTGACAGCGGACACGAACCGGGCTTGATCGGAGCACAGTGGCGTGCTCTCTCCACACCCCATCAGGCAAACCACAAGGCTGCTCACCACACTACGATTCATATACCCATTCGGCGGCCTCATTGCCAACCGCAACACGAAGTTCATCCAACAAGGCGTCACTGGGGTGCACTTGCCATGCACCACCCAGACGGATTGCAACGGACCCTTTTGGTTGCACGTATTCCATCACAACAGGACATTGCCCTCCAACAGCAGGCCGCAAGATATTGGCCAGCAGCTTACTGAACCCCTCATCTACGCGGTGACTAGGGACCCTCAAGCGCAGCTGAGAGACCCTGGCCTTTCTGGCCTCCTCCAGGGAGCGGGCTGCTTTGGTGCGCATGGCAATACCGCCATTGAAGTCATCGACTTGCAGACGCCCCTCCAGCAAGACAATGTGGTCCTTCTGCAAAAGATCGCGGTGCTCAGTAAATACATCGTTGTACACCGTGGCTTCAATCTGGCCGGAGCCATCATCCAGCTTCAGTACAGCCATCGGTCCGCGCTGAGTTTTGATCGTCCTGATATCCAATATGAGGCCGGCTACCACCGCCTGACTGTTAGCCTGAAGCTCGCGGATTCGCCGGGGGGCAAATTTGCGCACCTCGGCTTCATAAGCTTCCATCGGGTGACCACTTAAAAAACTGCCCAGACTCTCTTTTTCTGCATTCAGCAATTCGGTGAGCGTCCATGGACGCGAATGACGATATTCTCTGTATGGGTCCTCCACCGAATCACCTGCGGCAATCACTTCCCCGAATAAGTCCTGCATACCCGCCGCAGAGTTATTAGCAACCTGCTCAGCGGCGCGAATGGCGTCATCAAGTGACGCGAGTAGAATCCAGCGCTCTACCCTCAGCTCATCCAGCGCCCCACTTTTAATCAGCGCTTCCAGCGCCCGCCGATTCACTTTACGCGGATCCGTTCGTGAACAAAGATCAAACAGACTCTCGAAACCACCCTGCTCGCGTGCCGCGAGCAAGTTGGCAATCGGGCCTTCGCCCAGTCCCTTTATAGCACCAAGACCGTAACGAATCTGTCCCTCAGAGGTCACAGAGAACGCATACAAACCCTGTTGTATTGAAGGAGGTAAGACTTGTAAGCCCATGCGGCGGGCCTCGTCACGAAACGTGAGCATTTTGTCTGTGTTATCAATATCCGAGCTCATCACCGCCGCCATAAACTCAGCGGGATGGTGCGTTTTCAGCCATGCGGTCTGATAGGAAACCAGCGCATAGGCTGCAGAATGTGACTTGTTAAATCCATATCCAGCAAACTTTTCGACCAGATCAAAAATTCTCATGGCCAATGCAGGATCAATGCCCTTCTCAGCCGCGCCCTTTTCAAAGACGCTGCGCTGCTTGGCCATTTCCTCCGGCTTTTTCTTGCCCATGGCGCGACGGAGTAGATCGGCCCCTCCCAGGCTATAACCCGCTAACACCTGAGCGATCTGCATGACCTGTTCTTGATAGAGAATAATGCCGTAGGTGGGTTCGAGAATGGGCTTCAACCATTCATGCTGATACTGCGCATCTGGAAACGAGATAGGCTCCCGACCATGTTTGCGGCTAATAAAGTTCTCGACCATTCCAGATTGCAAAGGTCCCGGCCTGAACAGCGCGACCAAAGCGATGATGTCCTCGAAACAATCCGGTCGTAAATTTTTGATCAGCTCCTTCATCCCTCTACTCTCGAGCTGAAATACGGCAGTCGTATCACCCGCTTGTAACAGGCGAAATACCTCGGGGTCATCAAGTGGAATACAATCTATATCGAGGGGCGCTGCGCCAAGGGAGTTCACCATTTCAATCGCCCACTGAATGATGGTCAAAGTTCTCAAGCCCAGAAAATCAAACTTGACGAGGCCCGCCTCCTCCACATCGTTCTTGTCGTACTGGGTAACCAGACTTCCACCTTCTTCGTCGCAGTAGACAGGAGAGAAATCCGTCAATTCAGACGGGGCAATCACGACCCCGCCAGCATGCTTACCCGCGTTTCTCGTCACGCCCTCAAGTTGCACGGCCATATCCCAAATTTCTTGGGCTGAGCTGTCCTCTTGCAGGAGCTGCAGCAGTTGCTCTTCCTGCTCCAATGCCTTTGCCAAAGTCATGCCGACTTCAAAAGGAATCAGTTTGGACATGCGATCTGCTAAACCGTAGGGCTTACCCTGAACCCTCGCCACATCGCGCACCACTGCCTTGGCCGCCATCGTCCCAAAAGTAATAATTTGCGACACCGCCTGACGACCATAGGTCTGTGCCACATAATCGATGACCTCGTCGCGACGCTCCATGCAGAAATCTACGTCAAAGTCAGGCATGGATACCCGATCGGGATTCAAGAAGCGCTCAAAAAGGAGGTCATAAGCGATAGGATCAAGATCGGTGATGCCCAATGCATAGGCGACCAGTGACCCCGCACCCGAGCCTCGACCTGGGCCAACGGGTATCTCTTGCTCCTTCGCCCATCGAATGAAATCCATCACGACGAGGAAATAGCCCGGGAACCCCATTTGATTGATGGTCGCCAGTTCAAAATCGAGCCGGTCCCGATAGGGACTCATTTGATCGGGAGTCCAGTCTGGATATCGGCTAAGTAAACCTTCATGGGACAATCGACCGAGAAACTGCTCGATCGTCTCTCCTTCTGGCACTGGAAAATCGGGTAGAAATGGCTGCCCCAACGCCATCGAAACAGAGCAACGCCGCGCAATCTCAATCGTATTTTCAATCGCTTCGGGAATATCAGCGAAAAGTGCAGTCATCTCCTCAGCGGAGCGAAGGTACTGCTGCTCCGAATAGGCGCGCAGACGTCTGGGGTCATCTAGGGTGCGCCCATCCCCGATACAGACTCTGGCCTCATGCGCCTCAAACTCCTCTGCCTCCATAAACCGGACGTCATTGGTGGCAACTACAGGGCANTCGTAATCACCCGCCAATGCCACCACTGCATGGAGATAATCCTCCTCATCTGCGCGACCAGTGCGCTGTATCTCCAGATAGAAGCGCATCGGAAACCACTCGAGCCATCTGGTGAGCGCAGCATGTGCGTCACTGTCTCGCCCATGCAGCAACGCCTGACCGATATCGCCCTGCCGCCCGCCAGACAAAGCGATGAGTCCCTGAGCATGATCGCGAATCCAGTCAAGCCTGACTCGAGGTCGCCCCAGATACTGTCCCTGCTGATAAGCACGCGACAGCAGCAACATCAGGTTGTGGTAACCGATCTCGTTCTGTGCGAGCAAACACAACTCGTGGTGGCGTTCTTCATCTATGGGATCAACCACATGCAAATCTGCACCGATAATCAATTTNATGCCGAGCGCTGAGGCCGCTTTATAGGCCTTTACCAATCCGAAAAAATTGTGATGATCTGTGATGGCGACTGCAGGCATACCGAGCTCCGCTACCCGCGCCATCATGGGTTTGATCCTCAATAGGCCGTCGATGAGCGAATATTCGGTATGCAGTCGGAGATGAACAAAAGTGGTCATAGGGTCACGCTATCCCACCTCGGGGCCGGCCAGCAAGCGCTTCACCGGAGCAAAGCTGCGGCGATGGATAGGCGACACCCCAAGCTTGCTCAGGGCTGCCAAATGCGCTCTGGTAGGATATCCCTTGTGTGCGGCCAACCCATAACCCGGAAAGCGGCAGTCCAGCTCAACCATTTCCTGATCTCTCACTACTTTAGCGAGAATTGAAGCGGCGCTAATGGCAGGTTCTTTCAGATCCCCTTTGACAATTGCCCGAGCCTCATAAGGCCATTGCGGTAGCCGATTGCCGTCAACGAGCACGAGTGTGGGTTGGATCGCAAGCGCTTCCACTGCGCGCCGCATCGCCAACAGTGACGCCTGAAGAATATTGAATTCATCAATTTCTGCAACGGTACTTCGGCCCAGCGCCCAAGACTTTGCTTCGCTACGAATCATACTGGCAAGCATGATGCGCTTAGACTCGGACAACGCCTTAGAGTCGGTCAAACCAGCCAGCGGATGATCGGGCAGAATGACAGCCGCGGCGATAACATCACCGGCAAGCGGGCCACGGCCCACTTCGTCTACCCCTGCGATCACNTGNCCCGTGGTGTGCTGAAAGAGATCCGGCGTTTCCATCACGCCGGAATCATAGACTGCAACGCCGTAATGGTACGTTCAGAGAATTGACCGCCGATCTGCTCGGCGAGCGCTTCAAATATGCTTATTTGCTGGTCTGCCTCAGTGCTCAAAACCCGCATCANCGCATCGGCCAATACNTCTGGCGTGGCCTCATTTTGCAGATGCTCNGGCACNACCGCACGCCCCGCCAGAATATTGGGGAGCCCCACATATGGTGTTTTAACCATGCGTGATAAGAGTGCCCAGGAGACAGATGACATGCGATAAGCAATCACCATCGGTTTACGCATCAGCATGGCTTCGAGGGTGGCGGTCCCAGATGCCAACAGCACCGCATCACTGGCACCCATCACTTCCCTACCCCCGCCACTCATTATCGTTACATTGAGGGAGCGTCCGCTAAGCATCCCNCGAATTTGATTTTCCCGATGCGTATTGGCTGCAGGAATAACAAAATACAGNTTGGCGTCGCGCCGCTGTAAACATTGCATGGTCTGTGCAAANACCGGCATAAGGTGACGCACCTCAGCCTCNCGNCTACCTGGGAGCACTGCCACCACGGTTTTNCGNTGGGGAAGATCGAGATCAGTTCGGAGCTGTTNGGGCGGTGCCAAATCTTGGAGGTCATCGATAAGCGGATGCCCAACACAGACCGCATCGATACCGGCCTGCTGATAGATGGCGACCTCAAAAGGGAGTAGGCATAGCATCTTGTCAACCGACGCACGAATGCCCTTCAGCCTGCCNCGGCGCCANGCCCATACCGAAGGACTCACGAGATGCGCCGTAGTAATACCTTGCGCGCGCAATCGTCGCTCAACAGGTAAATTAAAATCGGGGCTGTCGACCCCCAAGAAAAGTCTTGGCGACCAGTCCAGCTGCTGGGTTATCAGNNCACTTCGTATTTTCAGCAACTCTGGCAANCGCTTCAGCGGTTCAACCAATCCCATCACAGAAAGGCGATCTATGGGGTNACTGGAAGCGAACCCCGCTGCCTGCATCTCGCTGCCACCGATACCTCTGGCATCAATATGGGGATTGCACTCACGCCATGATCTCAACACTGCACCCGCCAAAATGTCACCGGAAGTCTCTCCAGCACACATACCCAGACGCAGCACCTCGTCGGTCACTACCGCACTATTCCTCGCTGTGACTGCTGTAAGGAGTCGATAAGCATCTGGATACAGGGCGCCTCTTCCACCATTGTCTGGAGTCGCTCAAGGGCCACTTCCAACGTGAAGCCCTGGCGATACAGGATTTTGAAACCACGGCGTAAGGCGGTGATATCGGTTGCCTCAAATCCCCTTCTCCGCAAACCTTCAGCATTAATGGTTTTGGCCACGGCGGGACTTCCCGCCACGGTGACAAAAGCCGGGACATCTTTGCCAATGGANGTGCCCATGCCACTGAAACTNTGCGCGCCGATTTTGCAGAACTGATGAACCAATGTGTAGCCCGAGAGAATTGCCCAATCCCCGACTTCGACGTGTCCCGCNAGGGCCGTGTTGTTAACAAGAATCGTATCGCTACCCACAGTGCTGTCGTGTCCTATGTGGGCATAGGCCATGATGAGATTGCGATCGCCGATTTGGGTCAGTGCTCGATCCTGAATGGTGCCACGATGAATCGTCACGTTTTCGCGAATGATATTGTCGTCACCGATATGTAGCTCAGTGGGCTCATCTCGATATTTTAGATCGGGCGTGGCCTCTCCAACCGTCGAAAACTGATAGATATGGTTGCGAGNACCGATTCGAGTGGGGCCCTTGATGACGACATGGGATTCGACCACCGAGCCCTCTCCTATTTCGACATTAGGCCCNATCAGCGTCCAGGGACCCACCTGCACCGAATCATGGAGACGAGCGCTGGGATCTATGATGGCGGCATCGTGAATCACGCTTCACCGGTTCGCACAAAGGATGGTGCCGGCAGCAGCCAGTTCACCATCTACTTGCGACTCGACTTCAAACTTCCAGATACCTCGCCGCTCGCTAAGCACGGTTGCAAAGAGCATGACCTGATCACCTGGCACACACGGCCGCTTGAACCGAAGGTTGTCTGCTCCGACAAAATAGTAAATCGAGCCGTCAGCGGGCGTTTTATCCATAGTAACAAATCCAAGAATGCCCGCAGCCTGAGCCATCGCCTCCANCAGCAATACGCCAGGAAAGACGGGCATTCCCGGGAAATGCCCATCAAANAAGGGTTCGTTAATAGTGAGATTTTTGTACGCTTCAATGNGCTCACCAGGGATAACCGAGACAACACGATCGACCAGCAAAAAAGGGTAACGGTGTGGCAGGCGGCGTCTTATCTCCTCAATATCGAGTGTCACGCGCTGTCTCCCTCTTCACTATCCAGTCCGGCTAATTTTTCCAACTCTGCGATCCGTCGAGCCATTTGGTCTAACTGGGTAAATCGCGAAGCGCTCCGCAACCAGGCTCGTAACGGCTGAATAGGTGTGCCGGAGGAATAATGCCCGGGCTCAGTCACCGAGCTTGCGACCCGACCCTGTCCACCAATATGCACGTCATCTGCAATGGTAAGATGGCCCGCCATGCCCGCCTGACCGGCGATAAAGCATCTAGCGCCGACCCGGGTACTGCCCGAAATGCCGGCCTGAGCAGCAATCGCAGTGCGACTGCCGATGCTTGCGCCGTGCGCGATTTGAACCATGTTATCGATGATCGCTCCGTCTCCGACCACCGTGTCCTGCAGTGCGCCACGATCGACCGCCGAGTTAGCGCCGACCTCGACATCATCGCCGATAATCACACTCGCCAACTGCTCTATCTTGACCCATCCGTCAGATCCCGGAGCAAAACCGAATCCATCTGCGCCTATCGTCGCGTTGGAATGAATCATGCACCGCTCGCCGATGATTACCGCGTGACAAATAACCGCGCCTGGCTTGATCACTGTATCGCTACCGATGACGGCGCCGTGTCCGATGTAGGCTCCGGCGCCAATCCAAACCCTGTCGCCCAATGACGCTCCAGGCTCCACACAAGCTCCCGGATCAACCGTTACGCGAGCACCCACTTTGACGTCGTCGGCGACAAAAGCCCGGCTATCTACCCTACCGCTGGGGACGGGATGATTGTCAAAAAGTACCGTCGCCCTAGCATAGCTCACGTAGGGCACATCGCTCAGCAGCGCATTGCCCTGCCAGCGATCCGACCAGTCGGGATGGAGTATGACCGCACCCGCCGAAGTCTGGCTCAACTTGCCAAGGTGCTTCTTCTCCGAAACGAAACTGAGATCATCAGTCGTTGCTGAATCCAAGTCAGCAAGGGCTCGGATTTCGCAATCCGGATCTCCCTGCAGCTCCAGCCCCAGAGCCGCAGCGAGCGTCCCCAGCGCCGGCATGACGCGATTACTCCGCGCCCATTTGATTCATTTTGTCAGAGACTTTAGCCGTGATGTTGTAGCCCAGATCAGCATGAATAACCGCCTGCTGCTGCAGCAGCAAACCAATTTGGTCGGTCTCAATGATCCCACGCAGGACTTCCTGTGCCTGCGGTGCCAGTTCTTGCATCACTCGCTGCGCGTTTTGCGTCTGCAAAGTCTGTAATTTCTTGGCTACATACTCAAGATCGGACTGTTTGCTCGCCATTTTCTGGCGTGCTGCTACCTGCCCTTCCTCACTCATCGCCGCCTGATCGCGCTGGAAATCTTTAACCAACTGATCGAGTTCTTCTCGTAAAGCATCAAACTGTGCTTTATCAGAGGCAAAGTCTTCGTTGCTTTCGAACTCCTCCATGCGCTGCTGAGCAACATCGGTCTGCAGTATGGCCTGCTCCAGATTAACAACGGCGATTTTCCCTTGAGCCATCACCACCGTAGGCAGTACCAACAATAAGCCCGCCAGCCAAAATCTTACGTTCATCCAAACATCTCCATATTTTCCCACCATCAGAAGCCCCTGCCCAAGGTGAATTGGAAGACTTCTCTCTCGTCAATCGGACTGGCATTCAACGGCTTTGCCAAACTGAATGTGAGTGGCCCAAAGCCTGACAACCACGTCACTCCTATGCCCACAGAGTAACGCAATTCGCCCGCATCGATACCAAAACAATTCACCTGATTTTCACGGCAATTTGTGTTGAAAACGTTGCCCACATCGAAGAAAAGCGCAGACCGAAGCGAACTACGGTCCTTGATGAAGGGCATTGGAAATAACACCTCTGCACTGCCCTCAATCAGCACATTACCCCCGAAGGGATCCGGCTCGTTATAAAACTGTTGCACCGGAATCTTTCCCGTCACTGGGTCAACGCTGTAGCCATACCCGCGGCCGTCTGGACCCCCAAACTCAGTAGGCTGACCGTTCTCGTCAATGCCAGTGACCGCCGTATTGGCACTGTAAATCGCGGGTGGTGTGCTGCGCGGCCCCAACGTATTCGTTTCGAAGCCGCGTACGGATCCAAATCCACCGGCAAAGAAATGCTCGTAAAACGGTAGTTCACTGGTTGCCCCATAACCATCGCCATATCCCACCTCACCCCGCAGGTGCAGCGTGAATTCGCCAATCAGGGGGTAGTAGATCTCACCGCGATAATTCAGTTTATAAAATTCGAGGTCCGACAGTGGCACAGCCACTTCAAGCGAGAGCGACTGCGAGACCCCGCGGGTGGCCAACTGCCCTCTGTTCAATGTCGATTGCAGCCAGCTTCCCGTCAGCGTGTAGTTTAGATATCTGTTCCCGTTCAGATCGAGGAAACCCTCGCCGTCCGAGGGGGACAGCGCAGATGGCGGGATTGTGTCGATCGGCTGTAACACCTCGGCCGCGGCGTATGTACCGTCAGGCTGCAAAGTGGAATAAAACCAGTACTCGATTTCGGGCTCCAGTACTGGGCTAGTGGCTATCTCCTGCACGGCATAAGATCCCGAGGTGATCTTCGTGTCGGTTACCCCAACCGAAAAACCAAGCCGCTGGGTTTCACTGATGGGATAACCAAAGTTCATGCTGGCGCCGACCGTATCAGTGGTGTAACTAGCCACGTTGATTTTGGACAAGTCTGTCTTTCGATAAAACGTGCTAAACCCACGACTCACCCCATCTTCGGTAAAGTAGGGGTTGGTGTAGTTCAGACTGATCACATCCTGATAGCGTGATGAGTTGAGCGATATGCCCACCCGACGGCCTGTGCCCAGAAAGTTGTTCTGTTGCAAGTTCAGTCCGAGAATAAGTCCAGCATCTTGTGCATAACCAAGGCTTCCACCGATGGACCCGAATGACTGTTCCTCGACGCCAAACTCCACATCGATCAAATCGTCGGAACCAGGAACCTCTTTTGTCTCGACTTGCGCGGTCTTGAAAAAGCCCAGACGCTCCAATCGGATCCGAGATTGCTCAATAGCCGCTGAAGAAGCGGGTGCCGATTCCATCTGGCGCATCTCACGACGCAGCACATCGTCCATGGTGGTCATGTTGCCAGCAAAGTTGATACGCCTGACATAGGTTCGCTTGCCCGGGTCGATGAAGAACTTCATCACTACCGTGCTGGCATCCTCATCAATCTCTGGCATACCCGTTACTTTGGCGAAGTTGTAACCCTCGTTACCCAGCCGCCTCGTCAAATAGTCTTCGGTTGCCGTAACCAGTTGCTGGGAGTAAACCTGCTCGGGCTGCACAATCAGGAAGCGGTTCAGATCCTCCTCGGGTAAAACCAGATCGCCACTCAGACCCACCTCGCTAACGGTAAATTTGTTGCCCTCAGAGACGTTAGCGGTGATATAGACCTCTTCCTTATTGGGAGAAACCGCCACCTGAGTCGAGTCGATATTGAATTGCAGGTAACCGCGATCGAGGTAATAAGACGACAGAGTCTCCAGATCGGAGGTCAGTTTTTCCTTGGAATACTTATCATCACTGGTAAAAAACGAAAACCAGCCGCCAGTTTTTAGCTCGAATAGATCGATAAGATCTTCATCTGAGAAAATAGTGTTTCCTACTACATTGATGTGCTTGATCGTCGCAACAGTGCCCTCGTTGACGTCAATCGCGATGGAAACGCGATTTCGCGGCTCGGCGATGACTTCTGAATCGATACTCGCATCGTATCTTCCCTGCAACACGTACTGCCGCTGCAACTCCAATTTCATTCCTTCCAGAGTGGAACGCTGGAATACCTGCCCCACCGCGAGCCCAGCACCTTTCAATCCGTCGAGCAGCGCCTCCGTCTCAATGGCTTTATTACCGTCTATGGTTATTTCACTGATGCTGGGTCGCTCGGCGACCATCACTACCAGTACGCCCCCATCGCGAGCGATAGAAATGTCATCAAAGTTACCGGTGGCAAAAAGGCTCTTAGCGGCAGCTCTGACGCCATAATTATCGATGGCATCTCCGACCCCGACGGGCAGTGCAGCAAAGACACTGCCGGGAGAGATGCGCTGCAGACCCTCTACCCGAATATCTTGGATAACAAAAGGCTCAGATTGTGCCCACACCGGCTGCCACATCCCGGTCAGGATCAGGACGGTCATCAGGGACCAAAACGAATGACGAAGCGTGAACAAGGCGTATCTCAACAATATTGGGTTGTACCCAGAAGCGTTCCCTTGTCTAGGCAACGCATCAGCGCCGCGCAAGGATACCGCATGGCTGTACCAGGTGTCTTTGTCGAATGACCGGTCATTACGGGCAATCAGAATTTCGAAATATCATTATACAGAGCGAAAACCATAATGCTGAGGACCATTACCAATCCCATTTGATAGCCCACCAGCTGCACGCGCTCGGGCAAAGGTCTCCCGATCAAAGCCTCAACAACGTAAAACACCAGATGACCACCATCGAGCACCGGTATCGGCAACAAATTGAGGGCGCCCAGCGACACGCTGAGTAACGCAACGAAACCAAACCACGCAACCCACCCCGCTTCTGCTGTCGATGCGGCAACCTGGGCAATCGTAAGGGGCCCGGAAAGGTTAGCGGGCGAAATCAAACCTTGAAGCATTCTCGAGATGGAAGTAAAGGTAAACCCAACCAGGTCACCGGTGCGCTCAAGTGCCGCCCAGAGCGCTTCCAGCGGGCCGCGTTCAAAGCGACGCTGCTGTGCCTCGGGAATCTCGGGTAGCGAGACAGACATACCAACGGCACCAACGATCTCTCCCGCCGCATCAATCGGGGCAGGCGTCACCACCAAATTCTGACGAACCCCAGCACGCTCCACGGTAACGCTGGTGGGCATATCGGGTCGGGCGCGAACATGCTGCACCCAATCCATCCACAAGGTCATGTCCTGGCCATCAGCCGAAATGATCAGATCGTTGACTTGAAATCCAGCTTCAATCGCTGCCCCATCCTCGCTAAGCCCGCCCACCCGGGGAATAACGAGCGGTAGTTGTATCGAGACCCCAAAGGCTTCCAGTAGGTTGGGTTCTTCTTGGTCCTTGAGCCATTGAAATATCGCCACCGACGACTCGCGAGACACATCCGATCCAGGCCGCTTTATCGCTACGCTGAGTTGTCCCGAGTCACCCAGACGTTCCAACAGCGCAAAATTCACTGCCGATACCGTCGGCGTCACACGCCCATCTATCGACACAATCTCGTGCCCGGACTCAAGGCCTGCCATATCGGCAAGGCTCTCAGGCTCAACGGCACCAATCAGCGGTACCAAACCCGCCTCACCTCTCAGGAATAATGCCCACAACACCACTACCGCCAGCAAAAAATTGGCGAGCGGGCCCGCCGCGGCAATCGCCATCCGGCTCCATACCGGCTGCCGGTTAAAAGCGAGTGGAAGGTCGGCCTCATCCACGTCGCCCTCACGCTCGTCGGCCATCCGTACATAGCCCCCCAGTGGAAGGGCCGCTATAACGAACTCTGTGCCAGCCCGCCCGCGCCAGGTCACCAGAGAACGCCCGAAGCCGATAGAGAAACGGAGCACCTTGACTCCATTGAGTCGGGCGACCAAAAAGTGCCCGTATTCATGGACTGTCACAACAATTGCGAAGGTCGCCAGCGCAATCAATACAGTTTGGAGTGTTTCCAGCATTTTGTTTCGCTCAAGAATTTGGTTTGGGAGAGGTCATCAGTAGAATCTGCTTACCCGCCACCTCGCGGGCCTTCGCATCCATTTGTTGGACCGCGTCTAGGGTATCTGGTTCCCTCAAGCTTACGGTCTGCAGCACAGAGTCGATGACCCGGTCAATATCGGTGAATCGAATCTCGCCGGCCAAAAAAGCAGCAACCGCCAATTCGTTGGCTGCACTGAAAGCACACATGCCCCCCGGCTGGGTAATCGCCCACTGGGCCAGCGCGAGACAGGGAAATGCGCTGAGGTCGGGGGCTTCAAATTCCAGTTTTCCTGTCGCGACAATATCCAGCGGCGCCACGCCTGCATCGACGCGCTCAGGCCACCCCAGGCAGTAAGCAATGGGGGTACGCATATCGGGCTGACCCAATTGAGCAAGGACAGAGCCGTCTCGATAGCGGATCATTGAATGAACAATGCTCTGCGGATGAACCACTATCTCGATTTGATCCGGATGCCGGTCGAATAACCAACAGGCCTCGGCCAATTCAAGGCCCTTGTTTGCCAAGGTGGCAGAATCCACCGAAATCTTCTGTCCCATGGACCAATTAGGGTGAGCACAAGCTTCCTCAGGCGTAACATCATCCAGCACCTCTCTCGACCTTCCCCGAAATGGTCCACCCGAAGCAGTCAATACAATTTTTTCTACGTGCGTCATATCCGGCCGACCATCGTTCATAATTGGCAAACACTGGTGCATGGCATTGTGCTCGCTNTCCACCGGCAGCAATGTGGCGCCGCCCGAACGCACCGTCTCCATGAANAGGCCACCGGCACTGACCAANGCCTCTTTGTTGGCAAGTAGAATATGTTTTCCTGCTCTTGCGGCACTGAGGGCTGAGCGCAAACCAGCAAAACCGACGATGCCGGCGACCACACTGTGAATGGCAGGATCAGCCACCAGATCGTCGAGGGGCTCAGACCCCGATAGCACGGTTATGCGCGCGGTATCGCTCAACCTTTCCCTGAGCGCCTCTGCCGCATCCGGCTGTCCCATGATGGCATACGGTGGCATGTGCTGACGGCACAGGATTTCCATGTCGTCCACCGAGCGATTGGCGGCNAGCACAGTGGCCTGATACCGATCGGGGTGCCTNGTGATCACATCGAGGGTTGAACGCCCTATCGAACCCGTAGCCCCCAGAACCGCAATCTGCCTCATGGATCAATACCCCACCAACAGAAGGCCCAGCGCAAAAACGGGTGCAGCACCGCAGATACTATCCAGTCGATCAAGCAGGCCACCGTGACCGGGTAGCAAGGCGCCCGAATCCTTCAGGCCCACCTGCCGTTTTAACAAACTCACCGTGAGATCCCCCACCACCGACGCACCGGCAGTAGCAAGACCCAGTGCAAGTAATGACCCGAGGCTCAAGTGTATGTGAGAGATAGGCAGATTCGCCCAGACAAGCGCCGTTAAGAGTGCTACGCAGACTAATCCCCCCCAAAAACCTTCCCAAGTCTTACCGGGACTGATGGCCTGCGCGAGGGGATGCCGACCAAATCGACGCCCCACAAAGTAAGCCCCAATATCGGCCGTGGCAATGGTCAAGATCATCAAAAAAAGGACGCTCGNTCCGTAATCGAACCGCAAACAGAGGACTACCGAAAGCCAGGTTGCCGNCATTATCAACCAACCCATCAAGCCCCTGACCCACGGCTGACCCCAGAGCCAGCNACCGCTCGGGTAGTACTTTAGCGCCAGCAACATGGCGGACCATAAAAATGCGCTGGCCGCCAGGAGGGGTTGGCCGGCAAGTATCGGACCTGCGCCGACAAGATCCAGTTTGATCCAGAGCGACCCGCACGTGAGAGGCACCAGCGATGCAAAAAACAATCGGCCAATGGCTGAGCGAATAATAACCAGATTGGACCACTCCCAAGCACCGGCAGTAGCCACCGCACCGAAGAGAATCGTCTGAATAGGAAAAGGAGCCAAAAGCAGGGTGCTCAGAAAGGCAGCTACTAACACCAGCCCTGTCACCACGCGTTGCCGGAACATCGAGGAAACGTGAGGCATAGCTCAGTAACCGGTTACCAGAGGACGCACACCAAAACGACGCTCTCGCACTGCGTAATCAGCGAGGGCTAGATCCAAAACCGATTCATCGAAATCGGGCCACAGCACCTCTGTGAACCAAAACTCCGCATAAGCGAATTGCCAAAGAAGAAAATTGGATACCCGTGTCTCTCCTGCAGTTCGAATACACAAATCGGGGTCAGGGAGTGACTGGGTGGACAGCCTAGCCGAAATCAGGGCCTCATCAATCTCCTCATCGATCAGCCGGCCCTCTTTAAGGTCCCGGGCAATCGATCTGNTGACCTGCGTCACATCCCAGCGACCCCCATAGTCCAAGGCCAGAGTCAGCGTTGCTCTCTCTCCTCCAGCTGTCGCCGCTTCAGCATGGGCGATCAGGCGCTGCAGGCGCGGGCTGAAACGATCGCGGCGGCCAATGATCCTCAATTGCACGCCATCCGACTGCAATTTGNCCACTTCATTTCGGAGATATCGTGACAATAGCGCGAGGAGTGCGCGCACCTCAGCTCTGGATCTTCCCCAATTTTCACTCGAGAAGGCGAATAACGTCAGATAGCGAATGCCACGAGCCTCGCAGGCTTCAACAATCGCGCGAACGACTTCAGCGCCAGCACGATGTCCTGCAACGCCGGGGGATCCTTCTCGACGCGCCCAGCGGTTGTTGCCGTCCATGATGATGGCGAGATGGCGGGGGACCGTTCGGAGNTGAATATCAGAGGCTTTCAATGCNANTCCGCCGGCGTCTTAGATCGCCATGAGATCCGTTTCTTTGTCTGTCAAAGCAGACTCGACCTTGGCGACATAAATATCTGTCAGCTTTTGCACCGCCTCCTGAGCTCGGCGCTCCTCGTCCTCGGATATCTCTTTCTCCTTGAGTAAATCCTTGAGCATACCGAGTGCATCCCGTCGTGCATTGCGNACCGATACTCTTGCAGATTCTGCCTCGGCGCGCGACTGTTTGGTGTAACCCTTCCGCGTCTCCTCTGTCAGTATGGGCATAGGAATCCGAATCACCTCACCCGCTGTCGCAGGGTTCAGTCCCAGATCAGATTTCATAATAGCCCGCTCAATATCCGGGGTAATGGACTTATCAAACGCAACAACACTCAACGTGCGCGCGTCCTCTATGTTGACATTCGCGATTTGGTTCAGNGGTGTCTCGGCACCGTAATATTCCAGCCGTATACTATCCAACAAACTGGGATGTGCGCGCCCCGTGCGGATCTTGTTGAAATTATGCGNCAGCGCCTCAAGCGCTTTTCCCATGCGTTCTTCCGTTTCCTGTTTGATATCATCAATCATCGTGTTCTTCTCGCCTATGAGACCCGTTTGAACGGTCACGCCTGAATCAAGGTTCCCTCGTCACCACCTCGCACAATACTCAGCAGNGCGCCACGTTGTGACATGTTAAAGACCCTGACTGGCATACCGTGGTCNCGCACAAGACAGATCGCTGTCAGATCCATCACCCCNAATTTTTTGTCGAGCACCTCATCGTAAGCGAGGACATCGTACTTCACTGCNTCCGGATTCTTTACCGGATCAGCACTGTACACACCATCCACTTTCGTGGCCTTTAGCACAATATCNGCTTTAACCTCGATACCGCGCANGCAGGCAGAGGAATCTGTCGTAAAAAAGGGATTGCCAGTGCCNGCCGCGAAAATNACGACGTCACCATTNGANAGCGCTCTNATCGCCTTTCGACGGTCATAGTGCTCGACGACACCNCTCATAGGAATAGAAGACATCGCCTGCGTGGCGATGTTGGATCGCTCCAGCGCATCCCGGAGTGCCAGCGCATTCATCACGGTCGCGAGCATACCCATATGGTCACCGGTGACCCGGTCCAAACCGGCCGCGTTGAGTGCTGCTCCGCGAAATAGATTTCCACCGCCGACGACCAGACCTACCTGAACACCAATACCCACCAACTGGCCAATTTCGAGGGCGAGGTGATCGAGGATACGGGGGTCGATACCGAAAGCCTCCTGACCGGTCAGCGCCTCTCCGCTCAGCTTCAGCAGAATGCGTTTGTATACCTTATCAGCAGCCATTGTGCGCGTCCCCTCGAGATTCAGTCACTCCGGTATGCTACCCATCCTCAGATGCCATATCACAGCGAAACCTTGGTGATACTTAACATCGCGGCGCTTGCATCGATACGGCTTGTCATCCGTTTCCGAGCTGTGCCGCGACTTCTGCAGCAAAATCGACTTTTTCCACCTCAATACCCTCNCCCACCTCAAAGCGGGTAAAGCTNAGCACTTCAGCGCCCGCAGCGGAGACCAGCTTACCTACCGTCTGGTCTGGATCTTTCACAAAGGCCTGTTCCGTCAAGCTATTCTCTGCCAGAAATTTCCGGACGCGTCCGTCAATCATCTTTTCGACGATTTCGGCTGGCTTACCTGAATCGGCTGCCTGAGCAGCGTAAATTTCNCGCTCTTTAGAGACCANTTCCTCTGGCATGTCAGCAGGCGAAACGACCTGCGGATTGACCGCAGCCACGTGCATCGCGACGTCGCGTGCCAGATCTTTGGAACCACCCTTTAATGACACCAAGACCGCAATGCGATTGTTACCATGAACATAACCGCCGATGACACCATCCTCAACCTCGTGAGCAACCACTCGTCTCACACTGATATTTTCCCCGATCTTCTGCACCAAAGCCTGACGCGCATCCTCGATGTCATCGGCNGCGAGGGCCGCTACCTCGGTGATACGCTGTGACATCGCTTTGTCGACGACGGCGCCAACAAACCCGAGGAAACTCTCATCGCGCGCAACAAAGTCGGTCTCACTGTTCACCTCAACCATAGTGGCAAAGGCGCCATCTTCGGAAGCCTTGATCGCTACGACACCATCAGCGGCAGTTCTACCCGCCTTCTTAGCCGCCTTCATCCCGCTCGATTTACGCAAAGCTTCGATTGCGGCGTCCACGTCGCCATTTGCNTCAGCCAACGCTTTTTTGCACTCCAAAAGGCCGAGCCCCGTCCGTTCTCGCAATTCCTTTACTAATGCAGCAGACATGATTTCACCTCGTTAATCTCCCCGCGGGGACAGATACTGCGTTGATTCAGGGGTCATGGACCCCCGCGATGCTTGCGTCCTGACTGATCTATCCGATCAGGACGCGGGGGTCGCCTCATCTGAGGCAGGAGCCGCTTCAGCGCTTTGCTCTGGCGCCGGCTCTTCAGCCGATGCGCTGACCGTTTCTGNAGCCACCACTGCTTCAGGCGCCGATTCCTCCGGCTCAGTCACTTCAACAAAATCACTNGCAGCAACCATCTCGCCCGCTTGGGTTTTGCCGGCAATGACAGCATCNGCTACCGCAGCGACGTACAGCTTTATCGCTCGAATCGCNTCATCATTACCTGGGATCACATAATCCACACCGTCGGGATTACTGTTGGTATCGACAATCCCGATGACAGGGATGCCCAACTTATTGGCCTCAGTCACCGCAATCCGCTCGTGATCAACATCGACTACGAACAACACGTCGGGCAGCCCAGACATTTCCTTGATGCCGCCAATGGAGCGCTCTAGCTTGTCCTTCATGCGCGAGCGCATCAGTGCCTCTTTTTTGGTGAGTTTGGCAAAAGTGCCATCGCGCTCCTGATCCTCCAGCTCACGTAATCGCTTGACTGAAGAGCGAATCGTTTTGTAATTGGTCAGCATGCCACCTAGCCAGCGATGGCTAACAAATGGCATGCCACAGCGGCGGGCGTGCTCCTCGATAATCTTACCGGCAGCGCGTTTTGTTCCAACGAACATTACCTTGTTCTTGTTCTCAGCGAGGCGCTTTACCGTACTCAGCGCATCATTAAATGCCGGAACGGTGTGCTCGAGATTAATAATATGGATCTTGTTACGGGCCCCGAAAATATACTGGTCCATCTTGGGGTTCCAGAAACGGGTCTGGTGTCCGAAGTGCGCACCTGCCTGTAGCAAGTCACGCATGCTTACCTGCGTCATAGTCAAACTCTCTGTTTGGGTTAACCTTCCGCCCCTTATCGCGAATCCAACCGGAAACCGGCACCCGGATCCGCGAAGACAAAGGGACGTGCTATTGGCCACGATGGGCTTTTGCTGCGTTCTCTACGCAGCGGCGCGCTTTATACCACAGCACCCGTCGAAGGGAAAGCGGGCCCCAAATGCACAGCAGAGTCGGTTACACTGCGCGCGACGAAGGCGACGTCCCAACAGAAAAACACCCAAATGAACCCAGTAAAACCCAAAACACAGTCCGAACTCGACGGCATGCGACTCGCAGGCAGCCTAGCAGCCGAGGTGTTGGAGATGATCGCGCCCCAAGTCGTGGCCGGCATGACTACCGGGGAGATCGACCGTATTTGCCACGACCACATCGTGAGCGTACAAAAGGCCACGCCAGCACCACTCAATTACAAAGGTTTCCCAAAATCTATTTGCACCTCAGTGAACGAGGTGATCTGTCATGGTATTCCGTCAGACAGTAAAAAGCTTCGAGGCGGAGACATCATTAACATCGATGTCACCGTGATTAAGGATGGCTGGCATGGCGATACGAGCATTATGCTAGGCGTCGGCGATGTCGCGCCTCATGCCGACCGGTTGATGCGAGTTACCCAGGAGTGCCTGTACCAGGCGCTGGCGCTGATTCAGCCCGGTGCAACACTGGGCGATTTGGGGGCGGTGATTCAAAATCATGCCGAGGCAAATTACTATTCAGTGGTCAGGGAGTACTGTGGTCACGGTATTGGTCAGGTTTTTCACGAGGAGCCACAGGTACTGCATTATGGGCGAGCGGGCACCGGGCTGCGTTTGGAACCGGGGATGACCTTTACCGTTGAGCCGATGATCAATGCGGGTAAACGCTACACCAAACTGAATGCGAGAGACGGTTGGACCGTTACGACCCGAGATGGCAGGTTGTCAGCCCAGTGGGAACATACCATTGCGGTAACCGAATCAGGATGTGAAGTGTTCACCCGGAGGCGGGATGAAGCCCTCCCCTTCTAGTCAGTACCCCGCAGTCGACATTTCTCCTTTCAACACCTTTTTCAGCGGGGAAAAGGCTACTGCACAAGATACTCGTGCGTTCCTGAAAAGCGCAAAACACGCACTGGCTAATGCATTTCAGCCCGAACGACCGGTGACGCCATTACTCAAAGAAGCCAGTGGCGTCGTAGATATTGTTTTGGCATATCTATGGACTGAGCACGTTGGAGACCTGCCGGACATCGCGCTGATTGCCGTGGGAGGCTACGGAAGAGGAGAGCTGTTCCCACAATCGGATATCGATATTCTGATCTTATCCCGGGATATATTGTCAGAAGAGGCGACACGGTGCCTGGAACGATTTGTAGCGAGTTTGTGGGATACCGGCTTGCAGGTTGGGCACAGCGTGAGAACGCTTCAAGAATGCGAAGCGCTGGCACGGGAAGACCTGACGGTGGTAACAACGATGATGGAGTCCCGCTATTTGCAGGGGGACACATCGCTCGAGCCTGCTCTCAAGGCAATGACCGACACCGACCGCATGTGGTCCCCCAGCGACTTTATCCGCGGCAAACTGGGTGAACAACAGAGGCGTCACGACAAATACAGCAACACTGAATATGCGCTGGAACCCAACATCAAAAGTTCACCGGGTGGATTACGGGATTTGCAGGTCATCGAATGGATAACACTGCGGTGCTTTAAGCAAAGCCTCTCTGATGTGGAGGGGCCTAAGTTCCTCAGCCATGCCGAACTGGACCAGCTCCATCAGGGCAAAGAGTTTCTCAGTCAGGTGCGCTTTGCCTTGCACAACATGGCGAGTAGAGCTGAAGACAGGCTCTTGTTCGATCACCAGAAACAACTTGCGGCCGTTTGGCACCTAATCGACGGAGACACATTGGCGGTGGAGCAGTTCATGCAGGTCTATTACCGCTGGATGAAAACGCTCAGCCAGCTCAACGAGCTACTGATAGAGGTTTTTGAGCACCGGCTTTCCGAGGTCGCTGACCAGCGCGATTCGAACCTGCGCTTAATAGACGACGATTTTGAGGTGTCTGAAGGTCGCATTCGTGCGCGGCATGACGCGGTGTTTACCCGTTTGCCGAGTAACCTGCTACGCATCTTTGTCTTAATTGGCAATGATCCCCTGGTTGACCGAATAGAACCGAACACGCAACGTCTGATTCGGCGTGACGCGCACTTAATTGACGAAGCGTTTCGATCCAGTGAAATCAATAGAGACCTCTTCATGCAGGTCCTGAGTGTGCCGCACAACATGACCAAACAACTGCGCAGAATGTCGCGCCATGGGGTGATGGGCGCCTATCTCCCCGCCTTCGGAGCCATAATAGGTCAGATGCAATTTGATCTATTCCATGCCTACACCGTGGACGCACACACTATGGAGGTCATCGCCAATACCCGCCGATTTATGCGCGCTGACTATACCGACCGATTTCCGGTCTCCACCCGGATTGCCCGCCGGTTGAGAGACCCGAGGCTGCTCTATATTGCTGCCCTCTTTCATGATATTGGCAAAGGACGCGGCGGTGATCACTCTGAGTTGGGCGCAGTGGACGCCAAGGACTTTTGCAGTGATCACAAATTGACCGCGTCCGATACTGAGCTGGTCATATGGCTTGTAAAAAATCATCTACTGATGAGTCATATTGCCCAGCGAAAGGACATCTCCGACCCCGAGGAGATCCAACGATTTGCGGAGATTGTTGGCACGCAAGAGCGTCTCGACTACCTCTATACCCTCACCGTTGCCGATATCGCGGGCACCAACCCTGAATTGTGGAATGCGTGGCGATCATCACTGATGCGCCAGCTCTACACCGAAACCCGTCGTGCATTGAGCCGGGGCCTCCAGAATCCCATTGCGCGTGAGGAAGTGATCGGAGCGACCAAGCGCGCTGCCGCAGAAGCGCTGGAATATCGCGGTTTTCTTGAGGACGAATTGGCTGAGCTCTGGATGTCGAGGGGAAACGATTACTTTGTTAGAGAACGCGCTGAAGACATTGCCTGGCATACCGAAGCGATTGCTGACCATGATCTATCAAACGGCGCTCTGGTGCTGGTGCGGCAAGCGGGCGAGTCCCCGATCGGCAATGCCACCCAGATATTCGTCCATGTTCGCGACGAGTCGAATACCTTCGCCAAGATATGTGCCGCACTCGATACGCTCGACTTAAGCGTTCATGATGCGCGTATCTACAGCGACGACGACGGCAGTACGCTTGATACATTTTACGTTTTGCGAAGTGATGGCACCTCGCTGGATCCCCACCCAGACACTTATCGAGAAATTCGCCACACCATTCAGCACAACCTGCTGCAACCATCCGCGAAAACCGTGACTCGACACATGCCAAGAACGATGAGGGCATTTAAGATTCCGACGCAAATTCAATTCTCCAAAGATCAGTTGAGCGGACTCACAACACTCGAAATTAGCACCGCAGATCGACCCGGTTTGCTGGCGCGAATTGGTTCCGTGCTGTCGCGACATGGCGTGACGGTTCAGGGAGCTAAAATCCAGACGTTGGGGGAGCGCGTTGAAGATATATTTTTTCTCTCTGACGATAGCGGGCGCTCACTCGAGGACGCCTCTCTCATCGCGCAGCTAAAAGGAGAGCTGATCGAAGAGATGAACTCGGGGCAGCAACATGAACTGGCCTCCGTGGAGCTCAGTGTTTGAACATCGGCTTGGAAGCGCTGCAGCCTTACCCTTTCGAGCGGCTCAACGCGTTGTTGCAGGGCGTGACCCCCGCCGGTAGTCAGACCATTCCGCTGACTATCGGTGAACCGCAACACCCGCCACCGATCGCGGTTACAGAACTGCTGGCCGAGCACGCGCCGCTGGTGGGCAAGTACCCAACAACAAACGGAAGTTCATCGCTGAGAGCAGCGATCGCCCGTTGGCTGGAACGACGATTTGCTTTGAACACAGTCAATGCAGACCAACAAGTGCTCCCGCTGAACGGCACACGCGAGGGGCTTTTCTCACTGGCTCAGGCGGTCGTAACTCACGGCCAAACGGGCGCGGTGATCTCCCCCAACCCGTTTTATCAAATCTACGAAGGCGCAGCATTGCTCGCCGGCTCATCTCCGCGCTTTGTCAACTGCGATCACGATAATGGATTTACGCCGGACTTTTCCCACATCTCGGAGGACCAGTGGCAAGCATGTCAATTGCTGTACATCTGTACGCCGGGCAATCCTGCTGGCGCTGTGTTGTCCACAACGCAGTTGCAACAGTTGATTGCGCTAGCACAGGAGCATGATTTTGTTATAGCGAGCGACGAGTGCTACAGCGAAATCTACCCCGACGAAAGCAAACCGCCACCCGGTTTACTGGGCGCGGCCGCCACTCTGGGCGTCACCGACTTCCGCAACTGTCTGTGCTTCCATAGCCTTTCCAAACGATCAAACCTGCCCGGACTGCGTTCTGGATTCGTCGCAGGGGACAGTCGCTGGATAGCGCGTTTTCGCCGATACAGGACTTACCATGGGTGCGCGATGCCCATGCATCATCAAATTGCCAGTGAGTGGGCTTGGTCGGACGAGGTCCATGTGGCGGAGAATCGCGCGCATTATCGAGATAAGTTCAACGCGGTGACACCCATTATCTCGGCAGTCATGACAACACCCATTCCCGACGCCGGCTTTTACCTCTGGCCTGAAACACCCGTCAACGATGAACATTTTGCACGCGAGCTATGGCAGCGCACTGGGGTAAGTGTATTACCCGGCAGGTATCTCGCGCGCGATACCCCGAAGGGCAACCCGGGCGCCATGCGCGTAAGAATCGCACTCGTCGCAGAACGCAACCTCTGCGTCGAGGCGGCAGAGCGTATGGCAAGCTGCCTACGAGAAGGCTGGTGAAATGGCGACTTCTGGCAACCTCGGTAAGGCTGAGCGCATTGCGTATATCGATGCGCGGCTGCAGGCACTCTATCCCGAAACACCGATCCCGCTCGACCATAGCGACCCCTATACCCTGTTGATCGCTGTGCTGCTGAGTGCGCAATGCACCGACGAGAGAGTCAATCAGATCACACCCCAACTTTTCGCGCGCGCCACCTCACCGGAACAAATGGTCACGCTTTCAGTAGAGAACATCCGCAGCATCATCCGGCCCTGTGGATTATCGCCACAAAAATCCAAAGCCATTCATCGGCTCAGCGAGATACTGCTAGAGCAACATGGCGGAGCAGTTCCCCCTGACATGGCGGCTTTGGAAGCCTTGCCTGGCGTCGGCCATAAAACAGCCAGTGTTGTAATGGCTCAGGCTTTTAGTATGCCTACCTTCCCGGTGGACACGCACATTCACCGACTCGCACAGCGCTGGGGTTTGACCCGCGGCCGCAGCGTTATAGAAACAGAGAGAGATCTGAAGCGCGCCTTCGACGAAACGCGCTGGAATGCTCTCCACCTGCAGATTATTTTTTACGGTCGGGAGCATTGCACCGCACGAGGGTGCGACGGGAGAGTGTGCGAAATCTGCAGAACGTGTTATCCCAATCGAAAACAGCCAAAACAGTGCCACAAGGCGTAAGCTCGAGCACAGAAGCCCCTAAATTCTGCTACCCTGCCCTACCTAGTGCTTTCTTGGCCATACCGAATGCACCAGGCCGTTGACTAAAACCACGATGCCTTTCCAGCCTTATGAACCTACCTACCCTCCATGGCATCCCCAACTGTGATTCGGTACGCAAAGCGCGAGGCTGGCTCGAGACCCACCAGATTGATTACCGATTTGTAGACTTCAAAGAAACGCCGCCAACAATGACAGCAATTAACAGCTGGCTAGAGGTGGTTGGCGCGACGCTATTAGTTAACCGACGAAGCACCACCTATCGTCAACTTCAGGTGACCGATAAGAACGCGTTAGAGAAAGGCGATGTCGCGTCGGTACTGGCGAAGCATCCCACGCTCATCAAGCGACCTATTCTCGAATGGGAAGGGGACGTTTCGGTCGGGTTCTCGGCGGCGGATTACGCAGACCGCTTTAATACTTAAGGAACAGTCATGAGCACACTGTATGGGTTTGGTCTGGGTATCGCGACCGAAAATGCAAACGGGGAGAGTCTGGATACATTTTATCCGTCCCCGATCTATGATGTGGATGGAGACATTGCGGTCCTGTTAAAAGAAGTTTCGGGTCGACTGGACGCCTCGCAATTGCTCTCTCTGGCTGCGTCACTCGAGGCGCTGGGCGAGGTTCACCACGCTGCTATTGCGCGACAAATGACAACCACGCACCAACCGGTGGTCGCCACGCCATTAGTTGACAACAGCGCACCCAAGTCAGTCCAAGAGGCGTATCTGAAACTCCATCTGCTGTCTCACAGGATGGTAAAGCCCCATGAAACCGTCCTCGACGGCCTCTTTGGCTTACTACCCAACGTCGCCTGGACAGAACAGGGGCCGGTCGATTTAACCGAAGTCGCCCAGCGCCAGCTCGATGCGCGACTGAGAGGTGAGGTTTTGGAGGTGTCGAGCGTCGACAAGTTCCCCAAGATGACCCAATACGTGGTGCCACAAGGGGTTCGCATTGCCCACACTGCAAGGGTGCGACTCGGCGCTTACCTTGGAGCGGGCACCACCGTGATGCATGAGGGCTTTATCAATTTCAATGCGGGTGCAGAGGGGCCTGGAATGATCGAAGGCCGCATTTCTGCCGGTGTGTGGGTTGGCGCTGGCTCCGACCTCGGTGGAGGTTGCTCGACCATGGGTACGCTGTCGGGCGGTGGCAATATCATCATCTCTGTGGGTAAAGAGTGCCTGATCGGTGCCAATGCCGGCTTGGGTATTCCGCTTGGCGATCGCTGCACCATCGAAGCGGGGCTCTTTGTCACTGCTGGCACCAAGGTCAGCGTCTTGGACAATCAACAGAAAGTGGCCGAGACCGTCTCTGCTCGGACGCTCTCAGGTCGGCCTGATCTGTTATTCCGGCGACATTCGACCAGTGGCGCCGTGCAGTGCCTGACCAACAAGAGCGCCGTGGAACTGAATGAGATGCTCCATGCCCATAACTGACAAAAAAGACCCCACACTAGAATTGACGCGACAGCTCATTGCTCGACCGTCGGTCACGCCAGCAGATTCAGGCTGTCAGGAATTGATGGGGGAGCGCTTGGCACGCGCGGGGTTTGTAGTTGAAAACATGCGCTTTGGTGATGTTGACAACTTGTGGGCAACGCGCGGCGAGCAAGGACCATTGTTGGTATTTGCGGGACATACCGATGTCGTTCCGCCCGGAGATATGGCGACATGGCAATCAGACCCTTTCGAGGCCACGGTAGCGGGCGATGAACTCATTGGCCGCGGGGCGGCAGACATGAAAGCCAGCCTTGCGGCAATGGTGGTCGCCTGCGAAAGCTTTGTAAGCGCCCACCCTGAACACACTGGTCGCATTGGTTTTCTCATCACTTCAGATGAGGAGGGCCCCGCCAAAGAGGGCACTGTCAAAGTGATGGAGACGCTGACTGCGCGGGGAGAACGCATTGAATGGTGTGTAGTCGGAGAGCCCTCTAGCACGCAGAAACTAGGGGATCTGGTGAAAAATGGCCGCCGTGGCTCACTCAATGCGACCCTCCTCATCCATGGTAAACAGGGCCACATTGCTTACCCCCACCTTGCCGAGAATCCGATTCACCGTGCCCTGATGGCACTCGACGCGCTGGTGAATGAACCTTGGGATGCGGGAAACGACTTTTTTGACCCGACCTCCTTACAAATCTCCACGATACAAGCGGGTCAAGGTGTCACCAACGTCATTCCCGGCAGCCTGCGGGTGCTCTTTAATTTGCGTTTCAGCACAGAGGTTACCGCGGACGCCATTCGCGAGCGCTGCGAAACCATCCTCAACCAATACGAACTCCGCTACGACGTTGAATGGTCCCTGAGTGGCGAGCCTTTTCTCACTGTACCGGGGGCACTGCTTGACGCAGTGAAATGCAGTATCGAGGCAGTGACCGGACAACAGCCGGCCGTCTCAACAGGAGGTGGCACCTCGGACGGGCGATTTATTGCACCCAGCGGCGCTCAGGTCGTGGAGGTTGGACACATCAATGAAACCATTCACCAGTGCAACGAGCGCGTAAAGCTGGCGGACATCCCCCGACTGACCGAAATCTATCAAGGCATACTGGACCGCTTGTTAGTCGACTAAGCTCCCGGAGCGCAAGGCGAGCGACAAACCCATTGCGGCCCATCGCTCAGCCTCAGCGGCAACAAATTCCTGAATAAACGCCAGGAGCCCTCGCGCCAGAGGCGTCATCAACTCAACCTTGTCAGGGTATAAAACAGTCATACCCGCTCCGATCCCAGATTCCATCACCGCCTCAGCACCTCGGGTCACCACGATTAAGCCCTCTATGACCTGTCGAGTTTCAGCTAACACGCTGTCAAGCGAAGCTGTTAGCGCGTCATTTAGACCGATCTCGCTAGGCAGCAAGTTGAGCGCCAGCACAACGTGGTCGATAGGTCCTCTTTGGCGCATCAGGTCGAGCAAATAACCCTGTCCCTCTACGCTGTCCAACGCGATGTCATGCCACTCCGCCTGTGCATCCGCCTCGACATCGACAGATTGCAGTGATCTATCACCTGATAACCGACCGCAGAAAACGGGGCGTGGGTGCGCAGCGGCCATAGTCAAATCCTCCACCGTCATTGATTCAACCCCGATCCAAAAGCCACTTGCCGCCACACTACTCTCCTATTTGACTAGGGTTAAGGTCATCATACTGCCGAACGAATACATCGAAACGGATCGATTTGCCAGCCAGAGCATGCGAGGGTTTCTGCGCACCCAAAACCGGTGCGCGCAAAGGGCGCTTCACCACAATACGCCTTGCGGGTTGCTGCCACGCCCACTCCCACAGGGCCTCTGCATCGTCCTCAGGATAAGCCAAGTGTTGAAGTATGGCCGCCTCCTTCTTTACGGCCGCGGTTTTTTTACGCGCGGGAAACATGGGATCAAGATAGATCACGTCGCCGGGTGGCACATCCAGATATCTGCTGTCCTCATGGCGCACCGTCATGCGGCCGGCTGCCTCACGAACCTGATCATACCCACTGACTTTGGCGCCATTGATCGCATCTTCCAGCAACCAGGCCAAAACGGGCACACGCTCGCATAGCGTGATCCGACAGCCGAGATCTGCCAGAACAAATGCATCCCGACCAACCCCCCCCGTTGCGTCCCACACTGAGGGCTGGCGACTGGCTTTGACACCCACCGCCTTGCCGAGAAGTTCGTTTTGACCACCGCGCCGGCGGTGCATCATTGTCGCTGAGTCAAACGCCACGCGAACTTGGCTTCTTTCCATTTCCAACCAAGCGTCAGTTTCGCCCACCACCAGATAAGGACCCGGGGATTCTCCTCGTTCACACAGTAGTGTCGACAACTGTGCTGCGGCAGCGCGAGCGCGCCGCACCGACTCACCTTTCACCGGCACGACAGGGATGGGTCCTGCTGTGATGCGATGTGGATCATTCGCGATAGTTTGCATTGGGTGATTCGCCATGATTGACTGAGCGGATTCTTCGTAAAGTCATTATATGAGCCAATTGCATACAGGATTAGCCGCCGGGTTAATTATTGCCAGCACAATGCTGCAGGCGGGTTGCACCCAACTGGATCGATACGACATCACTATTAATGAGGTAACAGTATACGAGCCCAATCCCGTGCTCGCAGTGGAAGCTTTAGAGGATCTCGCTCTCGAACGCTGCCTCCAGCAAACGTTAACGGACGCAAAGGCGACTGAACTCAACTCACTGGAGGCAGTGAATTGCAGTGATGCGGGCATAGCATCTCTAGCCGGCTTGGAACAGTTCAACGGGATCCGCTCGTTGAAGTTAAGTGGTAACGCCATCAGAAACTTGCTGGTATTGGAGCGGCTGACCGAGCTAGAACAGCTTTGGTTAGACAACAACAACATTGTCGACCCAATTCCTGTTCTGCGCATGCCATCGTTGCGCCGGCTCGACCTCGCCGATAACCCAAGACTACAATGCCCAGCGTTGGCGCAGATCCCCTTGAACATGCAAGTCACTCTACCCGTTCACTGCGACGCGATATGATCTACTGGCTATACAAGGCGCTTGCGCTGCTGCCGCTGCCTGCCAAATATGCTCTGGCACGGGTTGCCGCTTTTTTATTACAACGGATCTTTCGCTACCGCACTGCAGTCATCGATACCAACCTTCAGAATGCTTTTCCAGAGCGCGATGCAACGTGGCGTCGTGACATTACCCAGCGTTTTTATCGCCAGTTCACCGATGTGACTATGGAGATCGTCCACGCCTCTCGAATGGGGCTCACTGATTTCAAGCAACGTGTCACGGTCGACGGTTTCGACGAACTGGATAAGTTGACTGAAAACCGCACCAAGTCGGTGATCGTTCTCACCATCCATCTCGGAAACTGGGAATGGATGATGCATGCAGCCAATGCCCACGGTGACATCTCCATCGACCCGGTATACAAGCGCCTGCGCAACGCGGGCGCAGAACGGTTCGCCTACGAAGTCCGGAGCCAATTCGGTGGCGAACCGATTCTCATGGAAAAGGTCGCACGCAACGTCCTGAAACATCGGAGACGATTTCGGGCTTTGGTTTTGCTGGCTGATCAATCTCCCGGCGCTCGCGACAACGTCTACTGGACTGAATGGCTGAACCAGCCGACAGGGTTTTTTCTTGGGCCGGCTACTATCGCCCAATTGACAGGCTTTCCGATCATGTTTGCACGCTGCCGGCGAAAATCTCGTGGTCAGTATCACCTTAGCTTGCAGCCCATTGTCGAGACGCCGGGTCAGATGTCCGAGGAGCAGATCATAGAAGCCTATATTCGGGCCGCGGAGCAGACCATTCGGGAAGAACCCGAGAGCTACTTGTGGTCAAACCGGCGATGGAAGCATCGGCCACCGGATCAGGATGCCTGAGCGGACACCTCGGTAATGCTGGTGCCCGCGGAGAGATCAAACCAGTCAAATCCTGTTTCCTGCGTCGCGTGAATCACGGCGCAGGAGTTTAGGCCCGACCAACCCGAAAGGGCTGCGTCAGCCAAATCTGGCGCATTATTTTGTTGACTGATATGCGCCACAAACAGCATTTTTAAACGGGTTGTGTTGGTCTGATCAAGAAATAGCCGGGCCTGTGCATTCGCCAGATGACCATAGTTACCTCCTACCCGGGCTTTGACTGACCGCGGATAGGGCCCTTCACTCAACATGATGGGGTCGTGATTAAACTCAAGAACCAGCGCGTCACAATCCGAGAACGCCTGAACGACATGCGGCGTGATGTTGCCGAGATCAGTAAGGACACCCAGCTTTAACACGCCAGACCACAAGCAGAATTGGACCGGCTCGCGGGCATCATGCGGCACGGGCTCAGCAGCGATATGACAGTCGCCCACATCGAACCTGTCCCCTGGCCGGATGAACACGCCGTGTTGAAGCCCATCAAGCTTGGAGCTACTCGCCGTTCCCGCAGTCAAAAACACTGGTAACCCATGGGCTCGGGAGAGTGCAGCCACACCGCGACAGTGGTCGCCGTGCTCGTGGGTGACCAGAATGGCATCGATGTCTTTGGCAGAGAGGCCTCTGAGGTCGAGCCGATCTTCAACTTCCTTTTTCGGCAAACCACAATCAATGAGGATAAGGGTCTCGCCCGTGTCGACCAGCGTCGCGTTCCCCTTGCTACCACTTCCGAGGGACGCTATCCGCATTAGGTAATGTTACCCCTCAGCAGGGTCAGCAGTGCCTGCTGTTCGCGCCGGTCAACAGATTCACCGTCGCGCCCAAGCAAGGTAATCATAATCACCTCATCACCCGAGGCGTCCAATCGAATTTGATAACGGTGGCCCGCCAGTGGGTGATCATCCTCGCCACCCCATAACCAGTCAAACCAGCCACTGTCTTCATCTTCCTGAGGTCCGATAAAGGTGACATAGAGAATGCCCTGACTCCGATCACGGTCATCAATCGTAAAATCGGCATTCTCGGTTCCCTTCACGACAGATGCCCATGCGCGGTCAAAAGGCAGCTCCAGGCGGATACGGGTGACAGTTTCCGTGTCCTCCAGCGTAATTCTGCCTGAGTCGCTCATCGCACGATCGGCCATCATCGATATCGGTGTGGCATCTGCGCTGTTGGCGAGATACTGCGCCATGTCCTGAAGCATTTTGCGCTCGAGGTCATCATCATCCGATTGTGGTGGCCAACTGACCTCTTCCACACCCCTGTCCTGATGGAGGACGTGAAGCTCAGCCGTATTTCGTTGCACGCCCGTGTCGACTCGAAAGCGGAAGCGCACCGCAAGCTCTCGATCTTCGAGTTTGAACCATTGTGTATCAATGAGCCCCTCTTCTGCATCAACAGCGGCGACACCAATGCCACTGGTCGTCAAAAATGTCCTGACCTGGGGCCATAGCTGTCCGGGAGCGACACTAACCAGCGCCCACCGCTCTCCGCCAAGGCTCTGAATACGCACCGAATCGCTCTGATTGTTTGCCGTGAGCGGGGTTGGGCGAGGGGTTTCAAACTGTGTCGCCAGCTGCGTACTCGCGGCCACCTGCGGCACGGGATAATCAGGCTGAATAGCATCGGTCGTTAAGTGTGGGGGTACATCTATCGGTGGCAACTCCGACGCGGATTGGTATCGACTGGCATTATCCGGAAACAAGCCATCCTCGCCGAACAACCAGCTACAGCCGGATAAAGTCAGCACGGTCACGATAACACTGCCTGCGCGGATCACGAAAAATAAGCCTCCAATGCGTTTGATAGGGCCTCTCGATACGCCTCAGACAGGGGCGTTAAAGGTAGCCGAATACCTGGCCCAATCATACCCTGTTGGGCCATCGCCCACTTTATCGGAATAGGGTTAGACTCGATAAAAAGTAAGCGATTCAGATCAGCGAGTCGCCCATCAATAACTTCGGCGGTATCCCACTCTTGCGCAGCCGCGCAGCGACACAGCGCCGCCATATCTGCTGCGGCAATGTTGGCGGTAACGGAGACGTTGCCCCTGCCGCCGTAACGCATTAACTCAAGGGCTGTGGCATCATCGCCCGAGAATACGGCAAAACCGTCGGGAACTGCTTGAATCAGTGCTTTACCCCGCTCGATGTCGCCCGTTGCGTCCTTGATAGCCACAATATTATCGACCTGACTTAACCTCACCACTGTTTCGTTCAATAGATCGCAGCCCGTGCGACCCGGGACGTTGTAAAGAATAATCGGGAAATTCACAGATCGAGCGACCGCCTCAAAATGCTCAAACAGTCCCTGCTGGGTCGGTTTGTTATAATACGGCGTCACAGAAAGTGAGTAATCCGCGCCCGCCTCGGCTGCCGACACCGTCAACTCGATAGCCTCATGAGTAGAATTACCGCCGGTGCCAGCCACTACCGGAATCCTTCCTCCTGATTGTTCCACAGCAAAACGAATCACTTCGCAGTGCTCAGGCACTGTGAGCGTCGGGCTCTCGCCGGTTGTACCCACGACACCAAGCGCCGCCGTACCCGCCTCAATGTGGTACTCGATGAGTCGAGCAAGCGCCGCCCAGTCAATCGCACCGTCTGGTTGCATGGGTGTTACCAACGCAACAATGCTTCCGGTTATCATCGAGTTACTCCGAGAGTCCTGCGGCGGGACAAGGACATAAAATCATGGTGCGGCAATTATCCACTTCAGACCGAGTTTCACAACCTCGCATTGCATACCGAGCATTTTGGCGCATTTCTAGAATAGGCCTAATCCTGTGCGCCCTGACCCTGTCCATTGGGTCATCCAGTAGCTTTTCGCAGAGCACTGACTTTGAGCTCAAAATTGAGCCCCTTAGCAATATTGATAAGCAGTTCATGACGGAACAGCGCCGTCGGGTAGAGCAGTTGGCCAATCGGCTAGGAAGAAATATCTCGGGAATGGAGGCTCGAGACATCGATACGCTGCAGCGCATCATTGATGAACGGCTCATTGCCACCGACGATACCCTCAGTTTGCAGGCCATGGGGGTGGTACTCGGGGATCTTTTGGCAAATCGACTGGATATGGATTGGTTGGTGTACCGGGACCGCAAAGGCCGGTCAAGAGCACTCCATTATCGCGGCACCGACGTGTACCTATTTCCCGTGACAATGATTTCCAGGCGCCAGGGAGTCGGCAGTGACCGTAAGATACAGTCGGTGTATGACGAAGTAATAAGCACCACGCTGCCACGCATACCTGGCGGCAAGTGGTTGCTTTAGTGCTTAACTAGAGCAAGAAACGGCAGACGCTAGATTGGGTACGGAACCTCGATACCACTTTATGGGGTGTCTGCCATGGGCACGTAACTGAAAATACCGGCCGCACCAATTGTGCGGTGAAGATTGCCTTCTCGACCAAGATCACCGCTGTCATAAGCAGCATCACCGGGGTACAGGAACACCATTTGATCAGCCTCTCTGACCACTCGTGGGAAAAATAGCGGGGGCTCGCGACGTTGTACTAACTCTTCTGGCGACGGAAATTGTGCAAGACGCTCTACATCATGCAGTGACACCAGTGTCGGCGGGCTCATCGGTAAATCTCCGCGATGATGCGCCGCTACTGCATCGGCCGGCTGCCACCACTGGAAATCCACGATTTCCCGCCCGTCCACCTGAACTGTCACGGTCTCCTTTACCTGCACCAGAAAAAACCATGTCGCAAAGCGACGCGTGACCACAGTCGGGGTTAACCAATGTGAAAAGGGGGTCATGACAGAAGGCGCTATGGAAATACCTGCCTCCTCCTCTAGTTCCCGACAGCCCGCCGCGCACGCTCGGCCCATCTCATCTATTCCGCCATCATCAGGCTCCACCTTCCCCCCGGGGAACACCCACATACCGGGCATATGTTTCAGCGCATCACTGCGACGAAGCAATAACACCTCAAAACCATTTGTTGTGTGGCGTAACAATATAACGGTGGCCGCTGGGACTGCAGGCTGGATTTCCTCCGAAAACTCCAGCACTACGCTAGAGAACCGGCACGCATTCAAGACACTGAACATACACGTGCATAGGATCTCGCAAGTCCGATAGGCCCTTCACCACTGGCCTAAAGCTGGCCAACAATGATTCAGTCCAACTCCAGCCGCGTGGCAAGGACGCGTTAAAAGAGTGGCTCAGCTCCTCCAGCAGCAAACTCTCAAATGACGGCGGCACACTGGTGCGACCTGTTCTCCACTGTTCCACACCCGCGAGCTCCGCAGCGGCAGCGACGGCTTGATCGAGGCTACCCAGCTCATCGACCAGACCGATCTGCGCCGCCTCAGCCCCGGTCCAAACTAATCCGCCAGCGATCTCCTCAACCGCGTCGCGCTTCAGTTCTCTGCCCCGGGATACAAGTTCAACAAAGTCGTCATAAGCGCTGTAGGACATCGCCTGAAGAATACGAGCCATTTCCGGACTGACTCCGCGATCGAAGCTCACCGCACCTGCCAACGAGGTCGAACCCACACCATCCACTGTCACGCCGATATATTCAAAGATACCTTCGATCGTAGGGAATGCGGAAAAGGCGCCAATACTACCCGTGATGGTCGTGGGTAGTGCCCATATTTGGTCAGCCTCCGCCGAAATCCAGTAGCCGCCCGATGCAGCCACCGTTCCCATGGACACCACAACGGGGATATCAGCCTGCCGCGCCTCTGCCAACTTGCGACGAATCAAATCAGAGGCAAAAACGCTGCCACCTGGAGAGTTCACTCTCAGCACAATCGCCGCAATATCCTCAGCCTCCATCGCGTTATCGATGTAGCTATTGATGGTGTCACTCCCCGCCATGCCCTCTTCGCTTTCACCCGGCATCAGCGTGCCCTCTACCGGCACGATGGCGATCAGCGGCAATCCTTCTTCTGCAAGCGCGCGCTGCTGCTTCATATCCTCAAAGTAGCGTTCAAAATCGATGGTGAGCGCCAAACCCTCGTCATCCGTCACACCAACACGCTCGGCCAGCATCGCGTTCATTTCGGTATGATCAGCCAACACGTCGATCCATCCGCCCGCCATCAGAGTTTCCGCAAGGTCATTATCAGATGCCTCAAGTTGCTCTGCGAAGCTATCTATAAACGCATTCAAAGAGCCCGAGGGCCGATCCCTTCCCACCTCGGCCAGCTCAGCGTAAGCGGCCCAAAGGCCCGATAGCCAACGAGATACCACTGCGCGTTCATTCTTTGACATGTCGTCGCGCAGGTAAGGCTCCACAGCCGATTTGTTCTCTCCCGCACGAAACACATGCATCGTCACGCGTATCTTTTCGAGGAAGCTACGCAAGTAGGAACGATAGACGGAGAAACCCTCCAGAAACATGCCTCCTTCGGGATGAAGCAGCACTTGATCAGCCTGCGAGGCCAACAAATACTGCGCTTGTGAATAAAAGTCTCCAACGGCTATCACCGGCTTATCCGTAGAGCGGAACTCTGCGATTGCTTCACTCAGTTCGAGCGTCTGGCTGGTCGATGGTCCAGCAAGATCTTCAAGATTCAGGATAATTGCGGTAATGCGGTCATCGTTGGCGGCCCACTGAATCGCCCTGACCAGATCATGAAGGAATATTGGTCGCTCGTACTCTTGATTCAAAAAGGCGGCAACGGGCTCAACCGGTGGGTTGTCCTCTACCAACGGCCCAGAAGGCGCAATCAAAAGCGCTGCTTGCGCGGGTAAAGGTTCGGGCGCTGACTCTTTCATCGTCACACTGAAGGCGATGATGAAAATGGCGATAAACATCAGCGGTAGCAACACCGAAATTGTCCGGCTGATACCACTCAAAATTCGCCATATACCTCTTAATAAACGCATCATTATCTAGCACTCTCCTCAGTGTGATCAGCGGCTCCACCGCTACTTGGATTGGAAGTCAGACTGACGACCGCAGTTCACGACCGCGGTAACGGATGTACAACATACAGCACGTGAACTGGATTACCACCAGGCTCAGGCCGACCGTAGACAAGATATCCCCTCGATAGGCAAATGCGGCCTCTACCGACGAAATAAAGTAAAAAAGCAGGATGAGTTCGTACCAGATAAAAAGCCTTAAACCATCCTGCATTGCCGCCCATAAATAGAAAAGGAGGGGAGCACATCGCAGTCCTGTCAGAGCCCATGTTCCAGCGAAACGCTCAACATCGGCAGCCTGCTGCAGGAGCAGTGCCACCCACGTCAGCCACATCACAATCCAGAGACTTTTGGTAAGCCGCAGCCGGGGACGAGTTGGGCGCGTTATCACGCTTTGCTCCCATCTGGCTTGCGGAGCGCCCACTCGGCCACCCGCTTACCCAATGCGCGGCAGATCACAGATTCGTTATCGTCCATGGGGCGATCTCCCTTCTCGGTGGCCCAATGACTGGCACCATAGGGCGTGCCACCCGCCGCGGTAGCTCTGAGCGCAGGGATAGAGTACGGGACCCCCACCAGCACCATACCGTGATGCAGTAATGGCACCATCATGCTGAGCAAAGTGGCTTCCTGCCCCCCATGCAGTGAGGCCGTGGAGGTAAAAACCGCTGCCGGTCTGTCTATCAGGGTTCCCTGAAGCCACAAACCACTGCTTTCATCAAGAAACTGCTTAAGCGGCGCCGCCATATTGCCAAACCGTGTAGGACTGCCGATCACCAGACCAGCACAGTCCCGCAGATCCTCCTGAGTCGCAGGCAAGGGCGTCATATCTGACTCAACATCTTCAGGCGACAGCGCGCGGACGGTCCTGAGCTTTGCCTCTATGCCGTTCACCATTTCAACGCCGCGAGCAATCTGACGAGCCATCGCCGCGGTCGCTCCATCCCGGCTATAAAACACCACAAGAATGTAAGGCTGATTGCTCACAACATCAGATCCATCCGGTTCACTCGACGCCGCATCGGACACCACGGTAAAGTGGGGCAATTGCGATAAACATTGAACGCTCATGGTAACGCATCTGCAAAGCGCAAAGTTGGCGCGCGGCATTCAATATTTGGCGCGCCGTCTGCTTGAGGACCGGCTCACAACAAAGGCGGCCGCACTGACCTTTGTGAGTCTGTTCGCGCTCGTACCGCTGCTGACCGTCACACTCTCGATGGCTTCTGCATTGCCCATTGCCGGGAATATCGAAGAGAAATTAAGCGATTTTCTGCTGCAGTTTTTGCTTCCCGAGAGCTCCAATCAGGTCGTTCAGTACCTTTCTACCTTCATCAGCCACGCGCGCTCACTCACCTTATTTGGCGTTGCTATTTTAGTGGTGACTGCGGTTCTCATGCTACGCAATGTCGAGAAAGCATTGAATGAAATATGGCAGAACCGCGTGAATCGCCGGCCATTGCAAAGCGTTTTGCTCTATTGGACTGTTTTGAGCCTGGGGCCCATTGCCATTGGTCTGGGCTTGGGGGCCAGAGCCTACCTCTTTGCCGCCACCAATGATTGGGGGGAGCTGAATGTACTGGGTCTGGGGACCGCACTGATCGGACTCCTTCCCTTCATCATGAGCTCAGTGGGTCTGACCTGCCTTTACGTCATGGTGCCCAACTGTCAGGTTCCGTGGCGTCATGCACTGGCAGGCGGCGTATTTGCAGCCATTACCTTCAGCATAGCGAGGGCACTGTTCACCGCTGTGATGGCGCAATCCAGCTACACTCTGGTTTATGGCGCGTTTGCGGCGGCACCACTTTTTTTGCTGTGGATATATGTTACCTGGATCATCGTTTTAGCAGGGGCGGTTCTGGCACATGGACTCTCAGCCTACCAGAGCACAGAACAGGCCAGCACGCCCCTATTGATGAAAGCGCTGGACACACTGTATCTGTTTTGGCTTGCGCAACGAGAAGGCAAAGCCTTGTCTGACCTCGATGTGATCGGAGCCAACAAGTGGTCTCCTGCAGCGATCGACGCCGACAGCTGGCGGCGGATCCGTGATCGACTGAGCGAAGTCAATATTCTGAAAAGGTCAGACCGGGGACACTATCTTCTGAGTCGAGATCTGCATACGGTGAGTCTCGCCGATGTGGCAAGTATATTGCGCGCAGAGCCTGTATATCAGGTCTCAGTCGCCGCGCTCCCCTGGCGACAGTCGGCTGCAGCATTGCTGGCGGGTCAACTCGAGCGGGAAGCACAGCACCTCTCCACACCGCTTGCCGTTTTATTTGCCTCGCCCGATGTCTAGTCGCAGGCGTGTCCCGTTGCGCTCATACTGGCTCATGCTGGTCATAATTGCCGGCTGCCAGAACGACGCGGCGGTCCTGCCCGACGCAGGTGAGTGGCGCGTTGTCAATTACTGGGCAATTTGGTGCGCGCCCTGTCGGGCGGAAATACCCGAACTGAATGCGGTCCATCGAGAGACTGCCTTGCGCGTTCTGGGAGTCAACTTTGAGGGGCAAACTGACGAACTGCTGGCGTCGCAAGCCGCGGAACTGGGCATCACCTTCCCGCTGCTGGAAGAAGATCCGGGGCCTTCTCTCGGTCAAGCTCGCCCTCGAGTCCTACCCACTACGTGGCTGGTAAATCCCCAAGGAGTCGTTACCGACACACTAGTGGGACCCCAGACTCGAGAATCGATACTAAGCACTTGGGAGGCGCGACGCGTCCAGCCGCACACGTCGATCGCACCTGATCAAGAGATTTGACACGCTGTATCGGCACTATCTCAAGCGATTTACGCTATCCCGAGAGCCAAAAAAAAGCCGGCTGTTCAACAGCCGGCAATGAAGGAGCCACTCAAAACGGGGAGAGTCTCGTCAAGCGGACTCTCGTTGCTTAGATGTTTCCCTTGCGATGTCCCCGCGGGCATCACCATCTCAACAACTGACCTTATGACACACGATTTCTGAGAAAGTTCCGGCCAAAGCCCATTTTTTTATCCGGTCCAGCAGGCAGAGCTGCTTTGACCGTAACCGGAGGTGACGAAAACCTCCAGTTCGACAATATCACCCATCAGCTTCTCGGCCAGAACACGCTCGAGAAAATAGTGAGCAAGCGCCTCCACAGTCACGTTCACAACGGGTAAAAGCAATGTCTCATCGCACGGGAACCGCAGTATCTTGTCATTAAAAGTAGCGTAATACTCGTCTTCCTGCTTGACGACCTCCAGCCAGGGGGATCGTGCCGGTAACAACATATATTCGTCGTGGGCATCACACAGTTTCTGCAGACAGCGCTTGTAGACGTTGTAGTCGGCCGAAAAGCCATTTTCACCCATCACAGCAACAATACGAGCAGATATGCCGTAGTTATGCCCATGCAACCGTTCTCGATCAGTAGCGGAGAAGATCGTAAAGTGAGCCGCCGAAAATTTATGCGCCTGCTTGTTGATGTGTAGCGTGGCCAATTGACTCATCGAATTACCTCAAAGGAGCAAAACCGTATGGTGTTGGAAGTGATCGGATTCAGCAACTGATACCAGCATCCAAGCATTGTGATGACCCCGTGACCTTCGGGAGCACCTGAAGTAATCTGATCGCCCACGTATCATGGCAGAATAGTATGCACCCCATCGCCATTTTGACCGGCGCGAGCTCCGGTATCGGCGCCGCCGCTGCAGAACAGTTTCTCGAGGCACAGTACACCGTGATCAACCTCTCGAGACGAGAGTGTCCCATCCCCGAAGTGACGACACTGACCACAGATCTTTCTGATACCCAATCACTGGCAAATAGTAGCAAAGCGCTCTGCGAGATCGTGACAGCCCGCGGCGTATCATCGGTCTGCCTCGTTCACAATGCATCTTTGATGCTCAAAGATCGCTGCGATACCACCGATGATGAGGCGATGCTACAAGCGCTGTCCGTCAATGTACTCGGAATCAACACGCTTAATCGCGCGCTGCTCCCCCTGTTCCCCTCGACATCAAGCGTACTGTACGTCGGCTCGACCTTATCCGAAAAAGCAGTGGCTGGCGCCTACAGCTATATTGTAAGCAAGCATGCACAGCTGGGAATGATGCGCGCGACCTGTCAGGATTTGATGGGTCGGGGTATTCACACCGCATTGATTTGCCCCGGTTTCACCGACACTTCGATGCTAAGGGAACATGTCGGCAATGATGCCGACGTGCTAAGCAGCCTCGGCGAGATGAACAGTTACGGAAGATTAGTGGCTCCCCAAGAAATCGCGGATCTGATTTTTTGGGCTCATCATCATCCGGTGATTAATGGCGCCGTAATGCATGCCAACTTGGGCCAGGTCGAGCACTGAAATGACCGGCGTTGACACCATGATCAGGGAGCGTCGTGAGCGCGCGTTTCTCGTATTGGCGGGTATTTTTCTCTCTGCTATGACACTGCTGAACGTGGTGGGTATCACGCGCTTTATTCAGTTGGGCCCTTTAGCCCTAGCTGTGGGTGTGCTGCCCTACCCACTCACTTTTCTCTGCACCGACCTGATCAGCGAATTATACGGACGTGCGCGCGCGAATTTTCTTGTGTCAGTGGGCCTTGGAATCAATTTTTTGATCCTTGGAGTATTAACACTGGGCGCCATGGCACCAGCAGTTCCCGAGGCGGTGATGCCGCCCTGGCAGGTGTTGCAACTGGCAGCACCGGTTTCTCTACCTAATGGTGCTGTGGTGGAAGGAGAGATTGGCCTCTTTACTCTGATTTATGCCACCACCTCGGGAGCCGTCTTCGCATCGATGATGGCTTACATCGCAGCCCAATACTGCGACGTTCAGCTCTATCACTTCTTGAAGCGCTTAACGCGAGGAAAACATCTCTGGTTGCGCAATAATTTCAGCACCTTGCTCAGTCAATTGGTTGATTCCCTCATGGTGGTGACTGTGACCTTCGGTGCGGCTTTTCTGGCTGGCGACATCGCCACGAGCACGCTCCTCACTCTGGTGGGGAGTAACTATGCGTTCAAAGCCATTTGTGCGCTGATTGACACAATCCCGCTTTACGGGGCGGTGCATTGGCTCAGGGGCTACCTGCAATTGGCTCCAGGTGAATACGCTATTGAGCAACCGTCTTGAGCAATAGCCCCGTTGCCCTGACAAAGGGAATGGTGATCGCACGGGATTCTGCCAAACTCAGTTGATCCAACTGCTCGATAAAATCGAGCGCTGCTCGAGGGTCTCTGGGTAATCTCAGCGCACAATACCGACCCACTTCATCAGACAACTGTAGCCCGGACGACCGAGCCTTAAGGCTTAAAAGGCCTGCAATGTCGTCCTCTGAAAACGACGGTAGGTGGAATACCGGCAAACTGCCCAGCCGGGAGCGCAGGTCCGGAAGCAATTGTGACAGCCGCTGCGGGGCGCACCCCGCAGCCACGGCCAAACAGCGCCCTCCCTCCTGCGACTGATTAAACAAATCAAACAGCGGCTCGTGCCAGCGCGACTCCGACTCGACCGCATCGATGTCATCGATCGCAATCAAACCCGCCTCCTCAACACCGGACAGAACCTCCTCGGGCGGGAACTGCAACAATTCGCGCAACGGGATGTACCGCGCGTTATATCCCCAGGTATCACAACACGCCTGAAGGACATGGCTCTTTCCCAGACCGTTAGTTCCCCATAAATAGGCGCTGCGCTCTGTCTTTGAGCCAATCGGCAACCAACTCTCCAACGCATGGGTGGCGGATCGGCTGAGCCAATTGTCCCATGTGGCGAGATCCTCCCGTCGCATGGGTAACGGTATCTGGAGACCTTGAGTCATGATCTTCTCAAGACCATCTCTGGAGAAGAGTGCGCTACCTTCATTAAGAATCTCGCCACACGAGTTCTAGTCCTCTTTCGGGGTCCGATGTCAGCCACTGCAGATCCTGCAGAGACGCCATCAAGCGCATCAGCGTCTCAGGTTCACTGATGCCAAATACTTCCAACACCAGCGTATCGCCATCCACCGATAGAGGGCGGACACGCTCTAGTGTTTGAATACTCGCCACGGCGCGAGTCACTGCTTTGTAATCTTCAAGACTGATGACGTTTCTCACAGAGATTATCAGTGAGCGCTGTGTGGCCGCGCCCGTCAACTCAACCGCGTAGCGCAATCGCATTTCCGCGGTCGCCAACTGCACGCCCGGTTCGATCACGGACGCCAGCGAATCCGCCTGCACAGTACTGAAGCGCTCTTGGGCACCATCAGAATAGATCCATTCGGCAATATATCTTCCCTCACTGAGGCGAATGAGCCGACCCACCAACAAATGAGTCATACCGTACCGGCCAGAAGCCTCGATTAGCGCGTCGAAATCCCGCTGCCAGAGGGCTTCCGGCGACACCAACAGCGAGTCAGGTAAATCATAGAGCGGTCTGCGCAGATTCAGGCCAAGGGCCTCGAATTCCACGGTCATGGTCTCCCACAACGCCTCCTCACCGGCCTGGTTACCAAAGCGACGGCCGTCTTTCTCGTCAACCACTAACCACAGTAAAATTGGGGGTCGCAGCTCGGCCCAGAGCGTGCCATTCGCCTCTCTAATGAGCTGTTCTAGAGCGTTTTGATCAATGTGTGCCACAAAGCGCGTGATGCCCTGAACACGTTCGAACTGAAATAGCGACAATTGGGCGCGCGCCGAGGCTAATGCGGCCTGCACCGCCGGCTGCTCAAGAAGGCTCCGATCTCCTGATCGCTGCAGAAGCGCGCGCGCCAATGCCTCCCGCGCCGCAGAGTCGATGGTTACCTCGCTACGGTCCGTCACCTCAACACGAATAATCAATTCTTCATCCGAGGCGCTGTGCGCAGGATTCATCGCGGTCAACCCCAGTACCGCCCATATCGCCAGACCGCTAAGCACTTTTACAGCCCAACGTTGCAGGTGCCCATAAGATTCACAGTGGCTGTGTGTTATTAACATTGGCTCGCCAGTTATACCGATCTCGTCGTAGTGTAAAGTGCGCAGTGTATCGCTTTGCCGGCAGCAAAAACCGCTGCATTATCTCCCAAACACCGGGTCATTACTTTCCAGCGCTCATCGAGCACATTACTATCCCACCACGCTTCTCAGGAACAGCCTATGAGCACAGCTAAGGATCCGCAATCCTCCTTGACCTATCGCGACGCGGGCGTTGATATCGATGCGGGCAATGCTTTGGTGGAACGCATCAAGCATGTGAGCCACGCCACGCGTCGCCCCGAAGTCCTCAGTGGGCTAGGAGGCTTCGGTGCGCTCTGCGCGATCCCCCCAGGGTACTCAGAGCCCGTGCTGGTGTCCGGTACTGATGGTGTGGGCACAAAATTGCGGCTTGCCATGGACCTCGGCATTCACGACACCATCGGCATCGACCTGGTCGCCATGTGCAGTAATGATATCGCCGTGGTGGGCGCGGAACCTCTGTTCTTTCTGGACTATTACGCTACTGGCAAACTGAATGTAGATATTGCCACCGCGGTGGTAACGGGTATTGGGCGCGGCTGTGAGCTGGCAGGGGCGGCGCTGGTAGGTGGTGAGACGGCCGAAATGCCCGGTATGTATGATGGCGAAGATTACGACCTGGCAGGGTTTTGCGTAGGCGTCGTAGAAAGAGCACTACTGGTTGATGGCAGCAAAGTCGAGGCAGGCGACACATTACTGGCTCTGCCATCGAGTGGCCCTCACTCCAATGGCTACTCTCTGATTCGCAAAGTACTTGAACGCACAGGGGACAACGCACAGCAAACCTGTGGTGATACGACTCTCGGCGAAGCGCTTTTGGCACCAACGGTGATCTACAACCGTCCCTTACTGGCTTTACAAAAAGAATTGGAGGTGCGAGCGATGGCTCACATCACCGGGGGAGGGATTCTAGAAAACTTACCTCGAGTCCTGCCAGACGGGTTAGGCGCCCTGATTCATCGTGACAGTTGGCAACTCCCCACCGTTTTTCAGTGGCTGCAGAACGGCGGCAACATCACCGACACTGAAATGATGCGCACTTTCAACTGCGGTGTCGGCATGATTATTGTCGTCGCCAGTAAAAATGCCGAAGAAGCGCTGTCCATTTTAAAGACCCATGGCATTGATGGATGGGAACTGGGCGTCATCTCTGATCACGCGACCGGCGTTCACTTCGACTGAGATGCGAAGCACAAAACATATTGCAGTACTGCTATCGGGACGGGGTTCCAACCTCCAATCCCTACTCGATGCAAGTCATGCCGACCTGCTCGGTGGCGCTATCAGTCTGGTGGTTGCCAATCGGCCGGGAGCTGGGGGCCTTGAAATAGCCCAGAGCGCGGGTATTGAAACAGCTTTGATAGATCACACAGCCTACGTCAGCAGGGAGGCTTTCGATCTGGACCTGGCTGCGACCATTGAGACAATTTCACCCGACCTCGTGGTCCTCGCCGGGTTCATGCGCATTTTAACCACTGATTTTGTCGCGCGCTTCGAAAATCGCTTGATGAATATCCATCCGTCTTTACTACCAATGTACCCAGGCCTTAATACGCACCAACGGGCTCTGGATAACGGCGATACTCATGCAGGGGCTACCGTGCATTATGTCAGTGGGGAACTTGATGGTGGTCCCCCTGTCCTACAGGCAAAAGTGCCTATAGGCGCCGATGACACCGCCAAGACATTAGCCGCCCGGGTTCTGAAAGTAGAACACCAAATTTACCCCGAGGCAGTAAACTGGCACCTCACAGACAAACTGTCATTTAAGGACGGCGTATTGTGCAAAGACGATCAGCCCGTGCCACTCAGAGGGTGTCTATGGAATTGAAACGACTGACGCCACGGCTATTGCTACCTCTTGTGCTGCTGGCGCCACTTGCCAGTGAGGCATCTGCCGGCGATCTTGCGCTTCCTACTTATGTTGCAGAATACAAAACTGCTGTAGCCGGAATGCAAGTGACCCTCACCCGCACCCTGACCGAGAAAAAAGGCCAATACCAACTTAGTCAATCCGGACGCAAGACGTTTCTTATCAAGCTCAGTGAAGACGCGAACTTCACCGTAAAAGAGGGCCGCGTAATTGGCGACCACTTCGTTTACCAACTCAGCGGCGTAACCAATCGCCGGCGGGAGGTGATCTTTGACAAAAGTGCTGATGTGATTCGTAGCTTGCGCAAAAAAAAGTGGACCGAGCATCCCTGGGCGGATGATGTGCTCGACCGTCTCAGTCTTCAAGAACAGTTTCGCTTAATACTCTTAGGAGCCGATACACCCCCAGATCTGGTGGCACTATCAGTGGTAGATGGCGACCGAATCAAACCAAAACAATTTGAGTTGGTGGAAACAGTATTGATAGATACTGACGTTGGGCAACTGAACACCGTGCACTACCGGGAACGCCGTGATGATCCGGAGAAACGCCGATCTGACACCTGGTTGGCGATAGATCACACATTTCTGATGGTCCGCACCGAACATGTAGAGGACGGCTCCACAACCGTCATTGAATTGGTCAGTGGCGCTGTTGAGGGCCAGCCGATAACGGAACCAGATATAGCTCAGTGAAAGCCCCTGATGCGCGGGCTTGAGCGCGGCGTCGTTACGTTTTGGGGAGCGTCACGCCAGTTTGACCCTGATATTTTCCGCCACGATCAGCATAGCTCGTCTCGCAAATCTCATCGGATTCAAAAAACAGCATTTGGGCAACGCCTTCGTTGGCATAGATTTTTGCTGGCAAGGTGGTCGTATTTGAGAATTCCAGCGTCACATGGCCCTCCCACTCGGGTTCCAGCGGTGTGACGTTCACAATGATCCCGCAGCGAGCGTAGGTAGACTTGCCCAAACATACTGTCAGCACGTTACGCGGAATGCGGAAATACTCCACTGTGCAGGCAAGCGCAAATGAGTTGGGCGGGATGACACAAACATCGCCTTCCACGTGCACAAAGCTGTTGTCGTCGAAGTGTTTAGGATCAACCGTGGCGGAGTGGATATTGGTGAACACCTTGAATTCACGCGAGCAGCGAACGTCATATCCGTAACTGGAAGTGCCGTAGGAAATCAGCCGACGATCACCATCCATGCGCACCTGATCCGGCGCAAACGGTTCGATCATGCCTTGCTGCTCAGCCATTCTGCGGATCCATCGATCTGACTTAATACTCACAGTTCACTCCTATCTGCTCGCTGACGAATGTTATGGCACTCAATCGGTCATATTAATTGTCGGTGCGACTGCCGGTGTTTGCGCCGCTAGGGCCTCCATTAAAACCCGCGCAGCTGCCTGATACACCCCTGCCAATGCCCCCTCAGGCTCCGCCAACACCACAGGAAGACCCTGATCAGAATAGGCCCGAATTGCAGACGCAAGCGGGACTTGTCCCAGCAGCGGCACCCCGTATTGCTCGGCTAAGCGCACTCCACCTGCCTCGCCGAACAACGCCTCGGTGTGGCCACACTCAGAACACACATAGGCCGCCATATTTTCGATTAATCCCAAGACGGGCACCTCGACCTTTTCGAACATCTCAATGCCTTTGCGAGCATCCAAGAGCGCGATGTCCTGAGGGGTCGTCACGATGACCGCGCCTGAAAGCGTGGCTCGCTGCGCCAGCGTTAACTGAATATCACCCGTGCCCGGAGGCATATCAACTAACAACACATCGATGTCGCCCCACAGCGTTTTCTCGAGCAACTGACTCATTGCAGAGCTTGCCATCGGTCCTCGCCATACCATCGGCGTGCTGGCGGAAGCCAAGTAACCCATCGACATGGTTTTCAGGCCATGAGCCTCGACAGGCAACAAAAACTCGCCATCTTGCTGGTCGGGGGTAGTGCTTGCCGGGACACCCAGTAGCTGCTGCTGACTAGGGCCATAGATATCGGCATCAAGCAAACCGACCGAATACCCCTGTTGGTGAAGTGCCACGGCTAAGTTTGTGGTGACCGTAGATTTACCCACTCCGCCTTTGCCCGACGCAATCGCTATTACCTGGTGAGAGGCTGACATCCTGCGCTCCTCATCTCGCTGTGACGCGAGAGTATACTCTCTGGACACAGCGGGCCGATCACTTACTGACAGCGAATTCACGGAAAATCCGGTAAACTTCGCGCCTCTCCTGCTGACGACCCCTATCACCATGACTGGCTCCCCAAGACAAATACTGGTGACTTCGGCATTGCCCTATGCCAACGCGCCGCTGCACTTGGGACATATGTTGGAGCAAACCCAAACCGATATCTGGGTAAGGTTTCAGCGCTCCAGGGGAAACCACTGTCGCTACGTTTGTGCCGACGATGCTCACGGCACTGCAATTATGCTGTCTGCCGAGGCAGCAGGCCGCTCTCCCGAAGATCATATCGCCGCTATTAAAGCGAAACACGAGGATGATTCGGCTGGTTTCCTCATTCATTTCGACCAATATCATTCGACCCACTCTCCGGAAAATCAACATTGGTCAGAGACGATCTTTCAGCGACTCGAGGCGGGGGGGCACATCGCGATACGCGAAATCATTCAAGCCTTTGACCCCGAAAAAGGTCTTTTCCTCGCCGACCGATTCATCAAGGGCGCCTGTCCAAAGTGCGGGGCTTCGGATCAATACGGAGACAACTGTGAAGCCTGCGGCGCCACCTACTCCCCAGCGGATCTGATTGATCCGGTATCGGCCTTATCAGGGGCAACACCGATCAACAAAGCCTCCCTTCACCTGTTCTTCGCATTGACGCACTTTGAGACACTGCTCACTGATTGGATCAACAGCGGCCAGTTGCAGCAGCCCATTGCCAACAAACTCAGGGAGTGGCTGGAAGCCGGCTTACAAGACTGGGATATCAGTCGTGATGCGCCGTATTTCGGCTTTGAGATTCCTGGTTATCCCGACAAATACTTTTATGTCTGGCTCGATGCGCCCATTGGCTACATCGCGAGCCACCAAGTAATGTGCGAACGCACTGGGGACGACTTTGACAGCTACTGGCTGCCGGGTGGCGGTACCGAGCTTTATCATTTTATTGGCAAAGACATTGTCAATTTCCACGGACTATTCTGGCCCGCCATGCTCGACAGTGCGGGATTGCGGCAACCCTCCGCGGTCTACGCCCACGGTTTTCTTACCGTCAATGGCGTAAAAATGTCCAAAAGTCGCGGTACGTTTATCCTCGCTGAAACCTATCTCGATCATCTTGACCCGGAATACATTCGATATTACTTCGCCGCCAAGCTCTCTAGCGGGGTCGACGATATCGACCTCAATCTTGAAGACTTTGTACAGCGCGTCAATGCAGACCTCATCGGCAAGGTGGTTAACATCGCCAGTCGATGTGCCGGCTTCTTGCGCAAAAAATTCGACAATAAGATGAGCAGCGAATGCGTCGAGCCCGCGTTAGTACAATCCTTTATTGATGCCGGCACGGACATCGCGGCGCTATATGAAGCTCGAGAATTTAACCGAGCCATGCGCGATATCATTGCGCTGGCAGATCGGGCCAATCAGTACATTGACGAGAAAAAGCCCTGGGTAATGGCCAAAGACGAGGCGCAAGCTGAGCAAGTGCAGGCAGTGTGCTCGGTAGGAATCAACCTCTATCGCGCGCTGGCTACCTACTTAAAGCCGGTGTTACCGGTCATGGCAGAAAAGTCCGAGGCATTTTTGCAGACCTCTCTGGATTGGACCGCGTTGCAGGCGCCCCTGAAAGATCACTCTTTGGCCCCTTTCCAGCCGCTGCTGCAACGCGTCGATACCGATGTCGTCGCGGCAATGGTTGAGGCAAGTAAAAGTAAGGCCTGAATCGAAAAATACTTCCTGTCAGACACCTGATATATTGCCTAATATTGCGGATCTGGATCGATTGTTTCACCGCGGGGGATGACATGCTGAGTGATATCGCGCTGCTACTGGTGGGTGCGGTCTTGGTCAATAATTTTGTATTGGTGCAGTTCCTCGGCCTGTGCCCCTTTATGGGTGTCTCTAACAAACTCGAGACCGCCATGGGGATGTCGATAGCGACAACTTTCGTACTGACACTGGCATCAGTCTGTAGTTATCTCACCTACAACTACCTGCTGTTACCCTTGGATCTCACCTACTTGCGCACGATCAGTTTTATCCTGGTCATTGCAGTGGTCGTGCAGTTTACAGAAATGGTGGTCCGCAAAACGAGTCCGCTTTTGCATCGTGTGCTCGGGGTTTTTCTGCCGCTTATTACTACCAATTGCGCCGTATTGGGAGTAGCACTGCTCAACATCAATCAAGCCCATACCTTTATCGAATCGCTGTTTTACGGATTAGGCGCAGCACTGGGCTTCTCAATGGTATTGGTGCTATTTGCAGCCATGCGCGAACGACTCGCGTTTGCAGACATTCCCGAACCATTTCAGGGGGCCGCCATTGGCATGATCACGGCAGGGTTGGCATCGCTCGCCTTTATGGGGTTCGCGGGGCTCATTTGATGGTGAATTGGCTGGCAAACGAACCGCTGCTCGCCGCACTGGCCGCTCTGATATTGCTCGGTAGTGTATTTGGTGCGTTGCTGGGCTACGCGGCGGTGCGCTTCAGAGTGGAAGGCAACCCCATCAGCGAACAGGTCAATGCGTTGCTGCCCCAAACCCAGTGTGGCCAGTGCGGCTATCCAGGTTGTCGCCCTTACTCCGAGGCGATTGCAGAGGGAGATGCCATCAATAAGTGCCCTCCCGGCGGGGAAGAGACCATTCAGGCATTGGCTGACCTCCTCGACGTTGAGCCCCAACCGCTCGATGCCGAGCATGGTGTTGAGAAAGAGCCGGTCGTCGCCTGGATCCGCGAGGACGAATGTATTGGTTGCACCAAGTGCATTCAGGCGTGTCCGGTCGATGCCATTTTAGGTGCGGCAAAGGTGATGCATACCGTGATCGCAGACGAATGCACGGGCTGCGATCTGTGTCTGGATCCCTGCCCAGTAGACTGCATTGACCTGATCCCGCGAAAACAAGGCATCGGCTTTTGGCATTGGCCTCTTCCTTCAGATCGGTTTCGCCCAATAGAGGTAATTGCGACTGACGCTACGACGCGGACCGCGGCATGAGAGTAATACACGACATTCACGGGGGTATTCATCCCCCGGAGCGCAAAGCACTCTCTCAACCAGGAACGCTGCAGTCGCTTGCGTTACCGCCACTATTGGTGCTCCCGCTCAGGCAGCATCTGGGCGTCCCTGCGCGGCCCGTCGTCGCGGTTGGCGACGCGGTGCTCGGCGGTCAGATGCTCGCTGAGGCCAACGGCGTAATGAGTGTGCCGATTCACGCGCCCACATCAGGCACGGTGCGGGCGATCGAGTCGCGACCTATCGCCCATGCCTCGGGCCTCGAGGATATCTGCATTGAACTTGAGACCGATGGACAGGATCAATGGGTTGTGCTCGAAGGGATGCTCGACTGGCGTGATCGTGAACCCACAATGCTGGCAGAACAGATTCGCAGTGCCGGCATCGCTGGCATGGGTGGCGCAGGCTTTCCCACTGCCGTGAAGCTGACGCCCGGGCCCCAACGGCCCATTGAGCTGCTCCTGATCAACGGCACCGAGTGCGAGCCCTACATCACGGCAGACGATACATTAATGCAGTGTTATGCCGATCAGTTGATAGAGGGGGCAATGATCCTCGCTCACATTCTGGGTGCCGACTCGACCCTGATTGGTATAGAGGACAACAAACCCGAGGCAATCGCCTGTGTGCAGGCCGCGGTAGTGAAAGCCAATGCTTCGATCGAAATTGCCAGTTTCCCCACAAAGTATCCTTCGGGTGGCGAGAAGCAAGTGATCGAAATTCTGACCGGAGTACAGGTGCCCTCGGGGGGGATCCCCGCAGATATCGGTATTGTGTGCTTGAATCCTGGCACTGCCGTCGCCGCTCGGGAGGCCATTGTCGAAGGAAAGCCGCTGACGCACCGTATTGTCACGCTGACCGGCGAAGCGTTGTCCCAACCGTGTAATACCCTCGCCTGCTTGGGAACACCTATTGACCACTTGCTGCAAGAAGCAGGATGGGCGGCAGAGGTGCGGCAACGCGTAATTCATGGCGGACCCATGATGGGCTTCGCCGTTTCCAATCTGGACGCGCCAGTGACCAAAATTACCAATTGTGTGCTGGCGCCCACTCAGTCTGAGCTACCACTCCCCGCAGAACCGAAACCTTGCATCCGTTGCGGCCATTGCGCGGAGGCGTGTCCTGCCTCGCTGTTGCCGCAACAACTCTACTGGTACGCCCGAGCCAAAGATCAAGAACAACTGACTACGCATCGCCTATTTGACTGCATTGAATGTGGCGCCTGCGCCTATGTATGTCCAAGTCACATTCCATTGGTGCAGTACTATCGGGCTGCCAAAGGCCAAATACGCGATAGCGAACAGGAGAGAAAGCGATCAGATAATTCGAGAGAACGGTTCGAAGCTCGCGAGAGTCGCCTGGCAGAAGAGGCGGCCGCCCGCGAGGCAAAGCGAGCCGCGCGCAAAGCTGCCGCGCAACAGCAGGCCACTTCCGGAGGAGTAGATCCCGTGCAGGCCGCTATCGAGCGGGCAAAAGCCAAAAAAGCGCAGCAGGGATCTCCGGTGTGAGTTTACTTCGAGTGACTTCCCCTCATGCGTCGGGCCTTGGAAAGGTCTCTGCAGTAATGCGAGATGTTTTGCTGGCGACGGTACCCGGCGTTCTGGTGATGACGTGGTTCTTTGGCCCGGGAACGCTGATCAATTTGGTTTTGGGCGCCGCCGTGGCATTGGCTCTGGAATACGGTGTCATGGCGCTTCGCGGCCGTGACCCTCGGGTAGCGATATCCGACCTCAGCGTTCTGGTGACCTCCACACTACTTTGCATCGCCCTCCCCCCCTATGCCCCCTGGTGGCTCATTGTGATTGGCGTTTTCACCGCGGTGCTCCTCGGTAAACAGGTGTTTGGTGGTCTTGGTTATAACCCTTTTAATCCCGCCATGGTGGGGTACGTGGTACTGCTAATTTCGTTCCCAATACAAATGAGTAGTTGGGCATTACCCCGTGGTCTGGAACCTGTCCCGGGCGTCGGCGAGGCGCTACAGAGAGTCTTCTCACCTGGAAGCATCGATGCTTTGACCGGAGCGACACCGCTGGATCTGTTGAGACAAAATACCGGGCTGCTGTTTGAAGATCTGATGATGAGTCGTCCAGAGCTATCTGGTTGGGCCGGTCTGGGTTGGTTTGAGGTCAATCTGGCATTTTTGTTGGGTGGGCTTTGGTTGCTGTACCGCAGAGTATTCACCTGGCACGCGCCGATCGCCATGTTGGCCGCACTAGGGCTCTGTGCACTCATGGGCTACGACGGTGGCAGTTCACAAAGTGGGGGCAGCGCCTTGTTTCATCTATTCAGCGGCGCCTCAATGTTTGCCGCCTTTTTCATTATCACCGACCCCGTGAGCTCGGCCGTCTCCAATCGAGGGCGACTGATTTTTGGCGCGTTGATCGGTCTGCTCGTGTATCTGATCCGAACGCTGGGTAACTATCCTGATGCAGTGGCATTTGCTGTACTCATTTTGAATTTTTGTGCACCTTTTATTGATCACTACACCCAGCCAACGGTGTACGGCACACGGAAGCCAACGCCATGAAATGGCTAGTTTCGGTCGGTCTTGGTGGCGCCGTGCTGGCGCTTTTCGCGGCAATCACCTCGCTGGCAATCGGGTGGACCTATCTCGGCACCCAATCACAAATCGAGTTGGCGATACGCCGTGCGGAAGCGCGACAACTGATGGAGATTTTCCCAGCGGGCACGCACGACAATGACGTGGTGGACGATACCTTTCCGCTAGAAGCCGAGACGGCATTGCTTGGTTTGCGCCAAAACCGCCGGGGGTACCGCGTGCGGGAAGAGCGTCGCGTTATCGGTGTCATTTTGCCTGTCACCGCGAGGGATGGTTACAGCGGTGATATCCGAGCATTGGTGGGTGTGCGCAGCGATGGCTCGGTTGCCGGTGTCCGGGTGGTGGCGCACAAGGAAACACCTGGGTTGGGAGACAAGGTAGACTTGCGCAAATCAGCGTGGATTCTGGGTTTTAACGCGCGCAGTCTGGGAGACCCTGCCATCAGTGGTTGGACCGTCTCGAAAGATGGCGGAGCGTTTGACCAATTCACAGGCGCCACCGTCACACCGCGGGCAGTGATCCTCGCTACGCGCCGCGCTTTAGAGTACGCTCAATTAAACAGTGCAACCCTTTTTGAAACGCCGGTTAACGACCCATGAGTCAGCCCTCCTACAGCCAGCTCACGCTTAATGGATTGTGGAAGAACAATCCCGCGCTGGTACAGTTGCTTGGGCTGTGCCCCTTGCTCGCCGTGACCGCCTCTACCGTTAACGCCATGGGTCTCGCCGCAGCAACGCTGTTTGTTCTGGTGGTATCGAATACTACAGTGTCACTGATTCGCAATGTTGTCTCAGATACTATTCGCCTACCGGTCTTCGTCATGATTATCGCTGCAGCGGTGACGATCACCGAGCTGCTCATGCAAGCCTTTAGCTACGAGCTGTATCAAATTCTTGGCATCTTCCTGCCATTGATCACAACGAACTGCATCATTCTGGGTCGAGCGGACGCGTTTGCCAGAAAAAACCCTTTGCCTGCTGCTATCTATGACGGGTTCATCATGGGGCTGGGGTTCGGGCTGGTGCTCGTATTGTTGGGCGGCATCCGGGAGCTTTTGGGAACCGGCGCCCTCTTCGCTGACATGCAACTGCTCTTTGGCCCTGACGCAGCACAGTGGCGGTGGGAGATATTCTCTGTGGACTATCCTTTTCTGGTGGCGATTTTGCCACCGGGTGCTTTTTTGGTCACCGGTTGTTTGATCGCGCTCAAGAACCAGATCGATCTCTCACTACAGCGCAGGGCACGATCTGACGACGATATGAAGGCAAGGGGCAGCAAGCGTGTTCGAGTCACGGGGACCGTCTCCTAGCAGACACCGTGGTGCCAGCAGCGACCTGCCTCGGCGTCAGTGCAGGGAGAGCGCATCCCCTACTACCAGCGTTCCCAGAATTTCCTCAATTGCCGCGTCGTCCATTCCCGCATCCTCAAGATCACAGATGTAGGTGATGTAGAGTAGTGCCTTGCCGTAGTCGAGATACCACTCCCTAACATGGGTCCCATCGTCCTGAAACCGACCTGCGAGTCCGGTAAACGCCCCAAAACGGGCGGCCGTCCACTCTTCCACCTCGGGGGACTCAAAGGCCGCTAGTTCCGTCAGGGCGGCTTCAGTATTGGCGCCCAACTCCCCGGGCTCTTTCACCAGTGTCGTGAGCGCCAACTCGCCAATGCCATCCTGATCAGTAATACTGATTACACCGTCATCCTGCTGCGCAGACCACTCAAGAGGCAGCATCAAGCACCAGTAATCGGTTTCGACAATATTCATTCCAGCTTCTCCGTCGCCTGTAGTGTCAGCGACATCAGTATTGCATCCTCCCGCTCACCCGTGGGAAGCGGGTAATAGTTCTGACGTCGGCCTGTGAGTTCAAAGCCCATTTTCCCGTAGAGCGATCTGGCGCTGACATTAGATTCTCTTACCTCAAGGTCCACTGTTCGCACATCATCCTGCCCAATCACAGACAGGGTCTCTTTAAGTAGAGTGCGCCCATAACCGGATCGCCTCAGCCCACGACTGACCCGCAAATCCAATAGCTCAGCCTGCTGTTCGACACATTGGTACCAAATGGCACCCAGGGCATGCCCCTCGGCCACCAAGCTCCATGCCCGATAATGCGGTTGCGACAGCAAACCTACAAGAAAATGCAACGTTGGCCCCGTTTCTTCAACATACAGTGCGCCCAGAGTCTTCTCTGCCTGCGCAGTAGTCAGGGGCTGAAGCGTCATGATCTGTTAATTGGAAGCCACCAATGATTTCAGAACCCCCCAGGCCTCGCGCTTGATCGAGGGTTCCTGCAACATTGCCAGGCTCGAAGGAATATGGTGCAGCGCCGGGGGTAAAGATGGCAGCACCTCGACCGACCCCAACTGAATGATCACTTGAGATTGATGATCCGTGATCAGCCGCTGAAGAAATCCTGAGAGCATGTCCTCTAACCCATCTTTTTGAGATGGCTTGAAGCCGCCACCCGGTGGCCAATCAAACTGTTGGTGCTCGCAATTTACTGTGGATCCGCGAATGGCACGCGCCATCGCAGCAATCAAATGCAATTGCTCTTTTCTCAGTAGATAATCGTCGAGTTGTTCTATCCACAACACGTCTCGGGTGACAACAATCAGCAAGGACAATCGCTCGTCGGCTTTATTCTGAATTACGTTAAACGGGGGGTTTTCCTCTGGATTAACCTCATCGCTCACGCCAGAGGACTTCGCACCATTGTCATCGCGAAGCAAGGCGCGGAGTTGTTCACCCTGCATCTTGCTCTCGGCCTTAATCAGCGAGCCGCTCTCCGCAGCCGCTCGATGCTGACGCTCTGCTGTCAGCGTTTGGCTGGCCGCCAAAAGTGGTCCATCAACCGCTGCAGTTCCGTTTATTTCCGCGCCAAGTGCCCCGCCCACTGCCAAAGCCCCGCCGCCAGTCTCGAGATTGGGAGCGGCAAATCGGTTAGCAGGCATCGCACCCACCGCATCACAGCGACTTATCATCGGTATCAAGCCAAGATGAGCCAACAACGCTCTGCGGGCGGCTTCCCGCTCCCACACCGTGTCGGCCACCATCTCAAGCGCACCCATTACCTTATCGTCACCGTTACTCATAGCGTTAGTATCTCACGCCGCGCGATTCAACCGAACCAACGCCATCCCCAGCGTCGAAAAAAACGAATGGCGCCAGCAATAAACCAGCCAATGTGCCGCAAACCTTTCCGCGCTGCATCACCACCATGGTGGACGATTGTCACATCTTGACTCTCAATAATATCCCCCAGCTGTGCCAGCTTCATCGACAAATCGTAGTCTTCAAAATAGAGGAAATACGATTCATCAAAGCCACCCACCTGATCCAGGGCATTGCGACGAACCCACATACAACAACCTGACGCCAACGGGATTGCCCTGGTGCGGCGGCTTTCGCTGTGATGTCTCATCTCGTAGCGAGCGAGGCTTTTGACATTGAGCCGGTGTAACCACCGTGGAGCAAAGGCCCTCAAGGCCAGTACCCAAACAGAAGGGTAGGCTTTTGCCAGATACTCGGGTTCTCCCAAAGACCCGACTCCAATAGGTGCCAGCAAAGCGATCTGGGGATCGCTACTCAACAGACGCAATGCTTCCATCATCGCACGCTCGTCAAGCACCACGTCGGGATTCAAGAGCAAGTGATAGCGACTATTGACCTTCGACAAGGCAACGTTGTGCCCGGCACCATACCCACCATTTACCGACGCACTAACCCACTCGATAGAAAGTCCCGCCTCGTCGCGCCAACGCGCACAGATGGCGCGGCCACGGAGTGCATAAGCTGGATCGCGGCTGTTATCCACGCAGATCATCGGCACTGCTGATAACTCGGTATTGCTTAATGCCTCAGTCAAGGACCGCAGCAGGTTATCGAACTGGTCCAGATTACTGTGGAACAGCACCACGCTGATGGCCAGTTCGGGGGCTGAATGCGAGGGGGCCGGAGTCATCACGCCAGAATACCAGTGTCGCCCATTCCGGGATACGCGGACGCACTGCGATTGGCCTGTGGCGGCAGTTGCGACTCCAATGGCGGAGGGTTTATTGGTGGCAGTCAAACCACTGAGTTCACCATCTCTTATCAGACAAGCGGCCGGTGCGATGTAATCGCCCCGGCCTCCACTATCGGTGATACCAATCACGCAGGTGCTTTTGCGGTGTCATTTGCTGTGAGCACAGCAGATAGAGGGGAACCCACGGCAGATCCGGATCAGGTGTCAATTTTGTCGACCCTGTCCAGGGGCTCGTAAACCGTCAGAGCATATAGCTGCGACGTGAAGGAACCACCAGCGCCGGTGGACTGCAATGATCCAGACTTTTCTCGAGCACCCCCAGCGTGCGAAGGCACCTAGGAGGTAAAGCAGAGCAACTACTGTCGCCAGCAGGTGTTGTTAACTCGCTTTAACTGCTAGCGAAAAGAGATCCTTTGATCGGCAGGCGCACGGGGCATAAGCATGAAAAGGCCACTTCGTCCTGCGTATGGCCCAGCTTATCGATAAGAGCATCGCCAGCCGGATGTCAAACGAGGCTCTGGCGTGTATCGTACCGTTTATAAAAGTGCGAGATTTTTAACCGTTACGCACACATGCTTGAATATGATCTGCGCAACGAAACACTAGGAGAATAAAAGGAATATTTGTATGAAGAAGATCATCATATCGGGGCTCTCCTTGGCCGCATGGCTGCTGAGCTTGTCGGCTGCTGCCCAAACATTGGGCAACTACTACGTCAATGCGTTTACTCTCGGCGCCGACGGTAGCCAAGGTGGTTACGAGTTTGGTTTTGGTTGGGCCGACCCGGCAAAGCTTAGAATTGACCAAAGCGGGGACAGCGTTACCTTCTATCCCAACACGTCACTGTGCAATGACGACGCTAACTGGTGCGATGCCACTAACGCATTGGGAGGCAACTGGTATATAGAGGCCTCCGCTTTTGCAGAAACGACTGTCAATGTTGGAGACGCCGCTCAGGACTTTGAATTTAAGGGTTGTTTTACCGGGGGAACACTTACTAACAACCATACACTGGTGGCCTATATGCAGGTTTTAAACCCCGACGCAGGCTTTGCAGTATATGATGGAACCTATCAAGCAGACTCCACTGGGTGTTGGAACTTTACGCATAGCGAGCCAGGCACTGCAAATGCAATCGTGCAATACGGGTTGAAAATGGTCGGACAAAACGTTAACCCAGCGTCTGCAGCCGAAGCCGGTTTCTACGGTGCGCTCCTTAACCGAGATCCTGCACCGGCGGCCCCCCTTGATGCCAACGTTATACCGACCTTGCCACTAGGTGCACTGCTTGGACTGCTTGGCATCGTCGGCATGTTCGGGGTTAGACAGTTGCGCAAGTGATCCTGACTTCGCGCTAGAGAGCCACTTGGTCTGCGGTGGCTCAAAGCCGTCGCGCTTAGCGCGCATGAGCCGCCCCACATGGGGTGGTTTTTTTTTATTTACATAAGCGCTTACGATATTCCGCAACGCCTATCACCAATCGGGCTCAGCGGCTGCGCCTCAATAATAAGGGTATGTGCGGGGAAAAGGCGCGAAGCAAGCGATTCGGCCAGTCCATTGCTGTCGCGACCCCCCCGCTAATCTCTCGCGTCAAGGACACGGTCGCGCCGATACGTGGCTTTTGCGCTCACCTGCCACGCATAGCTCCTTTACTAGTTGTTTTGTCGAGCGGATGGGCTGTTCTAGCGCTTTTTAAAAATGGAGGGCCGCTGTCGCAATCCAGTTCCTGCTTGTGTATTACCAGAAGCATTGCTGCGGGTGACCTCCCACACTAACACCGGACTACGCCACATTATCCCATGGGCGAAAGTGCCCGTCCGGCCAAAAAAAAGCCACCCTTACGGATGGCCTTAATTATTTAGAAGCCTAGCGATGACCTACTCTCACATGGGGAAACCCCACACTACCATCGGCGATGCACCGTTTCACTGCTGAGTTCGGAATGGATCAGGTGGTTCCA
>NYTE01000051.1 GCA_002683335.1 Halieaceae bacterium
ATGTTCAGCGTGCCACCTTCTGTTGTTCCCCAGTCCGGATTTGAGTAATTGGGAATATCGGGCAGGAGTGACTCATCGACGCTGTCGCGTTCACCCATCCAGATCCAGACAAATCCCCATCTCTCGATGATCGGGTACGATTTCACGACTGCATTAGGCGGTATACGGGATTGGGTGGGTGCAGCGATGCAGCGGCCACTGCAATCGAATTGCAGGCCGTGATAACCGCACTCGATCTGATCGCCGAGAAGTTGCCCTTTTGATAACGGTAAGCGTCGATGAGGGCAGGCGTCGTCAAGCGCCGCGACGGAGCCGTTTTCAAGACGATAAAGGACAACATTTCTATTGAGAAGCTTTCGCGGCGTAAGGTGACGGCCAATATCCTCACCTCGCGCGGCTACATACCAGCAATTTTCCAGGAACAAAGGCGTCTCTACCTCCCAACAGACCGTGTTCTAGGCGTTACATTGTCTTAAACGGTGGAGATTTGCTATACACAGTGTTTCATACTGTCATGAATAGATTTAATAGCTATGTTCACACCTTCGTTACCCTCTATGCGCGCATTCCTGGCAGCCGTTCGACACGAGAACTTTTCGGCAGCCGCCGAGGAGCTGAATGTCACTCAAGGTGCAATTTCACATAAAATCAAAGATTTGGAGGTAAAATTGGGAGTCGATTTGTTTCGTCGCACGGCGCGCGGAACGATTCCGACAGAGGCCGCAAGGGGCCTTGCGAAGGCATTCGAGGGCGCGTTACTCACCATCCACGAGGCATTAGAAGAAGTTATGCCATCCCAAATCGGTCAAAGCATTCGGATCAGTGTGCTACCGGGCTTCGCGTTGCAGTGGCTGTTCCCGAGACTAATTGACTTTGATCAGCGCTTTCCCGGCACCTCGATGTCGCTGGAAACGACAGAAGAACTTACGAATATTGCTGCGGGTGATAGCGATCTGGCCATTCGTTACGGCCGTGGCAACTACGCGGGCGTCGATGTCGAGCGACTTTTCGACGATCATATCTTTCCTGTTTGTAGTCGGTCGTTTTTAAGTGACAACGGCCCGATTCATTCGCCCAGTGATCTCCTGTCGCATACGCTACTGATCGATGATACTCGTAGCATTGACGGGTACAGCCCGTCATGGCAACGCTGGTTTGGGCACGTCGGTGTTCCCTTTCACAAGGGCACAGCCTTCAAGCGATTTGGTCAATCCAACATGGTGATTCAGGCTGCGCTTGCGGGACAGGGCATTGCGCTTGGGCGCAGCGCTCTGGTGGTGGATGACCTCATTTCAGGCGAGCTGGTGATTCCGGTAAAAAAAGCGTTTCCATCTGGATTTGGCCATTTTCTTGTCAGCCCGAAGAATCTATCGCGAAATCCTTCTGCGCGCGAATTCTGCCGCTGGATCAAAGCGCAGGCAGAGTTCAGCCAGACCAAGATACATTGGCTTCTTCGCGACTGTTTTGCCAAGATCTGAGGAGTCTGCGGATCTGCATGCGGATACAATCAGCCCGTTTAGTGTGGCCGAGGGTGTGTAGCAACTGCACAGCGTGAGCGGTGCTCCGGGATGCAAATAAAGCTATCGACCGCACTGAGGTATGCCTGTATAACCGAGTTCTTTACGGACTGGCGTGTCGCATTCCCCGTTCCGGACTACATTCTCAGGAGCAAGAAAATGACGAGGCAAGTGCCCGAAGAAGTTCGATCGGCAGAGGGAGATGAGTACCCCTCACCGTTCCGGGCCTGGGGAATGGTTGTGCTACTGACCATTGCCTACGCCATTTCTTTTGTTGACCGGCAAATTATCAACCTGATGGTTGAACCCATAAAAGCCGACCTCCAACTCTCGGATACGCAAATCAGCCTGTTACTGGGTTTCGCCTTCGGTCTGTTCTACACGATAATGGGCATTCCACTGGGGCGTGCCGCGGACAAGTACAACCGCCGAAACCTGATCGTCGGCGGAATGACGTTATGGTGCCTGATGACGGCAGCGAGCGGTCTTGCCAGAAACTTTACTCAACTGTTCATAGCTCGTCTTGGCATCGGCGCAGGCGAGGCGGCGCTGAGCCCGGCTGCCCTGTCAGTGATTTCTGACAGCTTTCCTCCAGAGAAACGCACCTCGCCCATCGGTTTTTACAATTCAGCAATCTATATAGGTTCGGGGCTGGCAATGTTGCTCGGTGGCGCGATCATCCAGCTTGTCAGCAGTGCCCCCCCCTTCGACGCGCCCTTTATCGGGGAATTGCTTCCCTGGCAGACGACTTTTATCATCGTTGGCATCCCGGGACTGATCGTGGCGTTTATCATCGCTCTGACCCGAGAGCCATCACGGAAAGACGTATTAAGAGAGCAAGACGGTGACGCCACTGAGCTGTCGTTTCCTGATGTGGTTCGTTACGTTTGGATCCGCAGGGGTATTTACGGACCAATTTTCGTTGGTATGGCGGTCGTCGCGGTGGTGAATTTCATGTTTCTCGCCTGGATTCCGACGCTCTATATTCGCCTTCATTCCTGGGACGTTTCGAGCATAGGGTACGCGTTCGGTACTATCTTGCTGATTTTCGGTCCGCTGGGGATCGCGCTAGGTGGTCGACTGGGAGACTACTATGCGCTACGGGGCGATGCCGGCGGGCACACCAAAGCCGCCTATGCCGGATCCCTGTTCATGGTCCCCGGCATGCTGCTGACACCCATTTTTCCGAATGCAACCGTTGCGCTTGTGGGTCTGGCGTTAATACCGTTCGGCATGGCGTTTATTACTGTCAATATTGTGACTGCGATACTGCGTGTTACGCCGAATCAGCTTCGTGGACAGGTCTACGCGGTTTTGCTCATGGTAATGACGATGGCAGGATCCACCCTTGGACCTACGGGGGTCGCCTTGATCACTGACTATGTTTTTAAAGATGAAATGATGATTGGCTACTCGATGTTGACCGTGGCAATCGGTACGGCGTTTTTCAGTAACTTTGCATTCTATCGATGCATGCGTACATTCAGGGAACTGAAGCTTTGAGGCTAGCAACACTGACCAGCGCTGAGTTTGACGCCGCGAGGCAACAGACACCGGGCATCATTATCCCCATTGGCTCTATAGAACAGCACGGCGCTATCGGCCTGCTGGGCTGCGATGCGCTATGCGCCGAGACTATTGCCGAGGAGGCAGGTCGGCTTGGCAATATTCTCGTTGCTCCGGTCATCGCGTACACGTCCTCGCAATTCAACATGGAATTCCCTGGGACTATTTCGATTCGCAGCCGGACCGTCATGTCACTCATCGAAGACATTATCGATAGCCTGCACCGCCAAGACATCGGAGGCATCTATTTTCTCAATGGTCATGGCGCCAATATCGCACCGATACGGACCGCGATGCATGATGTCTACAGTCGGCTCGGTGATGCCTCTCCCATCATTCGTTGCAGGAGCTGGTGGGATTACGAGGAGGTCAATAGCGTACGACAACGCGAATTTGGGCAATGGGAAGGCATGCATGCAACGCCCAGCGAAATTTCAATAACCCAGAAGTTCTATCGCGTCGCAGACGCCGAGCCCCCGCCCCGACCCGAATCTCCACTCGAGGAGCGTTATATTCGTGATCATGCCGGCGATTTTCACCCCCCCGCGGCAACGCACCGGCGGGAATTCCCGGATGGTCGTGTCGGTTCAGATTCGGCGATGGCGAGGCCTGAGGTCGGCGCTGCCATCGTTGCCGCCGCCGCCGCAGCCCTTGCCGCTGACTTTCACGCGTTTATGGCTGAGGTACAGCCTTGAACAGCACCAGCGCCATACAGACTGGCATTGATAACCTGCTAGAAAACTGCCTGGAACTTGACTCGGGGCAGTCCCTGTCGATTATTCGGGAACCACCGGATCTCGATTATTATTCTCCTACACTCCCAGACACTATAGCCGAGAGAGCTGCTGAGGCCGGTATCAAAGTTGACACTATCGTTGCGCCGTTTAATGAAGCAACCGAAACACTTCCGGACAACATTGCCGCTGCTATTGAAAAATCTGACAAGGGACTTTTTTTGGCGCGCATTGGCGATCAGGTTCGATTCAGCACTCTTATGCATCGAAGCGACATCGCCATGTGCTGCGCACTGGATGAGGAGACCTTTGGCACCGATTTTTGCGGCGCAGATTACCGGTTTTTCCTGAAGCTTAAGCGCAAAGTGAACGAGGCTGTTTTTGGTCGCAAAATGATTACGATTCGCTGCCGAGAAGGCACACACCTTGTCGGCATTTCACCACCTACTCACGTAGGAGACGATACCGGCGACGTAGGTCTAAAACGATTTCCGATGAACATCTTCCGCCCTGTGGACGCATCGACGTTTTCCGGACAAATCGCCATATCGAAATGGCTTAGCCCTACAGGCTCACGTTTTTACCAGCCCTCAGGCGTGCTTATAAACGGTGTCGTGTTTGCTAACGTGGACAACGGGCGCATTATTAGCTTTGATGGCGATCGAAATGAGGTTGAAAAAATCGAGTCGCACTATCAGTTCGTCGCAGAGAAATACAATATAGACCGTAACGTTATTCATTCATGGCATGCTGGTATACATCCGCAAAATGGCTACGCGGGGCTAGCCGCAGATGACCTGACGCGCTGGAGCGGCTCGGCATTCGGAAACCCCCGTTACCTGCATGCACACACCTGCGGGAATTATGCTCCGGGCGAGATATGTATATCGGTGTTCGACCCGACGATTGTTGCCGACGACACCGTTCTCTGGGATAAAGGACGACTGTCTTTTGCCGACACCCCAGAAATCCGGAAACTGATACACGGCCATCCCGGAGTGGCGCGGTTATTCGACAAGCCCCAGCATGACTTCGGACTGGGTGAGAGCTGACACCTATGCTACTGAGCCTCAGTGCGTCCTAGTAATAACCTACCGCGTCCCCCTCTGTCGTAACGCCCAGGCCGTTCAGCAGCCGATTCGAGTAATTAAAGTAGGCAACCACCTGGTTGACCTCCAGGATCTCGCCGTCATCGCAACCTGCGTTGCGCAGTAAGTCAGCGTCTGACTCTTCCATTTCTCCAACGCGTAAAGTCAGTTTATCGGCGTATCGCAATAACGCCAGTTCCTTGCCTGAAAATTGGTCTTCAGGCTTCCCGTCAGACAAAGCCGCATAAATTCGATCGGCCCTGTCGTCGTCTGCAATCAGTTCACGCGCGTTGTGGAAATGGTGCGCAAGGCTGTATGCACAATTATTCTTAATACTTGTGTACGAGGCTACTACCTCGAGAAACCACAAAGGCAGGGTAATATCAGGATGGTGGAGCACACTTCGGTACAGCGCGACATGTCCCTGCATTGTGTGAGGCCTGAGCGAATGTACCTTCATGACGTTGTCGACGGTTCCGTGCGGCGTCCGGGCCTGATCGTACATCTCAACAAGCGGACCTGTAGCCTCGGCCTCGGGAATCATTTTTATCCATGCGCTCATAGTCGGCTCTCGTCTTAAATCAGAATATTTTTTTACCCCGGGGGCATACTAGCGGGCCGAAGCGTCAGTGTCACAACGTCCGCGGGGCTTTATCCGAGTCGCAATGTACGCTAGTGCTGGGACCTGAAAGCGAGGAAGTAAATAGGAAACGATCCACCCAAGAACTAAGGCTCGCCGCCTAGCGCGAGGCTATGTTACGTATTGCCGATGTTCAGGGGATGCAACGCGCATTGGCACTAAACTCCGAGGTATGCCTTGAGCGGCTGCAAATGGGTCTCAAACTTTTTCCAATCATCAATGCCCTGGCGATAGATCGGCTGCCTCACCTGCTCCGAACTCGGGGTGCTAACGCTCCTTTTTGTCTTATAAAACTCGAGGCAGCCTGGCTCCATATCGAGTTCACAAAATTCAATAATTCGCTTTACCTGTGGTTCGATATCTTCAACGACTTCTTCATAATAGATTCGCAATATCTGGCCCGGGAAAACCTTTTCCCAGTGGTCCATTAACCGGAGATAGTCTCTGTAGTATCGAGCGATTTCCTCAATGCCGTAAGTGTAGGCCTGCCCAGCGGCGAAAAGCTGTTTATACGCACTCCAACAGCACGCGATGGGTTTTCGTCGAGCGTCGATTATCCGCGCGTTGGGCAAAATCAGCTTGATCAAGCCGATATGCCGAAAGTTATTCGGCATTTTGTCCGTAAAATAAGGGGCGTTGGCCCGATGAGACCGGGTCTCCTCCAGGTATCTTTTCCCCAATGCGTCAACACGGCCTCTGGACAGATCAGACAACACCTCTGGATACCGCGCTCGCTCACCAAGCCTTCGACGCCCGCCCAGCTCAGCTACCAACTGCAGAATATTCGGCAGTTCTCGGGTCCCGTCCACGTGACTGTGTGAGGCAAGAATCTGCTCCAGCAACGTGGAGCCCGCTCGCGGTAAACCGACGATAAAAATCGGATCTGCCGCCGGATGTCCCCAGCCTTGCCGGTCCTCAAAAAAACTCACTGAACACGCATCGATTTGAGCATCGAACTCATCGGCTACCTGCTGAGCGGTATAACTGGTCTTTCCGAGCTGTAGTTGGTTCCCTCGCTCATAGTGCTTGAAGGAAAGTTCGATCTCATCGCAATCCTCGTAGGCCTTGCCTAGCGCAAAGTTGAGGTGTATTCGATCTTCCAAAGACGTCTTAGCTGATGCTTCGTTTTCTTCAGCAATCTGTCGTTCTTCTAAGCTCAGTTTATAGGTTTTCAGATTCGCAAGACTCCAGAAGGCATCCCCAAAGTCTGGTCTCGCAAGATAACTTCGCTGGTAATACCCAATCGCATCATCAACCAACCCTGCCGTCTTCGCTGCGTGACCGCACATCAGAAGCATTTGTGGGTTTTCCGGGTCCACAGTGAGCACATCATGGTATAGATTAATTGCCTCTTCATTGCGACCTACATCTACGCAGGTATTCGCATACAGACGGCGATAGTTATAATCGTCAGGCGCAGCGGTCATGAGCGCAAGGGCCTCCTCAAATGCCTGGAAGAATTTTTGCCGCTTTTGTAAGACGACGACATAATCGAACCGGGCCATTTCGAAATTTGGACTTAACGCCAGTACCTTTTCCAGTAAGCGCTCGGCATCGTCAAATATACCGACCTCACTGCCAATCTTAGCCAGTAATCGCATGGCTTCAACATTATCGGGATGTTGTTGCAGGAACTGTCTGCATCGCGACTCGGCGATCTCAAAACGTTTTTCGTTGACCAGCGTTGAAATAGCGAGCAAGCCGGGCTGCAACGAACGGAGGTGATCGTAGCGTTTCTTGGCCTCCAGGAAGCCTCGATGATTTCCGTCCAGTTGGTATAACCCGCATAGCGCCTTCCAACTCGAGATAAGCGCCGGATCGAGGGCAACGGCTTCCTCAAAAGCCGCGACGGTGCGGCCCGAATCTCTCCTCGCCATCCAGATCAAACCTTTTTCCTGGTAGCCTCTGCTGTGCTCCGGCCAGCCATCGTGCAATTGATCCAGCGCGAGCAACGCCGCGTCTTGCTTTTTCAGTAATCGCTTGATGACGGCCGAGGTATACAGGATCTCAGGGTCCGCGGGCTGCCCTGCCGCGACTTTATCGATAGCCGCCTCGGCCTCCTCCAGCCGATTTGCTTGCAGCATCTTCTGCACTTCGCGAAGTTCGACATTTGTTGCTGCCTCAAAACGGCTCACGGCTGAATCATTGTTTTCCATGGCATCGATAATGTCGCATAACTTCGCGGAACCTCGGTACAACGCGCTTTATGGACTCCCGGTGAATGAAGCGTATTTTTTGGTGTAAAAAAAAAGGGTGGTCGCAACCACCCCCTTTTTGTCGCCTCTATTGCGGCCCGTTGCGGCACTTCGCATCAATAATCGTAGGTGAACCGTAGTCCCATCGTTCTCGGACGCGTTACGAATTGCTCTGGTGTTGCACCGTTTGCACGAACAAATCGAATAACGCGCTCATCGGTGAGATTGTTAACAAAGAACTCGACCCCGTAATTATCCTTGCCGAATCCAAATGTCGCGTCAACGGTATCCCAACTGGGAATCTTTGCCTGTTGCGACAGCACGATCGAGTTTTCGCTCTCGTCTGCATGCTGGAAAGCTAGTTGTGCATGCGCATCGTAATCCCCAAATTGCCACGTGTAGCGCCCCCTCAGAACGTATTGTAGCTCCGGTGCAAATGCCAGCGTACTGCCAGCCGGCGCGATATTCGACGGCTCAAAGATATCGTTGGCCACGGATGTCATCTCAGTATCGTTCCAGGCAAACGAAGCAAACAAAGTCAGGTTATCGGTTACCGCAAACGCGATATCGGAATCGATACCCGTCACCTCAGCCTCACCGAGATTGGTCGTGAAAGTAAGATTCGTAATGCTGAAATCTGTGACAGTCAACTGCACGTCGCTCCAATCAACGCGGTAGAACGTTCCATTCCATCGAATTCGGTTATCCAAAAAATTCGTTTTCCAACCGAATTCATAGTTTTCTACCGTGTCACTCACGTACCCAAATGGCACGAAAATATTGGGATTAACGCTCCCTGGCCCACCGCGCCGGTTGAATCCGCCGGGTCGATAGCCTTCTGAATATGTGGCGTAAAGCAGCGTATCGGCGTTCGGAGTCCACGAGAGACTGAATTTGAGGATGGTGTCAGTCTCCTCCGCAGGGGAAATACCCTCCAGATTCTTGTCAATATTGATGCCAAAGTCTCTATCGGTATCGGTGGTGGCATAAAAAAAGTTGGTCGATCCGGCCAGTCCTACTTCCTGTTCGTAATAGCGGGCACCAATGGTTGCGGCCAATGTGTCGGGCAACAGATCGTAAGTCAGTTCGCCGAATATCGCAGTTTGCGTCTCAAATCGGGTGATGTCGTTGACGAAGTTGACGCCTTGTGGACGTGGGTTAGGGTTAAAAATAGTGGAATCTGGCAGGGGTTGCTGTTGTGCGGTGATGCCCCTCGCTATTTGGCCCGGCGCCGTAAAATCAATGCTTGCGCCGAGGTCTGCGTCGTCGTAAAAGACACCGCCGATGAAGCGCAATCGCCTGTCGTCAGGCGTCGCAATCCGGAATTCATGGGTTGAGCGCTCTGTTTCTACGGTAAAGCGTTCTCCGTACACGGGATCAAAGCACTGCGTCGCATTACACAGGTAGCTCGGGATAAATGCACCCTGTTCCAGATAAGCGTTATCACTGGTCGACTGGTCTACCTCGCGATCCAGAAACGAACCCGTATAAACAAGTTCAAAGTCCCCAATATTGCCGTTAACTGTCCAGGCAAGCTGCGTAAACTCATCTTCTTGGAAGTCGGGGAAGAAGGTCGAAATTTCAAGATCACCAACCGCCGGATCTTGGGCAAATGTCCCTTCTGTCTGTAATTCTTGCTGCATGACCTGCAAGAGGACACTCCAGTCATCGTTGACCTGATATTTCAGTGCACTGCGAATCCCGAGGTAATCAGAATCGTTGAAATCGTCCTGAGCGAGTGTCGTATTGACGGCAGGGATCGTCGTGGCGTCAGGGAAATTTCTGATCCGTGCCGCGTTGGTTGCCAGCGGGTCATCGGAGCCAACAACGTTGTCGATAAAGCCCCCCATATTGACGGAGTAAATGACGGTGCGCCATGCAAGAACGTCCTCTATGAGAGGCAGGTTTATGTAGGCTTCAGTAGCCGTGCTCATTTCGCCGTCTGTGGTGTCTGAAAAGCTCGCCCGCACGCCGGCTTGGAACTCGTTCAATACCGGCTTTTTAGTAATGAGTCGTACCGTTCCCGCCTGAGAGCTGGCGCCAAACAGTGTGCCCTGGGGACCCGCCAACACCTCAATTCGGTCCATATCGGCAATATAGACATCGAGGTTCCGTCCGATTGCCTGGATCGGCTGTTCATCCAGATATAGAGCTACGTTTGGTGCATTACCGGCCGGTTCGACGGCACTGAGTGTCGCCTGATCGGTAGCCATGCCGCGAATATAGAATGTGGAATTACCCGGCCCTCGGCCGGAAGCTGTCAGATTGGGCTGGTACCGGACGTAATCGACGAAACTATTTATACCCACATCATCGATCGTCTTGGAATCCAACGCTATGACAGAAATCGCCACGTCCTGGAGATTTTCCGATCGCTTCGCGGCAGTCACAATGACTTCTTCCAATTGCGCGTTGGCAACCTGCGATAGGGCGAAACTGATAGCTACCGCTTTTGTCGCTGTTTTTACGGCGGTAGAGAGCGGCTTGCGATTGAATGAGGCTTGGTTCAGTGCGAAATTATCAACGGGAATAGTCATCATTCTCTTCCAAAAAAAGATTAAATTCGCCTTAATCTACCGGCTGCAGCGGCCGCTGATGTCAGCGTTTATACGTGTAGGCAACGTGTAATAAACTCACCGTTGCCGTCACTGAGTAAATGTATCCCCTTAAGGCCTGCACAAACAAGCAAGCGGATACTCTTTTTTTAACATGCCGTCCCCCACAAACGCAACGGATAGGCCGCTGGACTGGCCTACAAAATCGCTGGCAGGTCCAGTCCGTTGGCGTGAGCGCTCTCAATCGCCTCGGGATACCCCGCATCGGCGTGACGCATGACGCCCGAGGCCGGATCATTCCACAGAACTCGATTCAGGCGGCGCGCTGCGTCTTCCGAACCGTCAGCGCAAATCACCACTCCTGCGTGTTGCGAAAATCCCATACCGACACCGCCACCGTGGTGAATGCTGACCCAGGTCGCCCCCGATGCCGTATTAACCAGCGCATTCAGCAGCGGCCAGTCCGAGACAGCATCGGATCCATCCCGCATGGCCTCTGTCTCGCGATTTGGGCTCGCCACCGAGCCGCTGTCGAGATGGTCGCGCCCAATGACTATCGGCGCAGATAGCTCTCCAGACGCGACCATTTCGTTGAATGCCAACGCGAGCTTGTGACGTTGGCCGAGGCCCACCCAGCAGATGCGTGCGGGCAACCCCTGAAAAGCGATGCGCTCGCGCGCCATATCCAACCAGTTGTGCAGATGCGGATCATCCGGAATCAGCTCTTTGACCTTCGCATCAGTCTTGTAAATATCTTCGGGATCTCCAGACAAAGCCACCCAACGGAACGGGCCTATACCGCGACAAAACAGCGGACGCACGTAGGCCGGGACAAAGCCGGGAAAATCAAAAGCATTCGCCAGGCCCTCTTCTTTCGCAACTTGCCGGATATTATTGCCGTAATCGAATGTTGGTATCCCCGCCCTCGCCAAATTGAGCATTGCCTGCACGTGAACTTTCATCGATGCGCGCGCGGCCGCTTCGACGTCCTCAGGGGCAGAACGCGCCTTTTCACGCCATTCAGCCATCGTCCAGCCTGCCGGCAAATAGCCATTGATGACATCGTGCGCCGAGGTCTGATCTGTGACCATATCGGGTCGCACGCCGCGTCTGATGAGTTCAGGCAGAATGTCCGCAGCGTTCCCCACCAAACCAACAGACTTTGCCTCTCCTGCGCTGGTCCAACGCTGAATCATTTCAAGAGCCTCATCTAGGCTGGTCGTCTTCTCATCGACGTAGCGGGTTCGCAGGCGAAAATCTATGCGCTCTTCATCGCACTCCACAGCCAGGCAACAGGCGCCCGCGAACGTGGCCGCAAGCGGCTGTGCTCCGCCCATTCCACCCAGACCCGCGGTAAATATCCATTTTCCCGCAAGCTCTCCTCCGTAGTGCTGACGTCCAGCTTCCATAAAAGTCTCATAAGTACCCTGCACGATCCCCTGGGTCCCAATGTAAATCCATGAGCCGGCCGTCATCTGCCCGTACATCATGAGCCCCTTGCGATCCAGCTCGTTGAAATGTTTCCAACTCGCCCAGTGCGGCACAAGGTTTGAATTTGCAATGAGAACCCGCGGCGCATCCTTATGTGTTTCGACCACACCCACTGGCTTCCCAGACTGTATAAGCAACGTTTGGTCCACCCGCAACCGCTTCAGGGTTGCTGCTATTAGATCGAAATCCCGCCATGTGCGAGCCGCCTTCCCGATACCTCCATAGACGATTAACTCGTCCGGATTTTCGGCAACCTCGCGATCGAGATTGTTGTGCAGCATCCGGTACGGCGCCTCGGTCATCCAGTCAAGGCAATTGAGCTGCGACCCCCTAGGACTTTTAACCGTTCGCTTTTCTGCGCTGTCTTCATCCATTAGTGACTCCTTGTCATATTCGTTCTAGTGCAAATCGTTCGATTTCTGAGAGGATGGACTTCAGGATCGGACGCAGTGAGGCGGCTTTTTCTTCGCTAAATCGAAAGGGTGGTGCTTCCGCAACAAGATACGTGCGCTGGGCGAGCTCCATCTGTATGGCATGCACGCCCTCTGCGGGGCGGCCATAATGCCGCGTAGTCCAGCCGCCGTGAAAGCGTCCGTTAACAACGTGTGAATAGTCGGGTGCCTGTGTGCAAACATCAGCCACGGATCGTGTTAGTGCCCTGCCGCACGTCACGCCATTGTTGTCGCCAATATTGAAGTCCGGCAGACGATCATCGAATAAAAACGGGATCTCAGACCGTATCGAGTGACAGTCAAACACCACAACGGCGGCATGTCGTTTACGCAGTCGCTGCAGCTCCGCTTCTAGCGCTCCATGGTAGGCCGAATGAAAGTGCAGCCTTGTTTCGACCTCCTTGTCTCCCACCGGTTCCGCCCATATAGGGACGTTTTCAAACGACACCTGCGGGATCAATCCTGTTGTGTTGTGACTCGAATACAGGGAACGCCCGGAGGGATCTCGATTTGCGTCGATGACGTAACGATGGAAATTGGCGCGCACAATCGTCGCGTCACTCAGCAAACCATCGTAAAGCCGATCCACGTGCCAGTCGGTATCAGCAAGCAGCCTACCTTGTTCATTGAGACAAGCGCGAACCTCGGGTGGCACAAACGTTCCGCAATGCGGCTGGCCGAGAATCACCGGGCCATTGCCACGAATGATCTCTACTGGGTTCACCGTGAAGAATCCATTCGGACCGGGTCGACACCGTCGACAATCGACAGCTGGTCTGAGTCATGGACAAGCGCGGTCACGGCAGCAATATCACCAGATAAAATTCGGTCGTCTTCCAGCGCCGGACAATGTTTCCGAATGAGCGACAGTACCTGCTGCAACGTTGGGCTGGTCGAGAGCGGCGCTCGACATTCGATACCCTGCGCAGCGGCGATGGCCTCAATAGCAACGATGCCGGCGCANTTGCGGTTCATGGCAGCCAGCCGGNATGCGGCATGACATGCCATCGACACATGATCTTCCTGATCNGCAGACGTCGGCGTCGAGTCAATCGAACGCGGATTTGCCAACGCCCTGTTTTCACTCATTAATGCAGCGGACGTTACCTCAGCGATCATAAGACCTGAGTTAAGCCCCGGTCGCGGCGTCAGGAAAGCGGGCAGACCGAAGCTCAACTTTGGATCCACTAGGAGTGCGACACGCCGCTGTGCTACGCATCCCAGCTCGCTAATCGCAAGCGCAATCTGATCAGCCGCGAACGCAACGGGTTCAGCGTGGAAGTTGCCGCCAGACACAATTGTCCCGTCGGAGAGCACGAGCGGGTTATCAGTAACCGCATTTGCCTCAATACACAGGGTCGTCCCTGCCTGCCGCATCAGATCAATACAGGCACCCGTAACCTGCGGNTTACAGCGTAGGCAATAGGGATCCTGAACCCGCTCATCGTCTTCCCGATGACTGTCTCGAATCTCCGAGTCCTCGAGCAAATCGCGTAAAGCCCGTGCAACCTCGATCTGCCCGGGCTGACCGCGGAGTTGATGAAGCTCGTCCAGGAACGGGGCCGTTGTGGCCATCGCTGCATCTACCGACAACGCGCTGGTCGTTAGGGATGCCTGAGCAATCCGCCAGGCATCAAAGAGCCCTGCCAGTGCGAGCGCTGTNGAGACCTGAGTGCCATTAATCATGGCGAGACCTTCCTTTGCAGAGAGCCTGTAAGGCTCGAGCCCTACCGCCGCCAGCGCGCGTCCGGCAGACTGGACCCGCCCCTGGTAACGAACCTCTCCTTCGCCGATCAGAATGGCAGTCATGTGAGCAAGTGGCGCCAAATCGCCAGAGGCGCCAACAGAACCCTGTGACGGAATGATCGGCAAGATACCGGCCTCAAGGATCGCTTCCATCTGTTCGACAATTGCCCAGCGCACCCCCGAGGCACCGCGGCCCAGGGACAAAAGCTTCAGCGCCATTACCAAACGGGTCACCGCCGGTGAGAGAGGCTCGCCTGTGCCAGCGCTATGCGAGAGGATCAGGTTAAGCTGTAGCTGATTAATATCGTCTTTATCAATACGAACGGACGCAAGCTTGCCAAAGCCCGTGTTGACCCCGTATATAGGCGTTTCGCCTGCCCCTGCCGCTGCGACAATATTGGCCGCCCGATCCATGCCCGGGCGCGCCGTGCGATCAAGCTGAAAACACTCGTCACCGCGGTAGATGCGCTCAAGGAGCGACAGGGTGGCCTCGCCGGGCGANAGCAGGATGCTCATANTGCCTCCATGGCACTGATTCGTCTCACNANAGGCGTGGCACCAATGTGATAACTNAATTGCGCTGGATGGCTGACATTCCACACCGCGAGCTCACCCCGTCTGCCCTTGACCAGTGTGCCAAACTCGCCGCCCAGCCCCAATGCGAGAGCCGCCTCTCGCGTCGTCCCCAGCAACGCCTCTTCCGGCGTCATACCAAATAAATTGCACGCCAGATTCATTGCAAGCAACAGCGACGATAGCGGCGAGCTACCCGGGTTACAGTCAGTAGCGACGGACATGCCTACGCCGGCGTCGCGCATCGCNGCCACTGGCGGCTGTTGTGATTGTCTCAGCGTGTAAAAGGCGCCGGGCAATAGCACCGCTCCGGTTCCCGCGGCTGCGAGTGCCGCCACGTCGCTCTTCGCCAGATACTCAAGATGATCGACAGACAAGGCTTGGTATTCGGCAGCAAGCACAGCCCCCCGCTGATTCGAGAGCTGTTCTGCATGAAGCCTTACTGGCAGACCCAGCGCGAAAGCCTTGTCAAAAAGCCTGGCGATCTGCGCAACGCTGAAACCGATCGTCTCACAAAATCCGTCGACCGAATCGACCAGCCCCTCAGCTGTCGCTCTCTCAAGCCCCGGGATTGCCACCTCATCAAGGTAGCGGTCCGCCTCACCCTTGTATTCAACCGGTAGAGTATGTGCGGCGAGCCACGTTGTAACGATTTTGACCGNTCGCAAATCTCCGAGTCGNCGCGCGATACGCAACATTCGGATTTCGTCATCTATAGTNAAGCCGTAACCGGATTTGATTTCGACNACGGCGACGCCGTCTGCCAGAAGCCGGTCAAGGCGNACTAGGGATTGACGGATCAGTTCCTCATCACTCGCTGCGCGAGTCGCCTTNACCGTAGACAGGATTCCTCCGCCAGCCCGGGCGAGCTCCTCGTAGGTCGCCCCTTCGAGCCGCATTTCAAACTCGCCGGCCCGATCACCCCCGTGCACTAGGTGTGTGTGACAGTCGATCAGTGCAGGGGTGACCAGCGCGCCGCCGAGATCAGTCTTCACCGAGTCCAGATAGACAGGCGGCATTGCTATTGCCTCCCCCACCCACTCGATATAACCGTCTCGCAAGCAAAANGCGGCATCGCTGATCAGCCCATAGGGAACGTCGCCCTTGACCATAGTCGCCAGCAGGCAATTTTCGTATACACGCGTATTCATGAAGGCAACATCTATAAACCGGTGATACAATTTAATATGTGCATACATATTAGTCAAAAACCATGCAAGAGCAGATTCTTTCCGCAACTAATGTGCTGACGGCAAGCGGCTGGCGACACAATGCCCACGTGATCATCGATACCGAAGGACGTCTGCGCGCCGTCGATGAGGGGGAGCCGCTCGGGGCTCGCCGGTTCGATGTCCTTTTGCCAGCACCAGCGAATGTCCATAGCCACAGCTTTCAACGGGCAATGGCGGGACTAACGGAACACCGCGAGAGCTGGGGAGAGGATAATTTCTGGAGCTGGCGACAGCTGATGTATCAATTTCTCGAACGTCTGAATCCTGAGGATATCGAAGCAATAGCGGCCCACGTGCAGATGGAGATGCTCGAGGCGGGCTACGCTAGCGTCGGTGAGTTCCACTACCTTCACCATCAGCTCGACGGAAAGTCGTATGACAACCCGGCAGAGCTCAGTTATCGGGTTTTAAATGCAGCCAAGACGAGTGGAATAGGCCTTACACACCTGCCGGTTTTGTATATGCGGGCCGGACTCGATGGCGGGATACTCACAGACGGTCAATTACGATTCGGCTGTACACTCGATCGCTTTACCGAGCTGTACGACGCATTGATTGCGGCGTTTCGCGACAGTCCGAACGACTTCCGCCTCGGCATCGCCCCACACTCGCTCCGGGCAGTCGATCAGGACGGCCTCCAGCTAGCAACCGATTTGGCAACCGACGGCCCCATTCACATCCATATCGCCGAGCAAACAGCCGAGGTGGAAGCGGTCAGGCACTCACTGGGAGCGACGCCCGTCGACTGGCTGCTCGATCACGCGCCGGTAGACGCGCGCTGGTGCCTAGTGCATGCCACGCACAGCGACGAATTTGAACTCAGAAAGCTCGCCGCGTCGCATGCCGTCGCGGGTCTTTGCCCCATTACGGAAGCGAATCTCGGCGACGGTATTTTCAACGCCGTCACGTTTACTGAGCATGGTGGAAGACTGGCGATTGGATCAGATTCCAATGTGCGCATAGCGCTCGCAGAAGAGCTCCGCCTGCTCGAGTACTCACAACGTCTGCACCATCGGGCGCGGGTGCAGTTGACTGATGATGATCTGTCGTGCGGGCGATTCCTTTATGAACAAGCGAATCGAGGCGGCGCTCAGGCACTCGCTCGGGACGCCGGACGAATAGAAGTCGGCGCACTGGCTGACCTAGTCGCGCTGGATGGTGAACATACCGCACTGCGAAACCGGCACGGGGACGAGCTCCTCGATGCCTGGGTTTTTGCAGCCGATGACAGATTGGTAAGTGACGTCTGGTCAGCCGGCCGACATGTCGTACAGGGGGGCCGACATATCAGGCGCGACGCCATCAGCAGGGCGTTCAACAATGTCATGGATAACCTGATGTCAGCGCGATGAGCAAGCACAGTCACCGGTCAATCCGAGAATCGATTCGACGGCGCCTAACGAGCGGCGAATGGCTACCGGGTGCGCTCATGCCGGGAGAGACCGAGATAGCCGCGGAATTCGGTTGTGCCCGATCTACAGTAAATCGCGCCCTGCGAGGACTGGCTGAAGAAGGCCTGATCGAGCGAAAGCGCCGAGCGGGCACCCGGATACTGGAGCTGCCCGTACGGCGCGCCCACTTCGATCTGTCACTGATTCGACAGGAGGTCGAATCGATGGGATCTACCTACCTACATCAGATAGTGCGGAGAGAGATCGTATCCGCCCCACATCACATCGCTGAGCGACTCAAGCTCGAACCTTCTGCGCGACTGCTGCATCTCGAGACAGTTCACTTTGCTTCCAGCCACCCACACGCTTTTGAGGATCGCTGGGTCAACATTGACGCCGCACCCGACATTCTTGACGCACCGCTTGATAAAATCAGTGTTAATGAATGGCTGATTCGCGAGGTGCCCTACTCCAGCGGCGACGTTATTTTCGCAGCGCAGAATGCCGGACCTCGCGAAGCGAAGGTCCTCAACACATTACCGGGCGACGCGCTCTTCACGATCGATCGGACTACATGGTTTAACGATGTCTATATTACCGCGGTCAAGCTGTTCTACCCGCCCGGACATGAGCTTAGGACGACCCTCTGACAACGAGCAGCCCGTGAGCTGC
>NYTE01000052.1 GCA_002683335.1 Halieaceae bacterium
CTCTCGATGCACCCACTGGTCGAGCTCAAAAAGTTGGCCGGGCCCGAGAGCGATCGGTGCGATGTCGTGGCGGTGATCTTCGTCCAGACCGTTGGTGCGTGACAGAATCGACACCCTTGCCGGCATTGGCTTTGGCGCAGTACACCCCAACAGCTTCGCGTAGAAAGCGACTGAGTGCTGTATATCGGTGACCGCATTGATCATGACAAAGCACTGATTCACCTGTTGCGCGGGGGTGGGTAACTCAAATCCGGGCACCTCTCCTGAAACTTCTGTGAAATAGATAAGCTCACCCGCGGGCCCCGCGACCTGCATCGCTCGGATCTGGTCGGAAAAAGACAGTGCAGCCGGCGGGTTTAACACCGAAAAAGCAGGTGGTAGTTTGACAAAAAGGGCGTCCAGATCTTCTACGAGGACTTCCATGGCAGACCAGCCAGGTGTTGCAAAAGGAGTGGGAATATCGCCTTGCCATTCCACGAGCGTGAGGGTCTGAAAGGGGACCTTTGACATGAGTATGGTGTGATGCGCGCATCCCTGCAGAGCCCTATCTGACAGCGCAATTGCGGCAGCACCGGTTGCATTGCTCGGCGCATCCTCGTAACCCAGTTCATGGTAGGCCGCCACAGAACTCGCCAGTGACGGCACACGCAGAGTCATATTCTCAATCATCAATTCTATCCGCCCGTCACCGCGATCACGGTGTGTCGCTGATGCTGATTTCGGTCAGTTCGTAGTGAGTCTGCATGTATCCCTCAGCACTGGCTCTCAGCAGCAAGTAATCATCGTCCGCGGTGCACCAAACATCGTACGGGGGGTGTTCTTCGGGCAGGTTGCCTGCGGTGCCAGTCACCTGGAAATGACGAGCGGTAAATTTCCCCGCAGTGACTTCGATGTCCTCTTCTCCGACGTAGACTAAATCGAAGCCCGTCACAAAGAAAAAGGGCCCGGTGGCGCCGCGATGGTCAGGAGATGTCAGGAAGACATTTTTCAGTGAGTGGACACCCGGCCCCTGCTCAAGTGGATAGAGCCGCATCAACAGGGCATCGCCAATGATGGGATGGCTCTGTAGCCACCCCACTTTGCCGTCGGTGTCGAGTGTTTGGCGGATGCGACCATCCCGGGCGTTAAACGTTTCGCACTCGGCGTATCCGTTTGCAAAGCGCATCCAGCCAGAGCCTTCGAATTGGCCGCCGACAGAGATCCTCACTGAGCAGTCGATGGGGCTGGAGTCCCTGTGTCTAAGCGCTAGGCAAACGTCCCGGGTCACTTTGGGTGCGTCGTCAATTTCACAATGGGCGAGTAACACATCGGTGCCATCGGGCTGACAACTGAGCGTGAACATTTCCCGACCACGCACTTCGCCCAGGCGTTCAGGTTTGCGGCTGGTGTATTCGATGACACCTCGGATAAGCTTATGGCCCATGCGGCCCCCTCTNGGTTGCGGCAGCGAGATCCGATGCGCCAGATCTTGCTATGTATTAATGATATGTTTTTATATCATGATGCTTTGCCTATCAGCAAAACAGGGATAACGATGGAAACCAGCGACCTTACTGCACGTCAGATCTATCAGGGAATCAAAGACAACCCCACCCGCGCCCGTTTTGGTTTCGGGCATAAAGCTATCCTTGTAAACATAGATTTGCAGAAGGCGTACACCCGCCCCGATCTTTTTAAAACCGCTTATGAAACCGATCCTCACCAACTGGATTTTGTAAATCAATTAGCTACGTCTTTTCGTGCGCTGCATTGGCCGGTGGTGTGGACCTCTGTGGCTTTTATGGAGTCAGGAGAGGACTGTGGGGTGTGGGGGACGCGCACTGATACGCCGGACTCGCTTCAGAACATTAAGTTTGGTTCCGAACGTGCAGCGTTCGATGATCGGCTCAATATTGATCATCAACGCGATGTTATTTACTGCAAAAAAATGCCCTCGGCTTTTTTTGAAACCGCCCTGCAGTCTCTCTGTGTGTGGCATCAGGTGGATACCGTGATCATGACAGGCGGGTCTACCAGTGGTTGTATTCGCGCTACGGCGGTGGATTCTCTCTCGCGAGGTTATCGCACGATTGTGCCTGAGGAATGTGTGGCGGATAAGCACGAGAGCTATCATTTTGCGAATCTGACAGATTTGTCGATCAAATATGCTGACGTACTGGGTGTGGGTGAGGTACTCGACTGGCTCTCCCAGCAGGGTTGAGCATGAGTGGTACGACACAACACGCTGAACTTGCTCTCTACGACTATAGTCCCTACGAGCGGCGCCCTAAAATCGAATGGCCCAATGGCGCGCGCCTGGCGTTCTGGGTGGCCCCCAATATTGAATTTTACGAGTTGGATCCGCCCCTCAATCCGCATCGAAAGCCGTGGCCGCATCCCTATCCACCCGTGCCGGGCTACAGTATTCGCGATTACGGAAACCGAGTGGGCCATCACCGCCAGATGGCGGTGCTCGATAAATATGGCGTGCGCGGTTCGATCAGTTTGTCGGCGGCATTATGTGAGCACCACCCCGAGATCATCGCGCTCTGTGCAGAACGCAATTGGGAATTTTTCAGCCACGGCATCTACAACACTCGCTATACCTATGGTCTGAACGAGGATCAGGAACGCGAGATGATCGAGGACGCCATGGTGACGATCGAGCGCGCCGTGGGTCAGCGGCCCGCAGGCTACCTGGCGCCGGCGCTGTCACACTCAAACCACACCATTGATCTATTTGCCGAGGCCGGCGGGCTCTATACCTGCGATTTATTCCACGATGACCAGCCTACCTGGGTCAAAACCCGCAGTGGTAAGCCGTTTGTGTCGATTCCTTACTCTCTGGAACTCAATGACACCATTGCCTATGTGGTGCAGAAGATGGAGCCGCGTCGTTACGGAGAGATCATTCGCCGTGCCTTCGACCAGCTCTACGAGGAGGGTGCGGAGAGCGGTACGGTAATGTGCATTCCGACCCACAACTATCAGGTGAGTTGTCCGCATCGGCTACGCGCCTTTGAGGAGGCGCTCGAGTACATCACCGGTCACTCCGACGTGTGGGTCACGACGGGGCGAGAAATCGCCGAGTACTCGCTGACGCATCTCAAGGATCAGATCGGTGGTCACTCTGAGGCGTTGGCATGAGTGATGAACTGCTGGTTTATTCGCGGCGCGATTACGGCATGGATCACGACCGGTATGAGTGGTCGATGCTGCAGGACCGCCCGCCCATTGCTTGGCCCGATGGCAAGCCCCTTGCCCTGTGGATTAACCTCTCGCTCCAACATTTCCCACTCTCGGGAGACAAGCCTCGTGTGGCGCCGCCGGGGGCGCTCACCATGCCCTATCCGGATCTCAGGCATTACACCTTGAGGGACTATGGGAATCGGGTGGGCATTTATCGGCTGCTCAAGTTGATGGAGCAATATCAGGCCTCGCCCTCATTGGCGATTTCTGGCGCGTTGGCAGAGCGCTATCCGCAGCTCTTGGAACGGCTCGCAAAAACACCCTTTGAATGGCTGGGCCATGGCTGGAACATGTTGTCGATGCACGCGGGTGAGATAGACCTTCAGATCGAAGCCGAATGGATTCACAATACCCGTGTGGCGCTCGAGGCCTTTACCGACCAACCGATTGGTGGCTGGCTGAGTCCGGGGCGCATTCAGAGCACCCATACCCCCGAGCTGTTGGTGAAAAATGGATTCCGGTACCACTGTGATTGGGTGAACGACGAGCTGCCTTATATCTTCAGGACCGGCGAGGGAGACATGACTTGCCTACCTTCTAGCCTCGAGCTCGACGATGTCTTCGTGCTAACTCAGAATTTGCATAGCGAAGACAGCTTCGCCCAGCAGGTGATGGATGCTGCTGACCTGCTGATCAAGGAGGGTCGCGAGCACGGTGGGCGATTATTATCGCTGAACTTTCATCCTTGGCTTGTAGGCCAACCGCACCGCATTCGCACGGTCCGCGAGATCCTTCAGGCTCTGCTGGTCGAGCGTGGCGACGCGATTTGGCATACGTCGCCCAGCCATATTATCGAAGCCGCACAGGCGTAATCGTTAAATCGCCTTGGTCGCACCAAAAAAGGCGACAGAAGCAATGGTGACCCAATAGAAATAAGCGAGGCGCTTGCCGAATGCGAGGCTTTGCTCCAGCTGATTCTCCGCTTGCTGATTCGGTCCGTCCGCCAATACGCGGAATAGCGTGGTCCACTCACGCATAATGAAGCGTAGCTTCAGGCCAATCATCAGTGTCACGCTGTAAAGCAAAATCTTGATAGAGAACCAGTACTGCATTGGTCCGACATTGAAGGGGCCATAACCCAGAAGTGAGCTGAGCGAAGAGATCACTAACAGCGGGATCAGGATAAAGCGGACTTTTTCATCCCACAGGGTGAGCTGGAGGCCGCGGTCGGTCTCACGATAGACNTACGCCGAAATGCAAAGTGCCAGCCAGGCGATGGCAAGCACCCACACTGCGATCAGAAAGTCACCGCCATAGGGCTGCACCCCCCACAAATAGCCCATATGCAGGCCCAGAGGCAGCAGGGTGATGATCCCGATGCGCGCCAGAATATCAATGTGGTAAGCGGTCTGCATGTGCCGGCGCCGCTCTTCCATAGACAGATCGCGGTTAATGACATGGGTCGACGTATTGAAGACGCCCCATTCCCCCCCTAGCCAATAGACCATGGCGACAATGTGGAGCCAACGCAGCACAGCCAGTTCAGTGATACCCATCGTTTTGCCCCAAGCACTAAAAGTATAACATTATATCAAAAGCTCATTGTTAATGGTGCACTGATCGCAGACGTCGACTTGTGCAAAAGGTGAACAGATTAGCGCCTCCAATGTTTAATACGCTCATTTCGATATATCATTAAGTCTAATCAGTGCNATCCGATAGGAGAGGCCTTTTCATGGAAGAAGTTTTCAGTCCGCATCTTACCGGACAGCTATCTAAAGCATCCCCCACTCCCCTTTATCACCAGTTGTTTTCGCTACTGAAAGCCAGGATTCTCGACGGTACACTGGCGCTGGGTTTGCGTTTGCCGCCTGAAGAACAGCTGGCGAGTCTTTTTAAGGTGTCGCGCATTACCGCCAAGCGCGCCATGGACGACCTAGCGGGTGAGGGGTTGGTTGAGCGCCGGCGTGGTCGCGGCACCCATGTCATTTACCAATATTCGCCAAAGCCAGTACATGCGCCGTTAACCGGAATGTTGCAAGAAATTGAGAGTATGGCGCGCAATTCGTCCGCGCAGATTCTCGATTACGGCATGCGTGTTCCGCCGCAGGCGNTCCGGGATGAGCTCGGTCTCACCGACGGCGACACTGCATTGCATTTGCTGCGGGTCCGCGAACGTGATGGTATTAAGTTTGGTCACTACACCAGCTGGACCGCGGGCGTGGATATGCCGTCTGATGCAGCGATGTTCGAGAATACGCCTCGATTGAGCTACTTCAGGCAGCAGGGGCTCGAGGTGAGTCACGTTACCCAGACTCTGTCCGCTGTCTCAGCTGATGCTGCCGTCGCCAGCGCCTTGGGTGTTTCGCAAGGCAGTCCTTTGCTGAGCTTAACGCGCCGCTCCTACCAAAAGACCGGCGCTGAGAGCGAGCAGATAATGGATTTTCTGATCGTGCTCTATAACCCACAACAGTTTCAGTATTCGATGGACCTCACTCTCGATTAAGATCAGATCAGGCCNGCCTTTTTAAGGCCCTCGATCACCAGTGATTGCTGCTTCATAAAATGCTCCCGATCAGGGACTACGGCCTCACCGTTGGCCCCCGCGAGATTATCTTCAGGATAAAAATGTTCCTGTTCGTAGGTAGAGCGAAACAGTGAAAGCCGCTGTCGCGCCATCAGATTAGTCATCGCCGGTTTAGCGCGGACTTCGCGTAATCGCTCGATGTCGATCATGGCGTGGGCCACCATCGATTCACCCGTATAGGCCTCTGCCATGACCTGCCCTTTGTAATCGACCACCTGAGAATGTCCTTGGGTGGAGTTCTGAGGGACGGGTGAGCCGTGAATGGCCGAGGTATTGCTGGAGACCACGAAGCACATGTTTTCGTAGGCGCGCGCGCACTTGGCAATATTTTTGGGCGTGGGTCTGGGGCTGCCAACTTCACTCGACGAATGCAGAATGACCTCGGCGCCGCGAGTCGTGAGTGCTCGGGTAACCTCTGGATAAAGGATCTCTTCAGAGGCGACGCAGGCTAGACGACCTAGCGGTGTATCGGCCACGGGGAATAACCCTTCTTTTCCATAGACTTCACGATATTGCGACAGCACGTCGTGCGGCGTCGGCGCGTACATTGAAATCAGCCTGCGGTAGCGCAGAATGACTTCACCTTCATCGTTAATGATGAAGCTAGTCTGAAAGTAGAGGTCCGGGAAGTGAGGATCAAGCTCGTATGCATTACCCGACAGATAGACGCCCCGGCTCCGGGCGATCTCACCCATACGGTCATACTGGGCCCCGTCCATGGCGATACAGGCTCTGTCGCGCCACTCGCTGATACTCTCGCCCATTGGAAAACTGGTCAGAAAATACTCAGGCAGCACCACCAATTTCAGGGTGTCTCCGCTGAACGTTCCAATAAAACCTTTGCTGCCGGCGATCAGTTGGTCGACGCGGGTCAATGTATCGGACATGGCCTGCTCGACGGCTGCGCGGTCGGCGAGCCGGTTCACGGCATAGCAATCCATTTGCAGCGCGAGAGCGGAATAGGGCGTCACAGCGTATTACTCCAGTGTGGTTTGTTGCAGGCCATCGACAAGCATCACCCGAAAACTACCTGTTCCTTCGCGCAACGGTTTGGCTGCTTCGTAGGCGTCGCTATACCAAAAAGCTTTGGCCTGCTCCGCCGAAGGCCACCGGTGCATAACCAGCCTTGAGGGGCCCCATTCACCTTCGAGTGATTCTTGTTGACCACCCAGAACAAGGTACTCGCCGCCAAACTCTGCCACGATCGCAGGCACCGTTTTAGCGTAGGCACTAAATTTTTCTGGGTCGTGTACCACGGCTTCAACAATGATGTAGGCAGTCATGGTTGTCCCTCTGGTGATGGATTGTCGCAACGAATGTGATGCGTAAGAATATAGCACGCCAGCCAATGACCCCCCGGTTGAGCATTGGGCGGGCGAAGGGTTTCAGGAGAGGCCAAGGGCGCCAGGATTCATGATGCTATCGGGATCCAGCGCAGCTTTTATTCCCGTGATGAGCTGCAAGGCCGGGGTCTTTAGGGCGGAGTGATAGTGGTAAGCCTTGCCGAGTTGCAGATGGCTCGCACCCTCCCTCGACAACACGTCTACGACCTCGCTTTTTATCTTATAAACAGCGTCCCAAGCATCGGGGACGGCATTAAATTGATTGAGTTTGGCGAGATGATCAGCTTCAAGACTGTGCTTATGTATTGCATTGAGCTCATCGGGCCAGAAGAAGACCGGTTCCAGAACGGTGATCTGCTCACTGACGACGGCGATAAGATACCCTGTCTCGATGCTGAACTGATCGAGTGTAGATCGGTTGCGGTCATAAACCGACTCCAACGCGGCGAGCACGGCTTCGCCGCGTGAATGCGGTACCAGACCGTGAACAGGCAGCCAACGCTCGCCCTCGGCGCCGACCATATTATTGACAGGCCCAAAGGGGTTCGCNGCAAGAATTCTCGGGATGCTATCCGGGAGCTCTGTGCCGCCCTCGGCGGCACAGATTGTCTTGATGCGTGCCGCCTGATGGTTTGCCTCAGCGTCGGTGCGCGCTTCGCTAATGGTAAACATGGCCCACTCGACGTCGTCCATGAAACGACGGCCTGACAGAGCGATCTTCGCACCCTGCTTAATCTTATTGACGATGCCGGATTCTTGCTGAACCACCCCAGAGAGTTGTTGGGCATCTGCGGCCAGGCTCGCACGTTTCATNCGCTGCTGTTGCAGGCACGGGTCAAAGCCAAAGCATTCCGTTGTCAGCGATTCGCGAGAGATCTGCGCCATGGCGCGCAGCATCGGGCCCGATTCGTGGAAGGCAAAACTGGTGTAGCCCTTAGCGCCCGCCACTGGCACCAGCGGCAATGTCGCCCGCACTTTGATGCCTAGCGCGCCGCAGTCTCCAAGGAATAAGCCGGTCAGNTCCGGACCAAAATGCCGCATAAAAGGTGCCGCGTGTTGNTGGCTGGCCGANCCGGTTTCCATCAGCTCNCCGGTACCGGTGACGACGCTCACCGACAGCACGTTGTCGGCGGCGGNGCCACTTTGGCCACTGCCCCAAAAAATGCTGTTCTGAGACAGGCCGCCACCGACCGTGGCAAATCGACCCGAAAGGGTTCCCCAATAGGGTGTTCTCACACCAAGCGGGGCGAGGCGCTCATACAGTTTTTGCCAGCTACACCCTGCCTCTACTGTCACATAGCGGTCTTCAAGATTGACCTCAACAATCCCATCCATGCTGGTCATATCGATTAAGACGCTGTCGGGTGCCGTGGCGAGATAGCCACTGGTATAGCTCATACCCCCGCCACGTGTCACGATCGGCGTACCGCGTTCCAAACATGCACGCACCAGCGCTTGCACTTCGTCGATCGTGCGCGGTCGAACGACCGCGCAGATGGGTGGCCCAACGCTGAAGACATCCTGCGAATAGAGGGCGATCTGCTCGGCGTCAGTATCGATGATCTCCGCCGGGAGCAGTTGGCTGATGGTGGACACCACTGCGTTCATTTAGCGCCTCCTGATTGATGTCAAGAAAATACCATGGACCACAAAGGGTAACAGACGTTCCAGAATATCGCCCGGTGTGTTGGGCGACAATGACAACACTACGGTGAGCGCGAATCCTAACCAGATACCTGCAAGACGGTGACGGTATGGAATCCGCCAGCCGAGCAGTCTGGCGAACTGCGCTGGCCCCAATGCTGCTCCCAACTATGGCGTTGGAGGTATGATGCCACTCATCTGCACCCTAAGGGCAATCCAATGAGGAAGAGCGGCTTCTCGCACGTGATCATCACTACAGCCCATGCAGAGCGATTAGGTGGATTTTTTGCGGCGCTGGGTTGGCGATCTGAACAGGCCAGTCTACACGCCGACGCTCAGGACTTTTGGGGTGCTGAGTTGTCAACAGAGGCGGTGCGCTGGACCCCGCCCTCCGAAGCCTGCGAGGCGCTGCTGCTGCCAGTCGCTGCTGAGATACCTGCGCTGCGACCGGTGGATTGCCCAGTGACCACGCCCGGCGGTATCTTTGATTTCAACATGCGCACTTGGAGCAGTGAGTGGGCGAGAGGCTTTCTCCAGGACCACGGGTGGCGTGAATTAGTGCCGGCGGTGGATTGGCAATTTGGGGACGTGCAAACCAGCGAGGGGCTCTATATTCAGGATGACGGTATCGTTATGGCGGTAATGGAGCGTTTGCACCCGCCACTGGAAGGTGTGGTATTCGATCGCATGAGCGATATCTTTAACTCCACGCAGATGGTGGTTGATGTTGAGGCGACACTCGCTTTTCTAAGCGTGATAGGTTTTGAGCGTTTTGTTGATCATGCGGGCCCCCTGCCTGGCGAGGGCCCCAAGGTACTGCAGCTTGAAAACTATCCGGTGGAGGCTGCGGAGATTCACTTGAGTATTGCGCACCCCCAATCGGCGATGTCGGGCTCTATCGAGCTGATCGACGTGCCGAACTACCCTTTGCCGGTCATTGATGTGCCGGTCAACGGAGGCCGGGGCTTGCGAGCGCTCAGCGTGCCCTGTGAGGATATCGAGGAAACATATGCCGCCGTGCAGTCCAGTGAGTGGTCGGCGCAGATTTGTCACCCGCTGGCGGAACGGAGACTACCCGGGGTGCTAGGTACCCGGTGTTTTGCTATGACGGCACCTGACGGTGGCCGACTCGATCTCTATCAGCTGCCGCAGCGAGGATGAAGCGATGTTGAAATCGATATTGATGGTTTGGTTGCTGGCGCAAGATCTTGCCTTGACGCAGGTGGCATACGAGGACTATCTCGGCTACCGGGCGGTGGATGAGGGCGTGATGTCCCGAGAGCTGGCTACCGCTATTGCCCGCCCGCAGCTCGCTGGTCGGCGGTTTGTCACGTTGGTGCCGCGTTCGGGTCCGCAGGTGGGNATTCGCATTATTCAGGGTGGGCAGTCCGGTTTTGAGCCGATGCGACGGGTAGGCTGGAGCGCGGTCGAGTTGCTGGTGCAAGACCCGGTCGCGCTAAAAGAAGGTCTCGACGGGTCCGCGTTCCATCATTTGCAAGGACCTGATTTTCTAACGGACCAGAAAAATATTTTCGCGATGCAGGTGACTGGGCCCGATCAGGAGCTGCTTTACCTGACGCATATGATCGACCCGTCGCAGTCCTTTCTCCAGCCCCAACCTAACCCGGAGCCTGTGGGCCACACCTTTATTATGGTGATGGGCAGTGCCGATATCACAGCCAGTGTGGCGTTTTGGCAACAGCATTTTGAGAACGGTGTGGTGGGGCCGATTCCTTATCGTATCGGGGTGTTGTCGGAGGCCTATGACTTGCCGCTTGAAACCGAGCATGCGCTGGCGCTGGTCTCCATGGCCGATGGTTACGGAATAGAAATCGATCATTACCCTGAATCGGCCACCTCCGTTCCGGCACCAGAAGGTGAACAAGGCGGCGTCATTCTAGTAAGCGTCAGCGTGGATCCTCATGCCTTGAAGGCGCCACTCCCCTGGGAGCTCGCATACCGTAACCAAGACGGAGGGTTGCGCGGCGGCGTTGTCAGGCTGCCGTCGGGGGCACCTATAGAGATCGCTTTTACCGAGTCTGTATTGCCAGCGGCGTCNCATTAGGCTTATTGTTATAATGATATATCTATTNCACGGTCTGCCACTGGGTAGAGCCTCAGGTGATTCGCGGGTTCGTTGTGACCACCACGTTATTTGACAAACTATGGCAAGAACATGAGGTGATGACGCTTTCCGAGCGCCAATCACTCTTGTATGTCGATCGTATCTTCCTTCACGAGCGGACAGGGAGTGCCGCACTGAACGGTCTACTCGAGCATAACCGCGGGGTTCGTCGACGCGAGCATGCGTTCTGCACCATGGATCACATTGTCGATACGCTGCCCGGACGGAGTGATGACACCTTGATGCCCAGCGGGCGTGACTTTATCGTAGCGACACGCGGCGCTGCCCAAGAAACCGGCATTAAACTATTTGATCTTCCTGATCCGGATCAGGGGATCGTCCATGTGATCTCGCCGGAGCTCGGTATCGCTTTGCCTGGCCTGTCGATTATTTGTCCCGATAGCCACACCTGCACACTCGGCGGCCTCGGGGCGCTGGCATGGGGAGTGGGTTCCACCGAGGCAGAACATGCGCTGGCCACCAGTACTCTTCGTGTCACGAGACCCAGGACAATGCGAGTCACATTCGAGGGAGCCCTTCCGTGCAATGCGACCGCCAAAGACCTTATCTTGTTCACGATTCGCGAACTGTCCGGCGCCGGTGGTGCCGGCTATGCCATTGAGTTTGCTGGCCCGGCGATTCAGGCGTTGGCCGTGGAGGCGCGCTTGACCCTGTGCAATATGACGACCGAACTGTCTGCCTTCACGGGATTGATTGCGCCCGATCAAAAGGTGTTCGAGTACTGCATCGATCGCCCTTATGCGCCTCGGGGTGAAGCTTGGGATCAGGCCTATGCTCACTGGCACGGATTGCAGAGTGACGAGGGTGCCCGGTTTGATCTCGAACACGTTCTGGACATCAGGACACTCAAACCTCAGCTCAGTTGGGGCACCAGTCCGCAACACGCTATCGATTGGGATGGCGTCGTGCCTCACGTTATCGANGCGCCGGATGACGCCACTGGTGTGGCGTGGCAGCGCGCACAGGATTACATGGGTGTGAGCGGTGGCAGTCATTTGTCCGATTATTCTGTTGACGCGGCTTTTATTGGTTCCTGCACCAACAGCCGACTGTCTGATTTACGGCTTGCCGCAGAGTATCTCTCGCGCACCGGTCACCGNGTGGCCAATAGCGTGAAAGCCTTATGCGTCCCGGGGAGCGGACAAGTGAAGCGTGCCGCAGAAGCAGAGGGTCTCGATGAGATTTTCCGCAGTGCCGGTTTTGAGTGGCGCGAGCCTGGCTGCTCCATGTGCTTTTTTGCGGGGGGTGAGAGCTTTGGGGATGGGGTGCGCGTTGCCTCAACCACTAACCGTAATTTCGAGGGTCGGCAGGGGCTGGGCGTGCGCACACACATTGCCAGTCCGCTGACCGTCGTCGCCAGCGCCTGTGCGGGCCATTTGGTCGCGGACACCACAGCATGACGCCTTTTACCCAGCACACGGGCATCACCGCACCTTTGCTGCGCGATAACATTGATACCGATACGATCATTCCTTCGCGCGAAATGCGCAGCGTGTCCAGGTCGGGGCTTTCGGAGGGGCTGTTTGCGCCTTGGCGATACCACGATCCGAACGCGCGCACCCTGAACTCGGCGTTTGTGCTGAATGAGGCTGGTTTCTCTGGCGCCTCGATCCTCCTCAGCGGCGCCAATTTTGGCTGTGGGTCCTCTCGTGAGCACGCCGTATGGGCGTTCCTGGAGAGTGGCTTCCGGGTCATTATTGCAACGTCTTTCGCTACGATTTTCCGCAATAACGCGCTTCGTAACGGGTTGCTGACTATCGAGCTTCACTCCGATCAGATTGAGCAGCTTGTAGAATGGGTGAGCAGGGATCCACAGGCGCATACGTTGGATGTGGATCTTGAGGCCTGCACAATCAGGCACGATCCGCATTGTGATGTGGAGACTTTCTCGGTTGACCCGAACGCACGCGATATGCTGCTGCAGGGGCTCGATGAAATCGGACTGACTGAGCAATCTTTAGATGAGATTACCGCTTTCGAGAAAAGGGATCAGGCGCGTCGGCCCTGGGTGTATCTCGGCATTGATTAGGCGCTCAATACGCCTTCTTGAGTGAGATGCGCGACGGCCTCTTCGTCCAGCCCGAGCTCCATCAATACCTCGCGATTATGCGCCCCTGCTTCGGGCAGATCGCGATGCAACGGAGGTTTATGGCTGCCAAACTCCACCGGCAAACGCGGCAGACTCGTCTCTTCTCCTGTGCGATCACCCTCAGTGAGATGCACCGGTAACAGCCCACCCGACGCGGTTAAATGAGGGTCTTCAAACAGGTCCCCCGGGGTGTTGATCGGCGAGAAAGGTAAGCCTGCGCGCGCCAATCGTTCACTCAATGTGTCCAGCGTCATGGGCGCGAATAATGCCGTTATGGCGGGCAGCAGTGCTTCTCTTGCAGCGACGCGGTCGGCGTTGCTGGCAAGGGTGTTGTCGGACGCCCAGTCAGCCAGGCTGAATTCTTCGCAGAAGCGTTGCCATAACGTGTCACTGACAATACCGACAAAAACCCTCTCGCCCGAGTCCAGTTCGAAGATGTCATAAACCGCCCACGCAGATTGCCGCACGGACATGGGTGGCGGCGCCTCGCCGCTCACGGCTTGCTGCGCCATGTGCTGGCCAACCAGAAACGCGGTGGTTTCAAACAGGGCGCTGGTCACGTGACTGCCTTCCCCGGTTTCTTTGCGACGATGCAGCGCAGAGAGAATCGCAATGACACCAAACATGCCACCGGTGATATCAATGACCGAGGATCCGGCACGTAACGGGCGTTCCGGGAGCCCTGTCATATACGCCAGACCGCCCATCATCTGGGTGACTTCGTCGAGCGCGACGCGGTTCTCATAGGGGCCCGATAGAAATCCTTTGAGTGAGCAATAAATGAGGCTGGGATGGGCGGCCTTGAGCGAATCGTAATCGAGTCCGAGATTCCCCATCGTGCCCGTGCGGAAATTCTCAAGGACAATGTCTGCGGACTGAATGAGCTGCAGTGCCACGTCGCGGCCTTTTGGATTTTTCAGGTCGAGGGCAATCGATCGCTTGTTTCGGTTGTACATTGGAAAGTACCCGGCGCCAGAGCCTTTCAGGCGCCGCGTATTGTCGCCTCTCAGTGGTTCTACCTTGATCACATCGGCACCGAGGTCACCCAGAATGACGCCTGCGGTGGGGCCCATCACCATGTGGGTAAATTCGATGACTTTGATTCCTCGCAGCGGAGATGCTTGCTCCTCTGCCCCCCGGCGCCCCGTCATTACTGCCTCTCCAGATGGTTTGTTATTATGTTATATCATTAAGCTCTTTACAGCAGCAAAGTTGAATATGACAAAAACAGACGACAATCTCGCCGTTATCCTTAGGCAACGTCCTGAAGGTTTGCCCAACCCCGATGACTTCGCGTTAGAGAGTCGGCCGCTGGGCTCCCGCAGCCCCGGACAGGTGCGATGCGAGACTCTTTACCTGTCTCTGGATCCTTATATGCGGTCGGTGATTGCCGGCAATCATCTGGGTCACGGGATCGATCCCGGTGAAGTGATTCCCGGTGAGGTGATCGCCCGGGTATCTGAGAGTGACGATCCGAATTGGCCGGTCGGGATCGCGGTGCGCTGCCAGGGAGGTTGGCAACAATTGAGCGATCATGCCCCGGAGGCGCTGTCTCGCGTTCCGACGGGTCTTAGCCGACCTTCTTTGGCGCTTTCGATTCTCGGCATGCCCGGACTGACGGCTTGGGCCGGCATAGTGGATCTTGCCAAAGTCGGTGAGGGAGAAGTGGTGGTGATACCGGCCGCGGTAGGGGGCGTCGGTGCTATGGCGGCGCAATTGTCAAAGCGCGCTGGCGCTACCACTATCGCGATTACCAGTGGCAGCGAGAAGTGCCGTATTGCCATTGAAGAGCTGGGGTACGATCACTGCATTGACCGCAATGAAGATGACTTGGCAGAGGCGCTATCAGCGATTTCACCTCAAGGTGTCTCGGTGTACTTTGACCTCGTAGGCGACCCAATATTAACAACCGTGGCACAGCAGCTGTCCATCGGCGGTCGAGTGGTCCTGTGTGGCCTCATCAAGGATTACAATGGTGATCATAAAACCACGGGGCCGCATCCCGGTTTATGGATAACCAAGCGCGCGACCGTGAGCGGTCTGGTGGTTTACGACTACGAGCCTCAGCGAGGCGCTTTCGAAGAAGAGTTTGTGCCCCTTGCCGAGGCTGGAAAGCTGGTGGGGAATGAAGAGATGCACGATGGGCTTGAGACCGCACCCGAGGCGTTCTGTCAATTGATGCGGGGACGTAACCACGGAAAGGTGGTGGTGCGCGTCGGTGAGTGAAGAAACCCCATGAAACAGATCACGATTAGCGAAGTTGGTCCCAGAGACGGACTGCAAAGTGTCGATACCATTTTGTCTACCGACGGGAAGCTCGCCTGGATCGAGGCGGAATATGGCGCAGGTGTTCGGGAAATCGAGGTGGGGTCATTTGTTTCTCAAAAGCTACTGCCGCAGATGGCTGATACCGCGGCGGTGGTCAGGGGCGCACGTCGCCACGCAGATTTGGTCATTGCAGTGCTCGTGCCAAATGTTCGTGGATGTGAAGCCGCTCTCGAGGCGGGCGCCCACAAAATCTCCATACCGCTCTCGCTAAGTGAAACCCACAGTCTGAAAAACGTGCGCCGCGATCACGTCCAGATGCTAGAACAGATCGCCGCATGTCAGGCGTTAGTAGATCAGGTGCCCGAGGCTGAGCGCCCCTGCTTTGAAGTGGGGTTGTCGACCGCATTTGGCTGCACGATTGAGGGCGCTGTGGACGAAGCCTTTGTGATTGACATGGCGGCTCGAGTGTTGGAGCTGGGGGTCGCCGAGGTCGGTCTGTCAGACACTACCGGGATGGGCAATCCAGCTCAATTGGAGCGTCTGGTAACGGGCATTTGGCAGCGCTGCGGAGAGTCTCGTCTTACCGGCGTACATCTGCACAACACCCGCGGTCAGGGTCTGGCGAATGCCTTGCGGGCGGTCGAGTTGGGCATTACTACCCTCGATAGCTCCCTGGGCGGCTTGGGCGGCTGCCCTTTTGCTCCGGGCGCCAGTGGCAATATCGTGACCGAAGATCTGGTCTTTATGCTTGCGTCCATGGGGTACTCAACCGGGATTGATCTGGAGGCTTTGCTCGCGGCGCGCCATAAGGTGGCGGCGCTTTTGCCGGAGGAGGAATGGTTTGGCTTCACCGCCTCGGCAGGTCTGCCGAAACATTTTGGAAAGATGGCAATGCAGGAAGCCAGTTGAGATGACGGCGGCGATGTTATCGGTCCGTAATCCGCGAACCGGTGAATATGATTATGAAATGCCGGTTAGTTCTGCCGATGATATTCAGTCGATTGCGGCCGGGTTGCGCGCGGCGCAAATGCAGTGGTCAGCCCTTGGCGCGGAGGGTCGTGCCGAAGTCCTTAACCGTTTTGCCGATTCGGTCATGGTCGAGGTCGGATCTCTTGCGCAGGCGCTTTCAGTGGATACCGGCCGCACTACATTTGCGCATTTTGAGGCGATGAAGTCGGTCGAGCTGATTCGGATGTGGGCGGAACGCGCGGGCCCTATTCTGCAAGATCTCGCGGGATCAGGTCAGTCGGGACAGGTCCCTGCGGTGCACTACCAACACCGCTTGATTCCGTACCCAGTGGTCGCGGTGATCAGCCCCTGGAATGTTCCTTTATTGCTCGCCATGATCGACAGCCTAGCGGCATTAGCCGCGGGTTGTGCGGTTTTGCTGAAACCTTCAGAGGTGACGCCGCGATTTATAGAGCCGTTACAGCGCGCGCTTGACGCGGTTCCCGAGCTCGCGGCGGTGCTGCACATTGTGACGGGCGGTCCGGACACGGGTAAGGCGATGATCGAAGAGGTCGACGCGGTGTGTTTTACCGGCAGCGTGAAGACAGGACGCCAAGTGAGTCAGCAAGCTGCAGCGTGCTTTATTCCTGCTTTTTTGGAGCTGGGAGGCAAGGACCCCGCCGTGATTTTGCATGACGCCGATGTGCCCCTGGCAGCCCGAGCGATTATCCGCAGCGCGATCGGTATGACCGGTCAGGCTTGTCAGTCCCTGGAGCGAGTTTACTGCCACGAGAGTATTTCAGAGGCAGTTACCGATGAGCTCCTCAGGCAGCTAAGCGAGCTATCGCTCACCTGTTCTGAAGACGGCGCCGGCGACATTGCGCCACTGATTTTTGAGCAGCAGGTGGACACGATCCAGGCTCAAGTCGACGACGCGCTGGCC
>NYTE01000053.1 GCA_002683335.1 Halieaceae bacterium
ATACCAGCCCCATCACCACAAAGAAATACGCCGTCGATGGATGTTGTGCCATCTTCGCCTATATCCGGCACCCAGCCACCCAATTCTGGGCGATGGGATATCGTAATACCAGAAAGTTGAGCCGCCTCAATCGACGGGATCAGCCCATAACCTAAACACAGACTATCCGCATCGATTTTCCAGGTCTCTCCCCTAGGAGCCCAATTGGCATCCAATTTCTGTATCTGAGAACCTTCAACACGCGCTGCACCTTCAACAGAGACAACGGCACAACCCCAGTAAATTGGAATGCGGCTCAACATAAGATCGGCGATCCAAAGAGCACCACGCAAAGCTAAATCGAGACGCCCCGCCAACGCCGGTAACTTTGCAACCCAATCACGCCTTGTATTTGGAGTAATTACTGCTGCTACCGTACCACCCAAACGACGAATTTCCGAAGCGACAAAGAAAACCAACGGGCCTGTTCCAGAGACAATGGTGCGCTGCCCTAGTGGGCTTAGGTTTTGTTTAAAAAGTGCGGTTGCGCCTGCCAATCCGACAACGCCAGGTTTAGTCCAACCTGGGATTGGTTGCACAAACTCGCGCGCACCAGTGGCCAATACCAGCGATTTGGTCGTCAGCCGCTCCACCTCGCCATCCCTTAAGACATGCACGTCCCAACATTCACTTTGCCGTTCGATTTGCCAAATCCGGGTGCTGCCGCGATGGTCAATCTGTGTTTTTGTGATCTGCGCGCGTAGGGCATCACCAGCAGAACCCTCTGGCGTTTGCGGTGCAGACAGAATCGAGCTGTCTTTTGCCCGCCAGACCTGACCACCAGGTTTTTCTTGTTCATCCAATAAAACCACGTGTTTGCCGTGACGTGCCGCTGCCAGAGCCGCATTGGCCCCAGCCGGGCCCGCGCCGACCACTAGAATGTCAATAGGATCAGTCATCTTTACCGTATCTCAAAGATGTAACAGTAATGCCCGGCTGTACCTCTATGCGGCAGCTTTCGACCGTTTGCCCCTTCAGCACAACCACACATTCTTGGCAAAGGCCCATCAAACAAAACGCGCCGCGCGGGCCAGCATCTTTTGGCGCATCGCGCAGGTGCAAGTATCTTGACCGGATCAAGGCTGCGGCAAGGCTTTCCCCTGCATAGCCCCAGATCGCCACATCGTCAAAGGTGAACTCCACCTTCTCAGTGCGCGTGATTTGTGAGGATTGGTCTGGTACAAGCCGGATCATATATAGCTGATACCCAGCTGGTCAAAGCAGCGCTTGATCTTGTCAGTATCAGCCTGCGTAGCGGATAAAACCGGGTCCCGTGGTACGCCGGCAGGCTGGCCGATGAGGTTTAACGCCGCTTTGAAGGCGGCAGGCCATGTCGCTGTGCCCATCAGCATCTCGTAGAGCACGGTGAGCTGATAATGCGCTTTGCGATACGTGTCATTCGGCACGCCCGCGCCAACCTCGGCCATCTCTGACGGTTTTAGGTCGGTGAACTCAGGCCCTGTGGCGATAAAGCCTTTGGCCCCTAGCGCAAACGCAGGCATAATATAATGGCAAGGGCCAGTCATGATAGACATCTTTTGGCCAAGCCGCTCCAGCAGATGTGTNTGATAAAAGAAATCGCGCTGACTTTCTTTAATCCCGATTATGTTNTGGTTTCTCACAAGGGTCTCGGTCTGATCTACGGTCAAGGAAAACCCCATACGGCGAGGTGAGTTGTAGAGTACAATAGGCTTGTTCGTTGCAGCAGAGACCTTGTCGAAGCGTGCCATCANCTCCGCCTCAGACGCTTTTAGTACATAAGTCTGCGGCATGGACAGAAGAACATCTGCACCGTTCTCTTCAGCGGCTCTCACATAAGCAAGCGAAGCATCGATCGTAGGCGCTGAAATACCCATCATCACCTTAACACGGTCTTTGGCAATATCTTTGGCAAGGCGCACCAGATAGCCGCGTTCAGTAGCATTCAACGCCCAGCTTTCGCCGTTGTCCCCGGCAATGCAAATCGTGGTAGCACCGCGACCGATCAGGAAGTCAAAAAGTTCGGCAAAGGCATCGTCCATGATTTCGCCCTTCTCGTTGAAGGGAGTTGCAATGGCAGGCACATATCCNTGAAGGTCTTCTTTTTTCATAAGTTCATCCGTTATTGAGGAATGTTAGCGGCAAATACGGTGCCAGTTTGGGCGTCGACGATATAGAGTTTGGATTGGTCGTCTGGATGGAAGGTCACTGAGGTGGTCCACAGCCCCTCGGGCACGCGCACCTCTGCTATTGGATCGCCGAGTGNATCGAATACATAGGCCCGTCCGGCCTGTGCTTGNGCAACTGCTAGCCAGCCTTGGTTATTGGTGGCAAGCCCGTCGGGGCCTAGTCCTCCAGACAATTGTAAAAATGTGCCTACCATGGGTTGGCCTGTAGCTGGTAACTTTGATGAGAGCCGCCAAACCTGATTGGCGCGGGTTGCTGCCACATAGACCCAAGCGCCATTNGGCGAAAAACAAATCCCGTTGGAATAAGGCACACAGTCAAGCACCAACCGCAACACACCGCCCGGCGACAGGCAATAGACGCGGCCCTTGGGATCGCTGAGTGACGTGCGGCCACTGTCAGTGAACCAGAGTGCGCCATCGGGGGCATAGGCCATGTCCGAGAGCCCCAAATAGGGTTGGGATTCAAGACCAGTACTCAACACTTTAAAATCACTTTGCCCTACCAATTCAATCAAACCATGACGATAATCAACTGCGATGTGCCGCCCATCTGGCGCAATCCGCATAGCATGTGGTTCTCCGTCGATCTGATAGGCCAATGACCAATCCCCTTCTGGAAACACTTTGAATATCCGCCCATAAGGAACGTCCGATAGCCACAGATTGCCATCTACATCAAAGAAAGCAGCCTCAAGGAATGAGTGCATGGGTTGGCCGGGGCGGGTCATCTTAGCCCAGGCCGATGGTTCGCCCATGTGGCGGTAGTCTTCTGGCAGGCGAAAGGCCGGAACTGCGGTCAGCTTGTAGGTCATACCACCACGCCCTCTGCGAATAATCTATCAATCTCAGACGCACTCAGCCCTGCACTTTCCAATACATTCCGGCTGTGCTGTCCCAAAATTGGTGGTGCAGCAGTTAATTCAGGGCCACCTAGGCTCATATGATATGCTGCGAGCGGCAGGGTAATATCTGCATCAACCGGTGAANGTTTAAAGTAACCNCGGGTCAAAATTTGGGGCGTAGNAACGGCCTCTTCTAAGGTGGCAACGCGCTCAGCAGGAATATCGCTNAGTTCAAAGTGCTTTTGCCAAGCCGCCGCACTTTTTTGCATCAACACATCGCTCATCTCCGAACGCATTGTATCGGAGTGCATCCAAACATCCTCCCAAGTCTGTATGTCGGCTAGAAGAGGTATATCATACCCAAGATCTTGGAAACAAGTCCCCAGCTTGCGGTATTGAGACGGCTTGAAAGCTCCCAAAATCAAAGCACCTTCGGCGGTTTCATAGGTCTGAAGACCAGCCTCATGACGTTTAGGTGCGTCCGGCGCCACCTGTTTGGCCGCAGCCTCGGGAGCCATGAGGCTCAACGCTACTTCTAGCATAGAGGTACTTATATAACAGCCCTCGCCGGTGCGCTGACGTTGCAAGAGTGCTGCAGCAATGGCAAAGGCGGCTGAGTATCCAGCCGCATAATCCACAAACGATACCCCTGGCTTCGCGCCACTGCATTGCGCGACCGTGCCAGAGGCAGCTTGAATAGTATTGTCATAAGCCCCCTTGAACGCCTTGGGACCGTCATCACCATAGCCTGTTAACGCGCAATAGATTATCTTGGGGTTATGGCTCTTGATGTCGTCATAACCCAACCCAAGGTCTTGCAATGTGCCAGTTGAATAGTTCTCTATGAAAACATCGGCGTCATTCACGAGGTTTATCATCGCTTCGCGTCCCTGCTCGGTACGAATATCCAGAGCCAGGGATTTCTTATTGCTACCCTGCACTTGATAGGTCAGCCCAACACCTTTGTCATTCAGCGTTGAAAGTGGGCCGCGCCCACGTGCGCAATCCGGCAAATCTGGCACCTCAACCTTGATCACATCAGCGCCAAGCAAGGCGAATTGATAACCGCAGAAGGGGGCTGCGAGAACCTGAGACACCTCAATGATCTTTATGCCATGCAATGCGCCGTTCAAACCAAATCTCCTGACGAGTGAACTTACCAAGAAATAAACTTGAGTTCTGCCCTGTTGTTTTATATACAAAACTTAGTTTAATATGCAAGACGGAAGATGCACAATGTCCAGCGTACTACATCGAACCTTAGAATGGACGCCACCCACTGCTGTTGCAGGGGAGGGCAACTATTTGATTGATCATACCGGTAAGCGCTATTTGGATGCCTGCGGCGGAGCGGCTGTATCCTGTCTAGGGCATGATAATGCCAAGGTGCGCGACGCACTGAAGGCTGAATTAGACACTATAGCCTTTACTCATAATGGGTTCTTCACCAACCGACCATCAGAGGAGTTNGCGCAGTTTCTAATCGATCGNGCACCTAGCGGAACCGGACGGGGCCGCGTTATGTATCTGGGAAGTGGGTCNGAAGCGATGGAGGCGGCNCTTAAACTNGCNCGCCAATACCATTTAGAACGAANCGAACCCNAACGCAGCAAGATCATCGCCCGCGCNCCATCCTATCACGGCAATACGCTGGGCGCTTTGGCCACCGGCGGTCACGCNGGTCGGCGTGGTCCGTTTCAGCCTTTGCTAATGGATGTCAGTCATATCGAAGCGGCCTACGAATACCGNATGCGGCGCGAAGGAGAGGCAGAGACAGATTTTGCCCTACGTATGGCGAACCTTTTAGAAAAAGAAATACAGAGGCTGGGCGCCGAAACTGTCATGGCATTTGTGGCAGAACCTGTCGTCGGTGCGTCACTCGGCACACAGCCNGCGCCTANGGGATACTTCAAACGCATCCGTGAGATTTGTAACACCTATGGCGTCCTTTTTATTGCAGATGAGGTGATGTGCGGTATGGGTCGTACTGGAAGCCTATTTGCATTAGAGCAAGAGGGTATCGCGGCAGATATTACTACTTTGGCAAAGGGCCTTGGGGCTGGCTATCAGCCGATTGCAGCCCTTATGGCAGCGGAAAATGTAATTCGCATTATAAAGAATGGAAGCGGAACGCTTTGGAACGGTCATACCTATATGTCCCACGCTATCGCAACCGCGGGTGCACTAGCAGTACAACAAGTAATCGAAGAAGAAAATCTTTTGACAAATGTGCGCACGCGCGGCGAGCAGTTGCGCAAGGGCCTACAAACCCGGCTCAGCCAAAATCCACATGTCGGAAATATTCGCGGACGCGGTCTTTTCTGGACGGTTGAGCTAGTGCAGGACCGCACAACTAAACAGCCCTTTGATGCGACGCGTGTCCTTGCCCCAAAGGTGCGAAAAATTGCGCTTGATTTGGGCTTAATGTGCTACCCCTCTCAAGGGTGTGCCGATGGAACGCAAGGAGATCATGTTTTACTTGCGCCAGCCTATACCTCCACACGTAAAGAAATTGAGGCAATCTGCGATCTGATCACTCAGGCAATAGAAACCGCGCTTGCAGGATTAGAGGCATAAAGTGGCAAAGAAACGCATTTTAACCTGTGCAGTCACCGGAAACTTAATGACGCCCGAGATTAATCCCCACCTGCCAATCACGCCCAAAGAGATTGCAAGCCAAGCACTAGAAGCGGCCAAGGCGGGCGCGTCTATTGTACATTTGCATGTGCGTGATCCTAAGACCGCCAAAGGCTCGATGGATATAGCGCTCTATCGTGAATTGGTGGAGCGCGTTCGAGACCAGAACGAGGACGTCATCTTGAACCTCACAACCGGCGAAGGTGGACGATTCATTCCAACCGACGATGCTCC
>NYTE01000006.1 GCA_002683335.1 Halieaceae bacterium
CGCTCCTCCGCCCGATTGCAGCATGTAGATCACGTCGTTTGGACTGGGTGTGCCTTCGAAAACTATGATGCTGGCGATGGAGTTAATTCCCCCGTCCGGGAGTAGGAGATGAACTGCGCTTCGGAGGAACCCAACGGCAACGAAAAGGCAGAACCCGTATAAAACAATGGTCCCACAACGGTACTCATTGTCGGCCGTTTTGGGAAAAATGATGTCGCGGGTTGATGTCATGAGTTCTTCTTTTCAGCTGCGAGTTCCGGTTGATATTTTGTTACCGCTAATTTGGTGGGTGGCGCTCTTTCCCAATGCTATCGCCTCTTCTTCGTAATTTTCATAAGATGACTTGATAAGCGAGTGATTTAATATGCATTCAGCAACGAGCTCGTTACTTTTTTCGTCGTATACCTTTGTCAATGTCCAACTGGATTCTACACGACGGCTCTCGGCTAAATGAATAACTTCACGCTGTAGCCGGTAAGGGTGATTAACGAACAAAGGCCCATTTATCAATTTAATTTCTTGATCGACAAATAACCCAACGGCGGGACCTTTGCGAGGTATTTCGGCTTCTCGAGCCGAATATTCAGTCAGCACACTGACCATCTCAAATGGGATTATCGCTTGCTTCCAGGGTGACCGGCTGCCGCCCACATTCGTGTACCAGGGTGATGGTTCGGTCATTCTCTCGACTTTCTCATTCAGGCTAAACGGATAAAGATCACCCATGTGTTGATCAAAACTCATTACCACATGTTCATCCCGTTTTCCTTTCATGCCGATATGTTGCTCCGCCAGAATCACCAGCTGCTGTGAAGGTCGTAGCCTAGCGCGGCGCCGATCCAGTTCAGATTCCGAATGAGTTGGGCCGATACTGGCACTGCCTTGCAAGACCGGGGTGCCGTCTTTTTTTTCAGCCCAAATTACCGCGCTCTTTTTATCGTCGGCAGGTGTCGCGAAAGCACGAACTTCCTCGCCTTCGATCACCATGTTTTGGTAGTGGACACTGATGCAGCCGTTTTCAAACCAGGCTTTACCAAACAAATCAAACAACAAGGGGTCGAACTGACTGAAGTGGGTTGGCCCCTCGATCGGTGCGCCTGAAAACCCTAGATCATTTGCCATGTTGTCATCGTGAATCGACACATGCCCCTCGTAGGTTTGTTTCTGTAACATTTGGTGAGGTTTGCGCAAGGATCCACAGAGCGTAATTGCTGTTTTAAATGCGGTCATAGCTAAGGTTCCCACTTGTAGTGAATAAGTAAGCGTTCGCGGTTGCTGCACCACCCAGGCCAGTCTTCGAGGATTGCGCTAGCCCTATAACCACTAACCCCGGATTGTCAGCAATTTCTGCAGTATCGCCTCACACTCTGAATGCTTCATCAGCCGAGGAACCGGGTACTGCGGGTGAGCTTCTGCGAGCGCACGCTTCGCCAGGTTGGGTATATCGGATGCCTGCAACTGCGCGATACCGGTTGGGATATCCATATTCCGGTTCATCTCCCGTACTTTATCTATAAAACGTAGAGACAAGGTTTTGATAGGCTCATTACGGCGGCCGAGACCACCGATAACAGCAAGTTTTGCCAACTGCGCCTCACAGTCTTGCCGACAAAAATCGAGTACCAAGGGCAGAATAACGGCATTGGCCAGACCATGTGGTACGCCATACAGTCCGCCGAGATTGTGGGATATGGCATGCACGTAGCCAACCATTGCGCGAGTAAAGGCCAAGCCTGCATGGTGTGAGGCCATGGCCAGATTTTGGCGGCGGTCCACATCCGTACCATCGCGATAGGTGGCTTCGAGGTCTCGAAGGATAATTTCCACAGCCTGCTCGGCGTGTAAGTTGGTGTAATCGGAAGCCCAACTGCCAATATAGGACTCCACCGCGTGAGTGAGAGCATCCATGCCGGTGGACGACGTAATGTGTGGTGGCAGCCCAATCATCAGTTCCGCGTCCAATACAGCACAGGTCGGGACCAAATACGGACTGGCAACACCGAATTTTTCGTGGCTTTCTGGGTTACTCACCATCGCCCCGAGGGAACACTCCGAGCCTGTTCCAGCGGTGGTAGGTACTGCGAACAATGGAGATAGTGGCCCTGAAACTTTCATGCCACCTTGCATCTGGAGCGCGGTCTTCTTTGGGTTACCTATCCTTGCGTTTATGACCTTTGCACAGTCCATTGGCGAGCCACCGCCGAAGGCGATGATACCGTCGCATTTGTTCGCCCGGTAAATCTCAACGCCCGACTCAATGTTTGCAATCGTCGGGTTGGATTGCACATCGTCGTATACCGTACAGTCGATACCGACTTTGTCCAATGCTTCCACTAGTGGGTCGATCAAGCCGATGCCCGAAATGCCTTTGTCAGATACGAGCAATACACTTCGAACGCCCTTTGATTGAACAAGCGCTGGTAGCTGGTTCAGGCTGCCCGGCCCGCTGATTAGTTCTGGCTCGGGAAGCTTTATACGGCGCATCATGAAGCCGATAAATTTACTCAATATTCGAATAAAAAATTTCTTCACCAGCCACATTTGTTTGCCTTTTCTAATCTGTTGCTGAGGTTGAACTCGCCGCTGAGAAACCAGATCAGCTCATGGTGTTTGGGTTTTTTAAATATTATAGCGTAGGATATGCTAATACTTTCAGCGACACAATTAGGTGGCCAGAAGGGAGGCAACAATGAGCAGGACCCCGAACAAGCCGATCTACACCCTATATGGCTCCTACGCCTCGTACGCAACAGCAAAGCCGCGTAGCTATCTCAGAAAAAAAGGAATTCCTTTTGTCGAGCGCGTGCCCGGCACGCCTCGGTTCCGTGAGTATGTCCGCAAAACTAGTGATAATCACCGCATACCGCAGATCGAAACGCCCGACGGTCAGGTGATACAGGACAGCATCGCGATCTTTGATGCACTTGAACCGCAATTTCCTGAGCCTCCGGCCTATCCGCCGGGCATTCGCCAGCAAATGGCTGCGCGCCTGTTTGAGTTTTTGGTCGATGCCACACTGGGTCGTTCTGCCTGGCACTACCGCTGGAATTATAAGGACGATAATTACGACTTTGTCGGTCGAGAATTCGGCCGTTCATTCTCCCCTCATGGTGCCGATGAACAACTCGCTCATTTCGGTGAGGTCATTGCTGAGAGAATGAATGGGTTTCGAACATCTATTTTTGCGGATACTCCAGATGTAAGACCGCTATTTGATACGCTCTATCTCGATGCTTTGAAAATTCTGGAAGAGCATTTCCGGCAATATCCTTACTTATTCGGTGGCCTGCCGAGTATCGCAGACCACATATTGATGGGCCCCTTATTTGGTCACTTTGGCCGCGATCCGGTGCCCTCCAATATCATGAAGCTAAAGGCCCCGCGGGTATTTCGCTGGACCGAGCACATGAATACGCCTGAAATCGTCTCGCCCGAGCATCATGATATTCCTGAAACTTATCTGGCTGGTGACGAGATTCCGCCGGGCACATTGGCATTCCTGCGTTTCTGCCTCGAAAATTATTCTGCTGCTATCCTTCAATCGGTGGATTTCTTCAATAACTGGGCAGTAGTGCAAACGCGAAAATCCTCTGGTGATCTACTGTCAGACAAACCAAAAGATCACGAACCCATTATCGGCCGCTTCACCACGCGTATTCGCGGCACAGAAATTCAGCAATCAGTGGCCAGTAACGAGATATGGGTCATTCAGCGAGTTTTGGACTGGATAGACGGACTCTCTAAGAGTGAAAAAGAAATTTGCTGGCGCCTGCTGGTCGAATGTGGCGGCGCAGACATAATTGACCTGAAGCTGGAACGCCGATTGACTCGGGTTGGGACTTACATGGCGTTCGAGTAGGTTGCGCNGACTAGTATATTTTTAATCAACCTAGAATATTCTTATTACATCACGTGTTCAGATTGATGGACAGTCACGCTGGTAAAAAATATCGGTCCGAACCTAGAAGCCTCTGACGTTGAAGTTCCAGTCAATGGNGTTCATATTGCTCAACGGCTGCACAAACCCATCTGTAAGCAAGCGCTTTTAGGAGTTAGGGTTTATCGCGGCGGTGGCTTTTTGTCGACGAAATAGCGCAGTGAACGATCAATCATTACAGCAGCGATGTGAGGGACGACGAAGGACTACCCCGACCGTTCTGTGGGGCATCCCCGCGGCACGGTTGAGGTAGTTTCGCGAGTAAGAGATGAAGCACCATGGCCACTCCCCGGATATGAAAATGATCCATCATCGCGGGATTGCTCTCGCGTGGTCCTACTATTTAAAGAGCATGCGCACAATCTGGCCGTCTCGTCCCCTCATCCCATGGTTATTCAACGTTAAACGGCCTCGTTGCTGTTGATAAAAAAGGCTTCGTTAGAAGCTGTAACCCAAATCCATTCCGTAGGTACGCGGNGCATTGTACTGGCCAGCNACGTTGCCTAGGTTGTCGGTAATAAACTGGCCGCCCCCGATATAGCGATCATCGGTGAGGTTGTTGCCCCATAAGCGTACGCGCCACGATTCGTTGCTCCAGGTGAGGCTGGCCGATAAATTTTCTCGATTCTGTTGGTATGCTCCGCTGACGCAGCTGCCCCTGTCCTGGCAATAATCTACTGAATCACGATAGTTGTAGGAAATTTGGGGGATCAGCGTGCCATTGCCAAGCGTAAACTTCGTTTNCGCACCCAGCGTGTAGCTGTATTTCGCNAGTCTCGGCAGATTTTCATCCGAGCGATCGANAGAGCAGATATCCAACGGAGCTGCGGGAGCTAGTGAAACACAATCCAGTCCNAGCTGNGCNCCGGCACCTAGGGTCAAGATCTGCGTGTCGTCGAATTCATCGATGGAACCATCGTTCAGTGTCAGGTTNGCGGTTAATTCAAGGTTGCCCNCTGGTAGCCAGACAGTCTCAATCTCGAGCCCCATTACCGAAGAGGCCTTGGCATTGATAGGCACACCCACAGGAGCGCCCGTGTTGGGATCAAGAGTCACGCTGGTCAGTTGACGATTGTCGTAGTCCATATAGAACAGTGCCGTGTTGAGAGATAGCGTACTGTCCAGCCCAATCAGCTTCGCTCCTAGTTCATAATTTTGCACATTTTCTGGTTTGAAAGTCCCTAACTGACCGCTTCTGGGGTCAAGCTGATCCGATACACCACCCGACAAATAGCCCTCTGAGTAAGTGAGGTAGGCGCTGCCGGTATCTACCCAGCCGATAGCGTCGAAGCTGTAGCTCAGGCTGACCATCGGCGTCCAGTCATCGTCTTCCACAGAGCGAGTTTGGTCGTCCTGTGGGTTGTTGGATGGCACCCAATCATGCGCAATATTGAACGATCCAGTACCTCCGGGCAGCAGCCAGTTACCTGGCCCCACAGGCATTGCCGGCGGATTCCCCACAGAGGTGTCAGGAACGAATCGCGTGCGGCGAAACTCTCGGGTTTCATCGGTGTATCGGATTCCGGCGCTGAGGGTCCATTGGTCAGCAAGCTCCCAGTCAAACTGAGCGTAGGCCGCCATCGATTCGTTATCTGACTCGACATCCAGTAATGAAAAGTTGTAAAGCATGAAGGGCAATGGCAGGCCAGGAAAATTATTCGTACTCAAAGGTCCTTGCCCACTGGCCAAGTTTACTTTGCCATTTTCCTCGAAGTAATACAGACCGGCTGCGAAGCTCACTGAGTCATTTAAGGTGCTACCGGTCAATTGGAGCTCCTGACTAAAAATATCGGTCTGGAATCCCCGCGTCGATGGATAAGAGGCGCCGGCGGTGAGAAGCGATATACCCACCGCGTCGACGTCAGTAGGTCCTTCGCTTTCGATGTCCCGCCAGACGGATATGCTTTTGAGGCTGATACTGTTGCTGAGTTCCCATTCCACGGTGGCAATACCCTGAGCTACTTCCTCCTTGGTATTGGGAGTCACGTAGTCGTTTATTACAGTGTCAATACCTAATGCGCCGTTATCCGCGCAATGCTGCGCGTAGGTCTTGCCGGTAGTCATCATCAGAACCGGGGCTAACAGCCCAGCCAGATAGCCGGCCCCCGCTTGGTTAATCGGATTGCAATTTTGACCAAACCCGGCCTGGTCCATTTCACTGTAGCTAAGGTTGAGGTCAATAGTGAGTGCATCTGTGGGAAGCCACCGCAGTTGACCGCGGCCACCTACACGATCTTCCTCATTCCGCTCGCTACCGTCCCAAGCGTTGTCGACGTAGCCGTCGCGATGTATAGACCAGATCGAAAAGCGAGAATTCAAGGTGCCCTCTATCAGTGGCACGTTGAGAGTTCCCCTCAAATCTTCTCGCCCGTGGTTGCCCACGCGGACTTCCAAATCGCCCTCCCACTCATCCACCGGCCGGTTAGTGGTATAGATGATGGCACCGCCTGTGGAGTTTTTGCCGAACAAGGTTCCCTGAGGCCCGCGCACAACCTGTACATTGGCGATGTCTACGTTATCTAGGAGACCGCCCTGCATGCGTGAGAGGTACGCTCCGTCAACGTAGATACCGACTCCAGAGTCATAATTGATCGAGGGATTGCGTGCACCCACACCACGGATGTAGACCTGCGCTTGTGCATCAGTGGCCACATCTAGGTTAGGTATTACTCGCGCGAGATCGGATAGATTGCGCAGCCCCTCGGCGCGCAATTGATCGCCACTGAGTGCTGATATTGCCAACGGTGCGTCCTGAAGAGTCTCCTGCCGTTTACGGGCGGTCACTACGACTTCCTCAAGGGTCGCCGTTTGTGCGGCGGAAGGCATGGCAACCATACTCGTGCTTGCTGCTGCAATGGCGAAACAGAGTGCGGATGGCGAGAAAGTGGTTAGCATTCTACTTTTTTTATACATGGCTAATTACTCCTGGAGGAAGATAGGGGAGTGAGAGGTGGTTCATTCAGGCTTTGTTTGATCCGCTGGATTGGTGTCATAACGGGTCGCCACCCAGAACCGCGGGTGTCTCACAATATGTGCTTAGAATGTAGCGCTGGTGATTTTCAATCCTCTGGGAAAGCGCCTCTGCAACTATGGGAATCTCTGAATTCATGGCGAAGTACTCCAGCGCTTTCTTGTTTTGTCGGGTCAGAGGCATGATCTCGGGGGGAGGGGGCAGTATCGAAATGCTCACTGTCGCCCAGTAGATGTCAGCGGCGGTTAAGGTCTCACCAACGAGATAGCGAGAGCCACTTTGTTCCTGCGCTTCGAGGCGGCGATCGATCAGGCTGACTACCGCGGCAACCTTTGCGGGAGCCTCGGTACAAGCCGTCGCGCTATAACCGTATTTTCTTCCCAGCGGAGTATCGATCAGAAGTCTCATATTCCAGACCATACCGTCCTCGCCCATTACGACCGCACAGACGCCGAGGGCTTCACTGCGAAGCTCGAAATCATCAGGAATCAACGAGGGAGAGCCCGTTGCACCGATTCGCTCGGCCAGTGCAAGTTGCTCAATCCAGACGTTTCTGGGCCGCTCCTGGTTATGAAACATGGTGGGTAAGCTGGTTTGGCTGGTTAGCTCATAGAGCCTTGCCTGTCTATCCTGGCCGGTGGCCTTGTCGATGCCCATGTGTGGATGCAGTACCCGTATCAGCGGCACGCCCTTTACAAAACAGATGTTCTTGAGGGCCTCAGAGTACAAAGCCGGCATGCCGGGGACGAAAGTGACCCTGGTGCCGGTTTTCATGGCCGCAGCTGTGTCTAGGTCGACGAAGTCTGGGCCGGATGATGTCTCCACTGCATTTGAATGTCGCTCGTTATGTGACATGTTGCGGCACTCTCTATAGTCCATCGTTATCGTTGGTTTAATGTTATAGCATTAGGTATGCTAATAATTCAACATTCGCGTAACATATATTGGGCCCGGATCAAATTGAGGCGGTGAGCATGACAATATCTTCGGAAGCAACATCAATGGGTAGCGAGGGGGAAAACCTTCAAGTAGCGAAAAGATTGCTGGCCAGCCTGCTAAGTGCAGACAAAGATCAAGCCATAGGCCTGATCACCGAAGACTTTGAAATGTCGTTACCGGTGTCAGTAAGCACCAGGCCGATATCCGGTATTGGGGCGTTCGGGAAGTATGTTGAGGCAGCGACAAAAGTATTTGTCGACGGGGCAGTATTTGAGGAAATTAATGCCGTTTCGGTGAGGGACACCGTCGTACTGGAAGTTAAGGTCATTGGCCGGGCGAGATCCGGACGCCAATACGAAAATCTCTATGTTCACTGGTTTGAACTGGAGGCGGGTAAAGTATCCCGATGGCGGGAGCATGTTGATACCAAGCGTGCGATGGAACTTCTGTCGTAACAATTGTGCCGGTTCCATTGGTCCTTTCGTGCGCTAGCTATATCAGGATGCTTTGTTATACGGAGGCCTCATGGTCGCTGCAATTTTGGATGCGACCGTATTCCGCGCAGTCGAGTGCTGCTTACACCGCCACGGGGCCGCCTATGGGCATGGGCATAGCGACCATGACTGATATTACCGCGACCCGTGTGGTCAATCACCAGAGCTCATGAGCATTGCTTTCAGCATGTAGGAGGCTGCAATAAAATATCATTATATATGCTAGAACTATTTTTGAATCGTGGTCTGTTGTGAAGCAGAACACATAGACGTCGGCTAGGCACAAAATTGGAAGAGAAATGAGAAACNCAAGCATAATACAGCTGATTGGCGCAGTAGGCTCGCCTTATACCCGCAAGATGCTCTCCCTGCTCCGCTATCGCAGAATCCCGCACAAAATTACCTGGGGGCAGCCAGAGTTGGTGCTTCCCACTCTGGGGATTGAGCTGCCAAAACCGGTATTGCTGCCAACCTTTATATTGCCTGACGCCAACGGCGATTTGACAGCCGCAACCGACTCCACTCCCTTAATCAGGCGATTGGAAGCCATGAGCCCGGACCGCTCAGTTCTCCCTGTCGACCCGGCACTGGCTTTTATCGACTATTTGCTGGAGGACTTTGCCGATGAGTGGGTCACCAAATATATGTTCCACTATCGCTGGCACCTCCAAGCAGATGCCGACAATGCCGCTACNTTATTGCCACTGAACTTTCGCGTGAATTTGCCCCCCGAGCAGCACGAGCAAATGAAGAACATGATACCCNAGCGTCAGATCAGTCGCCTGTATGTAGTGGGTTCCAACGATACAACCGCCCCGATTATCGATGCCAGCTACCGGCGTTATCTGGAGGCGATGGAGGCCCATCTGCAGACCCAGCCCTACATGCTTGGCAACCGACCCGGTGCGGCTGATTTTGCCATGTTTGGTCAGTTGACCCAGTTGGTGGGATTTGATCCAACGCCGAGGGCTATCGCTCACCAGCTATCTCCACGCACAGTTGCGTGGACGTCACTGATGGAAGATCTCAGTGGTTTGGAGCCGGGCGCCGATGATTGGAATGGCGCTGATCAGATGCCAGCTACACTGCGCGGTATTTTGACAGAGGTAGGCAGAATGTACGTGCCGGCGCTATTGGCCAATAGNGGGGCTCTTCAGGCGGGAGAAAAGAGCTGGGAAGCAGAGATCGATGGTTCGCCCTGGACGCAACCGACCTTTCCTTATCAAGCGAAATGCCTCAAGTGGATTAACGAACAGTATCAAGCGCTTGACACTGAGGATCGAGCACGTGTCGATCGCATTGTGGCGGGTACCGGGTGCGAACTTCTGTTTTTGGGGAGTGTGTGATGGGGCCCGCTGCCAAGCCACAATTCATGACTAGCGATGGAACTTGTTTTAGCCGGGAAATAACGGCACCAGACACTATTGGTTAGAGAGATACAAAAATGGGTTTTGAAATAAGTGAGAAGGCTCAAGCGATCAATACACAGCTCGAAGCGTTTATGCAGNAGCATATTTATCCACGAGAGCACGACTGGGCCGAGTGGTGCCTTGACCAGAATAACTTGTGGCAAACGCCCCCCTGGTTTGACGAGCTGCGTGATCTGGCCAAAGCCGAGGGCCTGTGGAATCTATTTTTACCCCACGAGTATCAACCCTGGAGCCCCGGCTTAACCAACGTGGAGATTGCGCCGCTGTTTGAAACCATGAGCAGGGTGGTGTGGGCGCAGCCAGTGTTCAACTGCAACGCGCCCGACCGGGGGAATATTGAAGTGCTGGCCAAATACGGCACAGCCCAGCAGCAAAGGCAGTGGCTTGAGCCACTGTTGGCGGGCGAAATTCGCAGTGCCTATGCCATGACGGAGCCCCAGGTTGCCTCCAGTGACGCCACTAATATGGAGCTAGAGATCAAGCGCGATGGCGATGAGTACGTCCTTAACGGCCGCAAGTGGTGGACCACTGGAGCCGTNAATCCGCGCTGCAAGATTATGTTGGTAATGGGCAAGTCCAATCCGGAGAACCCTCGCCATAGTCAGCACTCAACCATTTTGGTGCCCCGTGACACCCCAGGGATAACACTGGAGCGGCCGCTTCGCGCCTTCGATAATCTGCATTCNCCCGGCGGTGAAGCGGNGCTACTGTTCGAAAACGTGCGCGTACCGGTGAGCAATATGATCAAAGGCGAGGGCTGCGGCTTTGAAATTGCTCAGGGTCGCCTCGGTCCGGGGCGCTTCCAGTATGCGATGACGTTGGTGGGGAATGCGCAGCGCTGCCTGGAGCTAATGTGCGCTCGCGCCGATGCCCGTGTGGCCTTTGGTGAGAAATTGAAGAAGAAAACCAGCGTTCAGCACGAGATTGCCCGCAGCCGTTGTGATATCGAGCAGGCCCGTTTGTTGACCATGCAGGCCGCCAGCGTGATGGATAGCGAGGGCGTTGAGGCGGCGAAGCCCTACATCAGTATGGTTAAGATTGTTGCACCGAACATGGCGCAGCAGGTGGCAGATCGCGCCATGCAGGTGCTTGGCGGCATGGGCGTTTGTCAGGATACATTGATTCCCGAGGTCTTTACCCATGCCCGAATATGCCGCATTGCCGATGGTCCGGACGAGGTGCATATGTCACAGCTGGCAAAGCTGACAATGCGCGAATTGGCAGGCTGATATGGGTGTTATGGCTTACTNCCGCGAAGTGTTGCGGGTTCTCTGGGAGTTCGCGCAGATAGTGCCGGTTTTGGCCGGCAAAAAGCCTAAAAAGGAAGATAAGGCATCGCTGGCTACTTTATTTGAAGATTCGGTGGCACGCAGTCCTCACAATATTATGCTGCTGTTTGAGGGGCGTCAGTGGACTTACAGCGAATTCAACGNCGAGGTTAACCAATTAGCGCATCTGCTAGCGGCGCGGGGTGTCAAACAGGGTGACTGCGTGGCGGTGCTGATGGAAAATCGCGCAGAGTTCATTTTAGTCTTGTTGGCGCTCGCCAAACTGGGCGCGCCCGGTAGCCTCATTAACAGTAGTCTCAGCGGCAATGCCCTCGTGCACTGTCTCAAAGAGACCAGCACCAAAAAATGCATTGTGGGTGCCGAGCGCACAAATACTCTGGCCAAGATTATGCCCAAACTGGCGCAGAGCCTGAATTTGCAGGCAGGTCGTGACTACTTCTGGTTGCCCGAGGTGGGCGATAGTGNCGATTATTATTGCTGTCCGGACTGGGCCGAAAATATTGCCCTGACGGTGACGAGCATGCCACAAGATAATCTGCAGCTAACGCGCGAGATTTCCGCCACCGAGACAGCAATGTATGTCTTTACCTCCGGCACTACCGGGCTGCCGAAGGCGTCTGTGCAGCCCCACTTCAAATATCTTGTGGTAGCTCGGGTGATTAGCAAGCTTGGTTTTCAGGTCAAACCCACAGACCGGCTTTACCTCTGTCTGCCGCTGTACCACTCTACGGGTATGATGCCCGGGCTTGTTAGCTTTATGGCGCATGGGGCCTCGATTTTTCTGCGGCGCACCTTTTCAGCCTCAAACTTCTGGCCTGAGGTACAAAAATACCAGACCAATTGTTTTGTCTATGTCGGTGAGCTCTGCCGTTACTTGGCGGATCAGCCAGAAAGTGCTGCCGAGAAAAACAACTCCCTGATGAAAATGATGGGCAATGGCCTGCGGCCAGATGTGTGGGACCAATTCAGGGACCGGTTTGGCGTACAGCGCATTTGTGAGCTCTACGGCGCCAGCGAGGGTAATTTCTCGTTTTTAAACGTGCTGAATAAAGATAAAACGATTGGTGCTGCACTGAGTCCGGTTGCTCTGGTGCAATACGATATAAAGAACGACAGCATTGTTCGCGATGGCGAGGGACACTGCATCGAAGTGCCGCTGGGCGAGCCAGGTCTATTATTAGGTAAGATCACGTCCGAAACTGAATTCGAGGGCTACACCAACCCCGAAGCGACTGCCAGTAAAATAGTGGACAATGTCCAAATCGATGGCGACCGCTGGTTCAATAGCGGCGATCTGGTAAGGCAGATCGATGTCGGTTTTGCGATGGGTATGAAGCACTTCCAGTTTGTGGACCGCACCGGCGATACCTTTCGCTGGCGCGCCGAGAATGTGTCTACCAACGAAGTGGCGGAAGTACTCAACTCCCACCCCCAGATTACGATGGCCAATGTCTACGGCGTGGAAATGCCANNTGTNGANGGNAGAGCCGGCATGGTGGCTTTTCAGCTAGACGNAAGGGGCGAAGCGNCAGCAGCGCTGGATATCANTGCATTCCAGTCTCTGGTGGAGCGAGAGCTGCCCGGTTACGCACAGCCGGTGTTTATCCGTGTTCTTCGCGATGTGACGACCACGGCAACGTTCAAGCTGCAAAAAAGCCAATTGCGTGAAGAGGCCTACCATCCGGACAAGGTCGATGGTGACTTGATCTATGTCCGTAAACCGCGCAGCGACGCTTATGAATTGCTGGACGCCGCCTTTTATCAGCAGATAGTGGCCGGCACATCGGGTTACTGATAATCAATGATTATTATCGATGGAGATATCTAATGAACCTTTTTGACTTAACCGGCAAGGTCGCCTTGATAACCGGGTCCTCGCGCGGAATTGGTAAAGCGATTGCAGAGCAAATGGCGGCGCATGGCGCCAGGGTCGTTATTTCGTCGCGCAAGGCAGCGGCCTGCGAGGAAGTAGCCAAAGCAATTAATGCGGAACACGGTGAGGGCGCTGCTATTGCTGTTCCCGCAAGTATTTCTTCCAAAGAGGAATTGCAGCGGTTGGTGAAAACAACGAGTGAGCAGCTGGGTGAAGTTGATATTCTGGTCTGTAATGCAGCCAGCAATCCTTACTATGGTCCGATGGAAGGCATTTCTGATGACCAATTTGAGAAAATTCTCTCTAACAATGTGATTTCTAATCACTGGCTTGTTCAACAGGTTGCTCCGGGCATGCGTAACCGTAAAGACGGTGCCATCATCATCGTGTCCTCAATTGGCGGCATGAAAGGCAGCACAACAATTGGTGCGTACAACATATCGAAAGCGGCTGATTTCCAGCTCGCGCGTAACCTGGCGGCGGAGTTTGGGGCGGATAATGTCCGTATCAATTGTATTGCGCCAGGCCTAATCAAAACAGATTTCGCTCGTGCGCTTTGGGAGGACCCGCAAATGCTGGAACTTGTTACTGCAACAGCGCCCCTGAAGCGTATCGGTTTGCCGGAGGAAGTTGCCGGGGCCGCCGTGTTTCTCGCTGCACCAGCAGGTAACTTCATCACAGGGCAAAGCATTGTCGTCGATGGCGGTGTTACAAGCGTCTGAAAGGTAGGGCTTCTGTTTAATGATGCTCCCCCGGCCCACAGAGCCGTGGAAAAAACCAGGCCGTTCATAGATGAGGCAGGTCGGGAATGAGCACGATGAGAATCTAATTAAAAACCCCCTAGCTGCCGGGTTTATGAGAGGTAGCTGGAGAGCCGGCAAGTCAGCAGGGCTAAAGTCCCCCGTGATGATGAGGTTATTCCCTCCCAAAGCCGTATTGAAGAAATTACTAATCAGGCGGACCTAGAGGAGGTCTAGAACACTGAGCGGCATCTTGTTTATGTTGCCTGTAGCCGGGCAAGCGACGGCTTGATGGTGACGGGAGTGGAACCGGAGTCTGAGTTTTTAGACGGCCCGATGTGAGGTCATGTTCAGTACCTTGCGAGGGTAGTGCGCTAGTTAGTCGATACCTTTGTAAGGCAGTAACGAGACTGACCACGTCCATTACCAGGTGGTGATTCAGCTAGACAGTTTCTCGACCACCACGTACCAGCCGGAAGGCTCGTCATCGTCTGCGAACAGGCGATCGGCCTCGCGCGAGCGGATCTCGGCTACTCTCGCTTCGGTCAGCGCCTGCAGACCAGTACCGAAGCCACCTTCGTCCCAGACATCGCGGTGTACCGTGCAGATCAAACGTCCCCCGGGCACCAGCAGTGCCAGAAGTTCCGGGAGGCATGCTGCCTCCACGTGCCCATGGGTAAATGTCCCGGTCGAGACCAGCATGTCGTAACACTCTGAAGCCATCTCAAGCCTCTCGTTCAGGTCGCGCAGAAAGGCTTCATCGATCCGGCCCTCGCGTTGAGCCACTGCCAGCATGGGGGCGGAGTAGTCCAGTCCGTCGACCCGATCGAAACCCTCAGCGCGTAAGCTTTCTGCGAGTAGGCCGGTCCCGCAACCTACGTCCAGTACCCGCACATCACGCCGTGCCTCTGTCTCGGCGACCAGCGTCGCGATGCGCTGGGGTGATCGATAGGACAGCCCGTCGAGCATGGTCTGGTCGTAGGTTTCCGCCCAGTCAGCATAGAGTTTCAGCGTCTCGTCAGGATCGTTGCTGCGCAGGGCGTAGGCGCGGGCAAGTAATTGCTCGGGCGTGTTCTCAACCTCATCGTTTTTGGTCATGGGCGAACACCTTCCGTTGGCAAAAAGCGGTTTAGTGCGCCTTTCACGCTTGAGGACTCAAGCATATGCCCTTCGTTGGGGAATATCGATAGGTTGATCCCCAGTTGTTTAGCCACCTGCCTCGCCAGTGCCGGGTGACAGATTTCGTCTTCCGCGCTAGTCACAACCTCCAGGTGATCTGGCATGCCCAGCCGTCGCTCAGCAACCGCTTGGTGCAGGGTTTTCTCTCGTGGTGGCCGGCTGAATAACATGCGCTCTTCACTGATGGCTCTGCCCAGCACTGGCGACAGCAGTAGGGTGGGGACAGGAAGGGGCGACTGGGCAATGAGTGACAACAGCAACAGATAGGCGCCGTCTGAAGGTGGTGCTGTTTGCCAGCGGACTGGATATTTTCTGGCTCTGTAGGCGACGCCTACATGGCGCTGCTGATGCCGCTATAGTGCCTCTGGTGAGATCTTTTTAAGTTTGACCAACCTGAACATACCGGTTTCCGCGGTAAAGTTTGGTGATCATCACGCCGTCACGCTTCACGGTAACAACACACTCTCGTTATTCCAGGATGACGGGTCGCTCTTCTCGGTGCTGTCTGACGATTTCGGTGGCTCAACTCACGTAATCAGAGACGGCGGCGGGTTACTGGTATCTGACTGCAAGAGGGGAGAGACTGTGAGTATCGATGGTTCGGGTAATAAGATAGTGCTTTTGGCAGGACTTGATTCACCTGAAGGGATCGCTGTTTTGGACGAGACACTCTTTATCTATGAGGGAAATGCCGGTGAGATGAAGCGGCATGACGGGTCGGGGGCTGAGGTGATAGCCACCTCAAGGCCCGGTAGTACAGTAGCGACTCCCGCGCAACCACCGTCTATGGTTTTTTAATGGACTCACCGTCTACGATGGAGCGCTGTTTGCGACCGACGAGCGTGAGCGCGCCATTTATCGAATTCCTTTATAACGCTGCTCACCGCGCGGGTTATCAAAGACAGCTGTCTGTTCCATCTCCCACATTGGGCATTCGCCCATGCACGGGTACCACCTCAATCGCTGACATATATATTTATCTATTGGCAGTCTTTATGCTAATTTAAAGCGGAACGCAGCTGATCACTGGGAGCGTATGAAAATGGGCCGGATCATTCTTTACAGTGCCTTGGGGCTTTTTGTGCTGATAGGTGCCTTGCTGGTTGCCAGTCAGGTGATCAGACCACCAGACCTGCATGATTTTGAATCGAGCGACCTCTACAAAACCAGCGCCGCACAAACGTACTCCGGCGATAAGGGGTTGCTGCTTGATCTGGGTTTTGATCAGGTCCTAGGCGACGACCTAGTAGGCTCACAGGCGTTAGATATTCATGTCTATCCTAATTTTCTTCCCCAGATTCGGCGCTATGCGTGGTACCCCTATCGCGAGTCGGATAGCCTGAAGATCAGACCATCCTGGGGGACTGAGGTCGCCGAGGTTACACTGGATGACGCGCCGCTCCCGCTCACAGCGGTGATCGAGCTTAACGCGCAAGACCACGGAAGAGAATTTGTATTGGAGGCGAGAACAGCGGACGGCGACAGGGCGGCCAGCTACGTCATTCTGGTCATGCCTCACACCTTCCCTCCGCTGAAAACACAGATCAGCTCTGCAGAAGAGGTGGCGCCCGGGATTATCACTGGCATGCAGGCGGCGCCCAACAACCCGAATTTCTCATTGCGACGCGTGCTGCGCCTCCTGCTTTACGTCAACGGTATTCCTGAAACAGGCGAGTTTTTGAGAAAGGCGCGAATGCAAACCTTCGATGATTTTCTGGCGTTAGACCTGTCGAAAACTCTCGATGTGGAGCACCGCGAGTACCTGCCCTGGGTGAACTTTGTATTAGACCAATATGGCACGCCACTGAAATACAACAATTCTGCTCCGCGCACGATTTTCCTTCCCTATACCACCNCCGAGGACAACGGACTGCTCGCCAAAGAAGGCTTCATTTATAAGCAGGTGGTCCAGGACACAGCGGATAACTTCGCCGAGGCGATCACCCGAAGTTTCGTTACCCGCAAGGGAGAAACCGCAGCGACGGAGATACCGCGGCATCTGGACCAATTCGACGACGGTCATCACATTGATGTAACGGCCTGGGAGACCATTCAAAGCCTGTTCTACCGAATACATCCGGCCGGAAGCGAGCTAAAAAACGGCGACACCTTAGACAAAAATGTCACTAGTACTTACGTCTTCGAACTCGACCGCCAGGGGCAAGTGGTTTGGGAATGGGATTCGATTGATCATTTCTCACCGAATCAATCCATTACTTACTTACCCAAGGATCGCTATGCTGAATGGGACTACTTTCATACCAATGGCATCCGGTTTGCGCCCGGTAATGAGCAGATTCTCATCAGCGCACGACA
>NYTE01000054.1 GCA_002683335.1 Halieaceae bacterium
GGTGCTGAGATCATGTTGTGCACGGGCACACCCCAGCCCTCAAGGCCGCGCTCGGCAAAGGCTTCCATGATCGCGCGCTCATATCGGAAATCCACTCCCAAGCCGCCATACTCCTCAGGTACCAGAACGCCGAGCATCCCGAACTCTCCAGCAGCTAGCCACGCATCACGATCTACTTGCTTGTTTTGATTCCACCGTTCAATAGTTTCGGGTGGCGCCGTCTTGTCCAGAAACGTGGCGAGACTATTCTGAAAAAGGGTCAGGGCTTCATCAGTATGTGCGAGCATTATCTAATTCCGATAGTGAGCTTGGTTTAGTCCAGTTTAGTCATGTGGTGAAAAAGATCGTCTCTCAGCGCCTCGATGGACAGTTCTCCCGTTAGAGCCTTGTGTACCTGACCGTTACCGTGGTCACTGCACCAATAAGCGCTAATCCGAGCGTCAAAATCGCGCTGTAACATCCGCATCAGTAAGCGACGCCGTCTGGCCAGGCGCTTTTGCTCAATCACTCCAGCTGCTTCGGCCTCTGTTAAGTACCTTTGGATTCCTTGCCATAGCGTCTCGACACCCTCTTGCTTAACGGCGATGGTGTCAAAAATTTGGATCGGTACCGGAGACTGCAACAAAGAGAGGGAATCCTGCAGGTCTGCACGGGTTTTTTGAGTGCCGTCTTTGTCAGCTTTGTTAATGACAAAAATGTCACCGGCTTCGGTGAGACCGGCTTTGTTGGCCTGAAAAATATCTCCCCAACCCGGGTTTAACACGACAGTCACCACTGTCGCTAAGTCCATCACATCCAGTTCGACCTGGCCAATGCCCAGCGTCTCCAAGAGGATCAAGGGCCAACCGCAGGCTTCGAGCAACTGAATGGCCGTCGCTGTCGCTCTAGCCAAGCCCCCACTCTCTCCTTTCGATGCCATTGAGCGGATGAATACTCGATCGCCCAAACCGTGGCTTTGCATGCGAACGCGGTCACCTAATAGGGCCCCACCAGAAAACGGCGATGAGGGGTCCACGGCTAGCACCGCGGTCTTATCATAAGACGCTGTGGTGTGNGACAGGAGGGCNCTGATGAGCGTGGATTTTCCGGCGCCGGGTGGGCCGGTAATGCCAATGACAANCGATTTAGCCTCTGCNCCTGCCAGAGCAGTCCTCAATTGTATTTCTACCTGNGGATCTCGTTCGATTTGGCTCATGAGCCGGGCAAGGCTAGCGCGATCCCCCGCGATAGCAGATGCGAGTAACGTCTGCGTCGTCGGTGCGCTCATGACGATTATTTAATACCGGTCAGCCGCTCGGCGGCATCCACAATATCGATNAATTGTGACCCGGGTGGATAAACCTCCACACCCAANGCTTCNAGTTGNCTAGCGGCGTGGGGNGGAATCGTACCGCCNGCGAATATGGGTAGACCGGGGCGNGTAGTCTGCACGTTCTCTATTGCCCTGATGGCCACATCAATGTGGCCACCGATATTGAGACCTACGAGGTCAACGTCCTCATCAACGGCAGCGGCGACAATATCCTGTGTATTGGCCATGCCAATCATGATGACCTCGAAACCGGCGTCACGCAGTGCCCTGGCGACAATGGTGGGTCCGCGCCAGTGTCCATCGAGGCCTGTCTTGGCCATTAGTATCCGTTTTTGCACCCTAGCTTCTCCCAGCAGAAATCACGTCTGTATCGGGGTATCCCAGTTTCCAAATACCTCTCTATACACGTTGCCAATCTCGCCCAAGGTCACTTCAGCAGACATCGCCTCCATCATCGCAGGCATGATGTTCGTATCGCTTCGACAGTCGGTTTCCAGTCGTTTCAGAGCGGAGGTGGCGGCCTTTTCATGGCGTGTTCTCAGTACATCCTTGAGGCGTTCTGTGGCCACGTCGAAGGCATCATCCGTACCCATAAACCCATCAACTTCAAAGGGTGATTCGTCGTCCGGGAAACAATTCACCCCGATGACCTTCTGGTCGCCGTTTTCCATGTCCATGAACTCTTTATATTGGTTCTCGGTGGCTCGCATATGGAGCCAGCCTGAATCCAAAGCAGCCAGATAGCCTCCTTGAGTCTGGATTTCCTCAAAAAACTCCCAAGCTTTTTCGGCCAGTTGAGCGGTGAGTGTCTCGACATAGTAAGAGCCACCCAAAGGATCAGTGACGTTGGATATACCGGTTTCTTCCTGCAAGATCTGCTGGATTCGGACCGACATCTGATGCGCATGTTCGGAAGGAATCGAGAGCGCTTCGTCGTAGCCCGAAACGCCTAGCGACTGCACACCCCCAAAGACCGCACCCAATGCCATCAAGGTGCCTCTGACCATATTATTGAGCGGTTGCTGGTAGGTCATTTTTGAGCCGGCTGTCACACAGTGAATGCGCAAATTAGCGATTTTAGGATCAACGATGTCGTACCGTTGGCGCAAGAGATCAGACCACATGAGCCTTGCTGCCCTCATTTTGCAGGCTTCTTCAATGAACTCGATCGAAGCTCTGAAGCTAACGCCACCACAAGCCTTGGCCGCTTTAGCCAAATCAATATTACCTCTGCGCTGAATCTCGTCCAGATACTCAACGGCATTAGCGAATAAGACCCCCAACTCTTGGTCTGGAGTCAGTCCTGTATCTGCGGCGTTATAACCGGCGATTGATACAGGTACCCAGTAAGGTAGATAACGGTCACAGAATTCGATGATATCGGCATTAAACCTTAGGCCCGGCTGAGTAGGGATCTGTTCTTTGGTGACGCATCCCAGGTAAGTCAGGTTAAAGTCGCTCTGCCCGGTGCCGGGTAGCTTGGCCAGATCGAATCCCCGCTGTTGTGCGACGGTCCAGTAAGCTGCCAGGGCAAAGGGAGCATGTTGAACAACAGCGCCGCCCGCATGGCCAAAAGTGCTGTCTACCGGCAAGCCATCTGTGCAGATCGCCGTATCACGAATGCTCTGCATAACGGCACCGGTTAATCCTACGTCCTCTCTGCGTGCTACCACCTCAGGATGGTCAACGTTGTAGCAGTGATCCCCAGTGTTCCGATCATGCTCCATGATGAAGCCGGTTTCGCCATTTTTTAGCAAAAACTTGATCCGCTCATTCTCGTCTTCAGGCTTACCGAATCCACTGAGTTGAAAAATCCGCCAAGGTTTACTGCGGTAGCCCGATGGGTGAAAGCCTCGGTGGTAGGGCGCCTCGCCCGGGTTCGAAGCGACTCTGGACCTATGTTCCTCTGGAATGTCACTGTCGGTGTAGAAGGACTGCAGCTCGATACCAGAGCGCGAGTAGACGGCTTTATCGGTAGGGTTTTTCTGCATGAGTACGCCGCTTTTTTTAAGTTTTAGGCTGGTAGAGAATCAAAGCATACAATAATTTACTTATCAGTATCGCATTGATACTCTCTGGTTATAAATAGAAAAACAGGAGCACCAATGTTTTCCGCAAACAACGCTACGCTGGGCCTGACAGCGACCGAGCGCGTCCACATGGGCCGCAGAGTGGCCGATGCGTTAGCAGAGGAAGTCCAGACTTTGGGTGCTAAACGCGTGTTCCTTCTTGTCAGTACCACGCTTCGAAACGCCACAGACGAAATCAGTGAAATAGAGGCCGCGTTGGGTGATTCGGTGGCGTGTGTGTTCGACGGCATCAAGGCCCACGCCCCAAGATCAGACGTCCTTGCTGCCCTTGAGGCGGCTCGCGCAGCAGAGACTGACCTTATCATTACCGTAGGGGGCGGCTCTGTTACTGACGCAGGTAAGGTCATCGCCTTAGGCTTAAAACACGGCTTCCAGAAGCACGAGGATTTCGAGGGTTACTATGTCTATGTGGACGAGGCTGGTGAGACGGTAGTCCCGCAGTTTGATGCGCCGGAGATCAGAGTGATCTGTTGTCCAACGACGCTCTCGGGTGGCGAATTCAACACTATGGGAGGTGTCACGGACGACAAGGACAATAAAAAGCAGGGCTATACACACCGGATGATGGCCCCAATAGCCATTGTGCTTGACCCGGCGCTGACTGTTCATACGCCCGAATGGCTCTGGTTTTCTACTGGCGTGAGAGCACTTGACCACGCGCTCGAGGCGCTGGGGTCGACCCATTCAAACCATTTTTGTGACGGCATTGCAGGAAGCGCAATCCGATTACTCAGTAATGCATTACCCGAGGTCAAATCTGACGGTGCGGATCTTGATGCGCGTCTGCGTTGTCAGGTAGGCGCTTGGCAATCCATGATTCCAGTGATCGGAGGCGTGCCGATGGGCGCAAGCCACGCGATTGGACATGTACTGGGCGGGACTGCCGATGTCCCCCACGGTTACTGCTCCTGTGTGATGGCTCCCTCCGTGCTCGCCTTCAATGAATCAGTCAATGGCGATAAGCAAAGGCAGATTAGTATGTGCATGGGCCAGCCAGATCGCGCGGCCAGTGAGCTTGTGGATGAGTTCATTACCGCACTGGGAATGCCGCGAAGCTTGACGGCTGTTGGTATTACCGAGGAGCAGTTAGATCTTATCGCTGAATACACCATGCTGGATTTTTGGTCTCGTACGAACCCGAGGGAGATAAAGGGTCCGGCAGACGTACGCGGTATTTTAGAGATGGCCCTCTGACTGATGATCCACGCAGCTATTAAGCCTGATCTCGATCTTAAAAACGAAGTGTCAGACTTCAAGAGGAGACGCATTCGTGAGGAGGCATGTGACCTCTTTTATGGGATGGGTTATGAGAGAACAACACTTGATGCTATTGCGAAACGTCTCAAGGTAACGAAACCCTTTTTGTACAAGCACTACGACAATAAGGGGGAGCTGCTATATGAAATATGTCGTACCGGTATCGCGCTCTCTCTGGATGCTGTCAGTGCGGCCTGTGCGCAACCTAGATCCGCTACTGAAAGACTCCAGGGACTCGCTGAATCAGTACTGGGAGTCATCTTTGAGTATCAAAAATTCATCGTGGTATACACGAGAGAGGAGAAAAATCTGCGGCCTGAAGAAGCACGAGAAATCAGAGAGCAGAGAAAGCTGTTCGACCATCAATTGGCTGAGTTGCTTCGCGAAGGCGATCAAACAGGCGAATTTAAGATCTCTGATCCGCTGCTGACGGCCAATACAATTGGCGGCGTCATAACCTGGATTGCACTGTGGTATTCGTCAGATGGCAAACGATCAAAATTAGCAATACTGACGCACACGCTGGAGATGATCAGCACAATTGTCGCGGCAAGCCAGCCTCTCCATTCCCGCAGTGTTTTGCCTGAGCAGCCCGCAAATCTCTCTGCAATCAAATCGGGTATTGCCAAGCGAGGCGGGGCCGATGAGTAATGACCAAGCTGTGACAGCAGATCCTAGAGTACTTCCCAGAGAGCGTTGCGTTACGCGATATTTACTGGATGACCTTGCCCAGACTCAGCCGCAAAAAGAGTTTGCGGTATTTCAAGACGGAGAGTCTTGGTCTTATGAAGCTGTGCGCAACAAGGTTCGCGCGCTCGCCGCGGGTTTCGCCAAGCAAGGAGTAGCGCAGGGCGATCATGTGGCTGTTTGGATGTTTGATAGTAAAGAAGCCATCCTGACTTTTTTTGCGATCAATTACTTAGGCGCGGTTTTTGTCCCCTTGAATACCGCATTTAAGGGGCAGGTGCTAAGCCACGTCTTAGCGGTCTCGGACGCATCGCTAATGGTGGCACATGGACAGTTGCTTGAGCGCCTTGACGCGAAGGAAGCGGCTAGTATTTCCAAAATCATTCACTTGGGTGCCAGCTCCGCCACAACTGGTTTTGAGCTTGTCGATTACTCAACGGTCTCTGATGAGACTGCGGCGCCTCCGGAGCTGTTGAGACCCATTGAGCCTTGGGACACGCAATCGATTATTTTTACCAGTGGAACGACGGGACCCTCAAAGGGCGTGCTGTCCTCGTATCTNCATATTTTTACGAACGCTGGGCCAGAAACTTGGCATTTCGTGACNGGCGAGGATCGTTTTCTCATCAATATGCCGATCTTCCACATTGGTGGTATGGGCGTGATTTTTGTCATGCTGTGTCGAGGTGGATCGATNGCGGTCATGGACGGATTCGATACCGAACAGTTTTGGCCTTTTGTGAAGAAAAGTCAGACCAGCGCTTTTTTCCTGCTCGGTGTTATGACGACATTCTTGCTTAAAAAAGAGCCGTCGGAGCAAGACAAGGACCACAATGTTCGACTCGCTTTTATGGTGCCACTGACGGAAACCTGCACCGAGTTCCATGAGCGATTCGGAATTGATGTCTATACGATTTTTAATATGACCGAAATCTCATCGCCGATTGTCTCCGAGCCTAATCCGACCAAACGCGGCACGTGCGGTAAGAAAAGGGATGGNGTGGACGTGAGGCTCGTCGATGAAAACGATTGNGAAGTGGCGCTTGGTGAGATCGGTGAAATGATTGTAAGAACCGATCGACCATGGGGCATGAACAGCGGCTATTACAAAAATNCAGTGGCTACAGCAGAGGCNTGGCGTAACGGGTGGTTTCACACTGGAGATTGCTTTCGCCAAGACGAAGAGGGCTANTTTTACTTCGTTGACCGGATGAAAGATGCNATGNGGCGTCGTGGAGANAANATNTCGTCTTTCGAGGTGGAGGCTGAGGTCGTCGCCTATCCCGATGTTCGGGAAGCTGCCGCCTACGCTGTACCGAGCGACTTAGGTGAAGATGATGTAATGATTTCTGTCGCTCCTGTAGCGGGCAAAGATATTGACCATGCGAGCCTCATAAATTTTTTGGGTGACAGAATGCCCTATTTCATGGTGCCGAGGTACATCAGGGTTCTTGAGGAATTGCCTAAAACACCCTCCTCCAAGGTCATGAAGCACGTGCTCCGTTCCGAGGGGGTGACGAATGAGACATGGGACCGTGAACAACACAATATTAAGTTTAAAAAAGAGCGAAAGGTGAGCTAATTATCCGCGGCAACTAAACAAACATATATATGTGAAATGGATTTGCCAATTTGCATCTCTGTTTAAGTAAATGGCACGAGCCGATGCTTAGAAAAAATCTTCGTTTATTGTGCGAGTTTGGTTTGAGCTAGGCACTTCGGGTTCGGCGAAAACATGATACAATCGTATCATATTGTAAAAATGAAGCCGAGAAAGGCTACTAAAATTTGCGAGGAGTACTTATGAACATCAAAGACTTTGCCAAAGCGTCAGGGCTCGGTGTCCTCTTCCTGTCTTCGTTTCAGATGGCTAGTGCTCAAGACAGCACTTTGGAGGAAGTTGTAGTAACCGCCACCAAGCGGTCGGTAGCACTTCAGGATCTAGCTGGCTCCGCTAACGTTTTAGCTGGAGACAGAGTGGGTCCAGGAGGAATTCAAGAAGTCAGGGATATGCAAGTAGATATTCCTAACCTCTCCCTCGGCGACCAGTTCGGATTTGCTAGGGTGTTTATGCGCGGTGTTGGGATGACGAGTATCGATATTGGCGGGGAGGGGGCAGTTTCATTTCTTCAGGATGGAGCAATCATCCCAAGACCTGCAGCCCAATTGATGGGGATGTTTGATTTGGCTCAGGTAGAAGTCCTGAGAGGTCCTCAAGGAACGCTATATGGCCGCGGGGCCACAGGGGGCGCAATAAATATGGTGACAAGCAAACCCGGCAAAGAGCTGGGTGGCTATCTAAGCGCCACTGCTGGGAATTTTGGTCGTGCTCAATTTCAGGGAGCTATTGATATCCCGATGGGGGACGCGCTGTCTGCGCGCATCGCAGCAAGCTTGGATAATAGAGACGGTTACGGTGATAATATCGCTACCGGCTCAGACGTCAACGACCGGGATGCCAAGGCTTATCGAGCGACCTTTGTATACGACGCTGGTGGGCCACTTACTGCTACGCTTTCTGCTCAATATTATGAGGAGGAAGATAATAATTATGCCTTCAGTTACTTCGGTCAGTCAGCTGGGTCGGCAGTTCCGGTGCCGTTGGGTGTGGTTCTCCTTGGAGGCAAAACTGTTGGCATGGTGGGTGGTGATTTTTATGACATAAATTCGGATCAGGAACCTATTAACGATCGCGACGGTCAGCTCGTCAATCTCACCATTGATTATGCTTTTAGCGACAGTTTGAGCCTTAAATCTATCACCTCCTCGCAAAGCCTCGACAGGTTTCTCAGAGACGACTTGGACTCTACTGATGTGAATCTTTACGGTCAGAATAACTACATTGAAGAGAGCGATTCTTTCGGACAGGAATTCATATTGAACTACAACACAGACCGTCTAGATTTGATTGCTGGTCTAATGTACTTCGATGAGGAGCTTTATGGCGAAGTTAAAGTGCCGATGACAAATATTTGTTTTGCTCTGGCGCCCGAGCTTTGCGGTACACCCATCGGCGATGCTATTAACAGCGGTAACTACCTGCAAGATGGTGATGTTGACATCGAAGCTTGGGGCGCCTACGCCGAGGCGACCTTCCAATTAACTGACCGACTCACGGTTATTGGCGGACTCCGTTACAACCACGAGGAACGAGCAGGGACAGGAACCTTTATCTTTGATGCCATTCAGCTCAATGTTCCCACCGACCAACGTGCCAGTTGGAACGATGTCACGCCTAGAGTGACTATCCAGTACGCGCCGAGCGATACGGTCATGCTTTACGGTACTTACACTGAGGCTTTCAAATCAGGAGTAATCAACACCGGTAGCTTGAGTCCAGCTTTGGATCCAGAGACCGTTGATGCGTTTGAGATAGGCTTGAAAGGCCAGAATAGCGACGGCACCCTGAAGTACAGTGTCGCTGCATTTTTCTATGATTACCAAGATATGCAGATCTCTTTCGTAGACGAGACCAGCACAGTATCTACAATTAATGCTGCAGAGGCAGAGAATTCAGGTATTGAACTAGAGGTCGAAGGGAGTTTTGGGAACGGCTTCTCTTTCGATTTCTATTTGACTTATCTAGACGCGGAGTACCAAGAGTTTTTCAATGGCGACTATGCCAACGGTTTCGCTATTACTGATTTGAGCGGTAATACCTTACCCAATGCGCCTGAGAACACCGCGAAACTGGGAGTGACCTGGGAGGGGCAAGTGGGTGCCGGTGTCTTGCGGCTGCGCGGTGAGGCCTATTACCAGGATGATGTCTACTTCACAGAATGGAATCGTGCAGATGCTTATCAAGCCTCCTATGAGCAATACAATGCATCGGCAGAGTACTCGTGGAATGACCAGTGGCAATTGAGTGTGTGGGGACGGAACCTCAGTGACGAAGAAGTGATGTCGAATAATATCATCACGGCTCCGCTTTATGATTCGCTTCGAGTGGGGGCAGTCTTACCTCCGCGCACCTACGGCGCTACCGTTACTTTCCAGTTCTAGCGTCCCCCAGCTAGAGCGAGGTCAGTGTGTGACTCACTTTAGTTTCAATCCAATGGATCCTGAGCTGCTTCAGGATCCTTATCCTACTTTCAGGAGGATGCGCGATACAGACCCCATCCACCGGTCTGATCTGGGCTTCTGGGTCACCACTCGTTACGAAGACTGTCGCTCTGTCCTGATAGATAAATCATTTGGACAAGGCGATTTCGCCAAAAATATTCAGCTCTTCTATGACGACTCTTTCGACGTATTAGCGCAGCCTGCATATGCATGGCTCTCCCGCGTTTTTGTAATGCAGGACCCACCCCAGCACACTCGAGTCCGGGACCTTGTTGCGGGAGCCCTCACTCATAAGCGTGTCAGGGAAATGGCTCCGCGGATACGGCAATTGGCGCGACAACAGCTGCATCAATTTGCCAAAAGCGACGACGCAAATTTCATCACGGACTTTGCCTACCTGTTTCCCACTCTGGTGATGTGCGACATGTTGGGGATGAAGGAGGAAGAGTTTTCCTGGGAGCTTTTAGCCCAACTCAATCAGGCGGTGGCTGATACCTTTCCCGTTTTTGAGACGCGAGCACTAGAGCCAGACGAGCTCGTTCTGGCGAATAGCCAGATGGAGTTCCTCACGGAGTTTTTTGACGATTTGTTTCAACGGCGCAAGGAAAATCCCCGAGACGATCTCACAACAGCTATGGTCAGTGCGGGTGACGGGGGCGACGCACTCACAAAAGAGGAATTGAGCACGTCTGTTATAGGTTTGTTTGGTGCTGGATTCGAAACAACGGCCCACATGATAGGAAACGGGCTTTTTTGTCTTGGAGATAACCCGAATCAACGGCGTAAATTGCAGGGGAATATGGATTTGATAGACGCAGCCGTTGAGGAAATTCTTCGCTTCGAATCGTCTTTACAAGCGACGTATAGAACCGCTCTGGAGCCTAGAGAAATCGCGGGACAGAAAATCGAGACCGGTGATCGTGTGTTGACTATTGTTGCAGCGGCCAATCGGGACGAGCGTCATTTCGATAATCCCGAAGTATTTGATATCAGCCCAAGAGAGCAAAAACCCTTAACCTTTGGTGGTGGGATTCATTACTGCGTTGGCGCCGCGCTGGCACGGTTGGAGGGCAAAATATTTTTGGAGGAGCTTTTTTTGGAGTACCCGGATTTTGAGGTAGATATTGAGTCCGCGAGCCTTCGTGGTGCCTTTTTATTTCGCGGTTATCAGGATTTGAGAGTCAGGCTAAGGGGCAAGTAATGCGGACAGAGCAGCAGGAGAAGCTGGCTCTTGGACTCTTTATGCCTAACTGTTCAAACATGCCGTCTATATCAACTCACCGTGTTGTCGAGGATCAGTGGACCTATGAACACAACGAAGCCTTAGCACTTGCTGCAGAGGGCTATGGTTTTGATTACTTGTTTCCGGTATCACGCTGGCGAGGTTTTGGTGGGGAAACCAATTTCTTGGGTACCTCTCTGGAAACGACGACTTGGGCAGCAGCGCTTTTGCGAGCAACCCGGTCGATCCAGGTGTTCTCAACTGTTCATATTCCTCTCTTTCACCCTTTTGTCGTTGCAAAGATGGGCTCTACGTTGGCGCACATGAGCGGTAATCGCTGGGGACTCAATATCGTGAGCGGATGGAGTCAAAGAGAATTCGGTATGATGGGCGTCCCCTTAGCGGAGCACGCCCGCCGTTACGAGCGGACCAGTTGTTTTGTAGAAATTCTTAGAAAACTTTGGACGCCTAGCGAGCAACCATTTGAC
>NYTE01000007.1 GCA_002683335.1 Halieaceae bacterium
TTGGTTGTACCACGATGAGAAAAATAAGCGAGAAGCCGTAGTGGAGATAGCAAAGCACCTTGAGGACCCCTTAAAGGTCGAGGAGCTCCTGACTTTATTCGATGAACGGAAAAAAGAGCCCATCGATTATCGCAGAGGAGGTGTGATTACCGGATTTGTTGGCGTTGGAATATACCTGTTAGGGCTTGTCTCTTTTGGTCCGTTTTTTAAAGGAATCGGCCTATTGGTGGGTGCGATAGGGGTAGGCGTTACCATAGCGGGATATCTCTACCCCAATACCGGTAAAGAACTAACAGATGCTGTTGAGCGTTTTGAGGAGCAGTAGCATTTGGGCAAGCATCACGAAAAACTGTTAAACCGCCTTGAAGCGCTGAGGAAGTCTGCAGGGCTCACTCAACAGCAACTTTCAGTGGCTGCGGAAGTCTCAAGAAAGAGTATCAATGCAATCGAAAATGGCGTTTACGTTCCATCAACAGTTTTGGCACTAAAAATCGCTAGAACGCTCGATTGCCAGGTGGAAGATTTATTCACGCTGCCCTGAGCAATCGACATTTTGAGCGCCCGCCTCTGGCAACAACTGCCACCACAACTGAAATGATTGGCAGCAGATGGATACTGGCTAGAGGGGCGACGTTGGCAACTGTCGCCGCCGACACTACCACTTTCATATCAATCCAAAATGTAAAGGACCCTTTACTTTTCAATCCTCCCCCTCTAAAATGTAAAGGATNCTTTACTTTTTGCGGGGGTTGAACGTTGATAAAAACAAGTAGTGAGGGGATCGCGCTTACCGAGCAGCTTCGGCAGACGCAGCGGCCACTCTTTTTGTTCACCGGCCTTTGGGTAGTTAGTACAGCACTATTAACGTTTGGGCCAAAATATTGGAGTTACCAGTTTGGGTTAACCGTGTTCACAATACTGTTAAACCTCGTCGCGGGAGCAACGATGCTGATTGCATATTTCAGACATATCAAAACGATGGATGAACTGCAGCGGCAGACACATCTCGAGGCCATGTCGTTGACACTCGGAATCACCATGATANTCACCGTCGTTTACGGGNCCCTTCCTAAAGTCGGAATGTTATCGAGTGCTCATCCGACAAATATCCTNATATTCATGGGTGCCACTTATATTTGTACGGTAGTCACCCTGTGGGTGAAGCGAACCAGAGAGTGAAAAATAGGCTTAAGGTTCTCAGGGCAGAGCGAGATTGGACTCAGGCCGANCTGGCCGCTGCATTGGTAGTGACCAGGCANACAATCAACGCAATAGAGAAAGGCCGATATGATCCCAGCTTGCCGCTGGCGTTCAAGATGGCAGCAGTATTTAACACCTCTATCGAGCAGATATTTTTGCCCTCTGACAGCGATTGAAGCGTGCGGGCGTGACGCTCAATAGTCTCAGCCAATTCACTGCCGAGACTTTTTCTATCAATGACATCAAACATCTCAGAATTAATGAGTGCTGACTGCGGGTCAACATTCGCAGGGGCAATCACAGACGAGCGCTTGCCGATTTCCAGTGATTTAGCGTGAAGCCCCCTAGTCGCCACTGGGCATGGCCGAGAGAATGNCTCACGCTTGGGAGCTGGGGGCATAAATCTGGCACACTGCCCTCGATGACTACTTGGAAAGCCAGTGCCGAATTAGACGCCGCCGACCCCCTCAATCAGCTGCGACTTCAATTTGTGCTGCCGACCGACAAAATTTATCTCGACGGTAATTCTCTAGGCCCGCTGAGTCGCAATGTGCGCGAACACCTTACTCTTGTGAGCAATGAACAATGGGCCGAGGATCTGATCGCAGGCTGGAATACGCATCATTGGATCGACCTGCCCCTTAAGGTGGGGAATCAATTAGCACCGATACTGGGGGCCCAAATGGGAGAGGTATTGTGCTGCGACAACCTCTCAATCAACTTATTCAAATGCCTGGCGGCCGCACTCGAGCTCAATGCACCCAGAAAAAAAATTCTGACCGAAGCCCATCATTTCCCGACAGACAACTACATCGCTCAGGGTCTCAGCCAGCTTTTAGGTGGCGCGCGCTGTGAAGTGCAGCACGTTGCGCTGGAAGATCTCGAGCACACCGATCTCCACGAGGTTGCCGTGATCTCGCTCTCGCACGTGAATTTCAAAACAGGCGAATTGCGCGATATGGAAAGGATTACCCAACAAGCCCACGATGCAGGCTGTTTGATCGTTTGGGATGTCGCCCACAGCGCCGGCGTTGTGGATATCGATCTGACCCAACATAACGTGGATATGGCAGTCGGATGCACCTATAAATTTCTAAACGCAGGACCCGGTGCCCCAGGCTTCCTGTTCATGGCACAGCGACATCAGCACGTCAGTGTTGTGTTGCAAGGGTGGATGGGTCATGCCAACGGCTTTGGTTTCGAATCGCACTATCGACCCGTAGAAGGTATCGCCCGCTTCTTAACNGGCACCCAGAGTGTATTGGCTATGGCTGCTGTCTCAGCCGCTCTGAGTATCTTTGAATCCGTCTCACTATCCGATATCCGCCAAAAAAGCCTCGCATTGACTGATCATTTTTTGGCGCACCTCGCCACGACCGAAGGGACGAGCAGTATAAAGATCTTGACCCCGCGCGACCACGCCAACAGGGGCTCTCAGGTAAGTCTTAGCATTGCATATGGCTACCCTGTCAGTCAGGCGCTTATTGACCGGGGCGTCATCGTAGACTTCAGGGAACCGGACATCGTGCGGTTCGGATTTTCGCCTCTCTACAACCGGTTCTCGGAGGCAGAGCGCGCGGCTAATCTGTTAGGGCATATTCTGCTCACCGAACAGTTTCGCAACCCTTGCTATACAGAGCGTCGAAAAGTCACCTGAGTACTATGAGCACGTCAAACTCTGCCAGTCTTTGTGCTCTCAGTATCTGTAGTTTGGGAAGGGCACGGGCGCCTTGCCGGCAAGTTTCTCGTGCGGCCACCAGATCAAATCAAATTTGTCAGCAATGAGATGAAANANNCCCCTANCGCTAGCCACTATTAGAGAGGGCTGTTCTGCCTCATGTTGGATTAGAGTCANCAGTGCCTACATCGGCTGCATCACTACCCCTCCATGGTAGTGATCTCCTTTGCTAGCTATTGTAAGCATGCTCCGCTAGAACAAGGACCTGAAAAACCAACTGATCTGAGGTTGAGAATGGGACGCCGATGTTCAAAGCAAGTCGTGGCTACGATTCTGATAGCCGCAAATCTCTTGGGGAAAAGCGATATCCAGTGCCGCGAACAGTTTGAATAAGATCACTGTAAGCAGCATTCTCTGCCTCTAACAGTCTCCTCAAACGCCGGATATGGGAATCCACGGTCCGCTCCTGCACATGTACATTTGCCCCCCAAATACTGTCCAGTATTTGCGTGCGCGAAAACGCGCGCTCCGGATGCGTCATAAAAAACTGCAGTAATTTGAATTCAGTAGGCCCTATTTCTAGTGCTTTTGAAGCCATCGTTACGCGACGGCTGTCCGCTTCTAATATCAGGTCGCCCACCCGACACTCTGTTCTATCTTCCGCCCCCTCCTTTTGCCTGACCGCCGAGCGGATCCGAGCAAGCAACTCCTTATGGGAGAACGGCTTTCTGACGTAATCGTGGGCCCCACATTCGAGTCCTTGAATAATATTGTCTTCGTGCGCCTTAGCGGTGAGCATTATCACAGGCAATGATTGAGTCGCTTCGTCTTTCCTCAGTCTTTGCAGAAGCTCGATGCCGCTCCCTCCCGGCAGCATCCAGTCGAGCAATACGATGTCTGGCGGATCATCCATAATCTTCCAATAAGCTTCGTGAATATCCGCTGAATCCAAAAACCCAAACCCAGCCTTTTCGAGCATGAATCTGAGCATTTCTCGGATACCGACATCATCATCGACTACCAACACCTTCTTCATTACGAAGCCAGTCTCGAATCGACGGAGCTGCTACAGTGCATTATGTTGCGTCTGATCGAGTTCACAGTGAACCAGATACCGTCCATCCAGCCCACCACGGATCTGTGCCATCGGGGTTTACCGCGCCAATGTAGTCGGTGGAATCCAGATAATCACCGTCGGCCACAGATTCGGAATAAGCGCCGTTAATTGCCTCCCAGTCCAATGGTGCAAGATCAGAAGCTTCCGGAGCTTGAGCACTCAGTAACGCGTCTAAGGCGGCATCTGTCTCGGTGATCGTAGAAGCATCGAAGTTTACATTGGCGCCTGACAGAATGCCGTGAACACCCTGCCCTTGCCCACAATCCTGAATCCAGTTGTTGATAACCAAAGCGGTGCCAACAATCGCCTCTGACCCAGCACCATCTACGTTGATACAAGTATCTACTGCCGTTTCTGACGAATCAGCGACGGTGACAATCGTATTGTGAAAGAAACCGCCAGAGCGCTTCTTGAAGTTCAGGCTGTAGGTAGCGCGATCCGCAACTTTGTCATTGATGATGGTGACATTCGCCAGAGTAGGCTTTGACAGAAACCCGCCAGAGGACCCTTCGGTATCCATCTCAAAGGCCTCACCCTTCGAAGCGCCTTGCTTAACAATGATGTATTGCAAGTTCCCTTGGTAGCCCTCATCCCAATCTACGGAGTCATCATTGTTACTGGTAAAGACACCGTGCTTGACGTTAACCGTACCGCCATAAAACTCGATACCGTCATCTGAGTTACCGTGAACTTGAATGTAATCGATTTCCGTGCCTCGACCGACTGCCACCAGCGAAATACCATTGATCTCGTTTCCAGTGGAGAACTCATAACCTCCCTCCGCAACCACCACGTACTTCAAGACACCGCTGCTGTCGTCTGGGTCGTAACCCCCTGCAAAACCAGATTCGCCCTCCGAATCAATATCGCAGTACTCTCCGTCCTCTGTGCATTCGTTATGCGGTGCAAAGCCATGCATGATCAACCCACCCCACTCTCCGGAGCCGGCGAGTCCATCATCATCTGATGAAAAGACAATAGGCGCGGACTTAGTGCCGACTGCCATCAGCCTACTGCCGCGGGTAATCACCAGATTTGCGAAGGTACCCGACTTGCCGTACACGTTGACGCCGGCGTCAATGGTTAGCGTGACGTTGCGCAAAGACGATCCGTCAGAAAGTGTTCCATCACCGTTGGTTTCAAGCTGACCATTGCCATTTCCCACTGTGACCCGGCCCTCCATCACGTAGTCGACGCCAGCGGTCAAAGTCATATCGGCGGATACGGTGGGAGGCAACAAACACAGTCCGGGTTCGAGTTCATCGGTGCCAGTAGGGCAAGTGGCTTCGGGCAGCGTGGGGTTACCCACCGAACCTTCGATGGTCCAGCCAGCCCACCACACATCACTTCCGTCTGGATTTACTGCGCCGATGTAGCTCGTGGCATCGAGATAGCTGGCATCCGCCACTGACTGGGGGAATGCGCTGTTTACCGCATCCCAGTCGATGGCGCTTATCAGCACCGCCTCGAAGGCCTGTGACGCAAAGTTGTTGTCCAATTCTGAGGGGACCGCTGCAATCGTGCCGTTATCCAAACCTGGAACATTGGCAAGTGTGCCCTGATCGCCCGAACCCGAGGCACAGTCTTGAATCCAGTTGTTCAGCACCAATGCCTCGCCCACCAAAGCTTGCGAGCCCGAACCGTCGACATTCACGCAGGTTGAGAGCGAGGTCGCAGAGTCTGGCGATACCGCCACGACCGTGTTGTGAAAAAAACCGCCTGAGCGCTTTTTAAAATTCAAACTGTAGGTAGCGCGATCCGCAACTTTGTCAGCAATAACAGTGACGTTTGCGAGAGTGGGCTTTGACAAGAAACCATCAGATGACCCCTCGGTGTCCATCTCGAATGCTTCACCCTTAGACGCGCTCTGCTTAACGATGATGTACTGCAGGTTGCCTTGGTAGCCTTCATCCCAATCGACGGAGTCGTCGTTATTGTTGGTGAAAACACCGTGCTTCAGATTGACATTCCCTCCGTAGAATTCGATACCGTCATCGGAATTACCGTGGACCTGGATAAAGTCCATCTCAGTGCCACTACCCACGCTCACCAGAGAAATGCCATTAATTTCATTACCAGTTGAGAATTCATAACCGCCTTCCGCGACGACCACGTAACGGAGCACGCCGCTGCTGTCATCGGCGTCATAACCACCCGCAAAACCGGACTCACCCTCTGAATCGATGTCACAGTAGCTACCGCCGACCGCGCATTCATTGTGAGGGGCATAGCCGTGGATGATCAGGCCACCCCACTCACCGGCACCGTCGTAGCCTGCATCGTCAGAAGAAAACACAATGGGCGCATCCGCAGTACCCATCGCCATAATTTTGCTCCCGCGTGTGATCAAGAGGTTGGCAAAGGTGCCGGTCTGACCAAAGACTTCAACGCCTGCTTCAATCGTCAGCGTTGCTGCTTGTATCGCACTGCCATCACCCAACCTACCGTCGCCGTTGGTCTCCAGCTGGCCGTTACCGTTACCAACGGTGACTCGGCCTGTCATCAGGTAATTTACACCGGCAGAGAGCGTCATATCAGCAGAGATGGTTACGGGTAGTTCACACAATCCATCACTGACTTCAGAAGTTCCCTCGGGACAAGTCGCTGAACCACCGGAGCCCGAGTCTCCACCACCCGAGTCACCGCCACCTGAGTCACCGTTATTCGATGGAGCCTCAATATTGATTGTCGTGCTGTCATCACCTGAACAAGCGGTCAACAAGCTCAACAAAATTGTTAAAAAAAATGCCTTCATCATCGGCTTCCTTGCGTTAAGGGCTTTGGAGATGGTTGGGTGCACTCAAGTTAAAACTGCCAATCAAGGCCGAGCTGTATCGTCGGACCACGGTTATAAATTTGGAACGTCTGCCCTCCCTGCGTATACTCAACTTCGTCGTCTAGCAGGTTCTCAAACTTGGCTTTTAGAGTGAGCGCATCGGAAACGTCGAATCGGTAAACGATGTTCAGATCTAGCCTCGGCTCCAAGAACACATCCGGTTGACCCGACACGCCGACATCGGCAATCGACTTACCGTTTTGATTTAGCAGCACCGTTAACTGATGTCCTGCACTTAGGTTGTCGTAGCCAAAAATTAGATTAGCCGTATACTCAGGCTGTCCCTGCAGCGCCCGGCTAAGCTGGTTTTGAGCGGTAACCTCAGACTCAATAAAGGCCGCATTGAACGCCAGAAACAACGTTTGGTCGTAGCCGTCACCGAGAAGAAACTCAAAGCGACCGTCCACTTCGATACCATACAACTCGGCAGCGTCAGAATTCTGGAAGGTACGTGAATTCCCAGCCGTGCCTGAGGCCGCTTGAACGACCCGCTCAATCGGCTTATCCATGTCTTTGTAGAACAGCGCCACCGACAAGCTGTCCATCTCGGACAGGTACCACTCCCAACGAAGATCCGCATTGATAATCTCTGATATCTCGAGGAACGGGTTACCTCGAACACGAAAGTTAAATTCGTTGTCATAGAATGTCGCGTTCGCTGCCTCTTTAAAATCGGGTCTTGCTACGGTCTGTGAAAGCGCGAGCCTCAACTGATGCGTATCGGTGATGAACCAGTTAACTCGGAGACTCGGCAAGAAACTGTCCTCATCGATCAGTGACCGCACCGCCCCTTGCTCACCTTGCAGGGAGAAGGTGTCGGTTGTCTGTTCATAAGACTCGTATCTGGCGCCTACTATCACTTGCCAGACCGATTCAAAGGTGTGGTCGTACATCAGATAAGCACTGTTGTACTCCAACACTGCGTCGTAACTATCAGATGCGAGCGTTTTATCGACGAATACCAAACCTGTGTTGGGGTTACTCGATATCCCGCCCTGAACATCCGAATCACATCTCGGATTTTCTGATGCCGCATCGCAGCTGTAGATCACATCCGATACCAGCAGGTTATCTGTACGCAACAAGTCATCGCGCACCTGATTCACATTAAAACCGTAAGTCGCACTGTCTGAGTCGCGCTCCCTGGATATCAGCTGCAGGCCCGCTGTTAATTGGGAGAAGCTTGCACCATCATCAAACACCTCCCACGTTATTTGACCGGACAGATCAAGATTGTCATCAACCAGTTCGTCATAGCGACGGGTGATCGTACCGGGCTCCAATAGAAACCCTTGGAAAAGATCTGTTTGCTCGTCATTAGCCCGCTGAAAATCGTATTGCGCCTTCAAAGGCTCGGGGTCGGTAGCACTGGATGCCGCAGTAAAATCAAACTCTCTACGGTCTGGCGCATATCGATCGGCCTGACTGAGTGTTGCCTGCCATTCAAAAACCACTGAGCCGGAATCATTGATGAAGTGAGAGCCTGCAATCTGAGTCGACAAATACTGGCGCTCCTCCCACTGTATAGTTTGTCGAAGCAGCGCCTGAAACTCGTCTCCCTCTTGACCTACCGCCCTCTCCAGCTGACTTTCGGTTACCCGGGAGGCAACGGTGTTCCACTCAAATGTGCTGTCACCAATATTCCATCCCACCGAAAGAAAACCATTCGCCTCGATGGTGTTGGTGTACTGCCGGTAAAGAAAATTATCGGCAACCTCACCCTGAGACTCATAGGTATATCGCTCACCATTTTCGCGCTTACCCCATTCGTTGGAGTAATTCATCGCTGCGTATATCCCTAGCTCGGATTCATCGAACAGGAATAAATCTCCAAAATTGACCCCGAACTTGGCGTTAGGTGATGCCGATTCAAAAGCGGGATCGAAACCGTCTTTCATCAGTAAGGCACCTGCTCGACGCAGCTCACCCGCAGTAAAATCGTCTAGTTCAAATGTCTCGCCGGTTTGGCTATCGATCGCTATTCCGGATTGAAGAACCTCGGAAATCACTGACAGCGCCGGATCTTGGCTTCGGCTACCGTCATCCCATCCGAGAGCGTCGAAATCCCCCCCGAGAGCATCTACAAAAATCGTTTCGCCCGTCAGGCCTGTCGTGTAGCCACCCTGCATAGTCATGCCCCGGACCCGCTCGTCGGGAAAGGTTTTGGTGTTGATAACAAGATTACCGCCCGTAGATTCGCCGGGCATTGAGGTCAGAAAGGTTTTCTGTATGTCTAGTTGACTGACAAAATTTGACGGGAATAGGTCCAGAGGAACCGTACGTTTTGACGGGTTAGTTGAGGGCATGGTGGCGTTATTGAGAGTGGCAGAAACATATCGCCCACCAAGCCCTCTTATAAAAACATATTTATCATCTTGCACTGAGATGCCAGGCACTCTCACAACTGAGGCGGCCACATCTGAGTCCGCGAACCTCGCTAGCAGTTCGACTCCAATGGTATCGACTATGTTGGTGGTATCGCGCTCACTGACCTCAAGGCCGGCAGGATCAAAGCTTGCGACCACAAATACTTCCTCTAGGTCGGGCGTAGCGAGCTGCATTGTTTCTTGGGTTTCGTTGATTTCGAGTTTGACTGTCCGCGTCAAACCTCCCACAACTCGAAGATTTGCCGTTTGCTCCGCAACCTGAGTTCGATAACGGCCACGAGCGAGAGTTACGCGCGCCTCCCCTTCACTATCGGTCTGCAAAGACATTCCCAGTCCAGCGATATAAATGGATTCCTGGGTTGCAGGAACATTACCCTGAGTAACCCGAATATTTAGGGTTCCCTCTGCTGCTGCCTTGCGATCTCTGATGCCCTCAGTTTGAGAATAGACGTCCACGAAAACTTCGCCCAAATCAACATTAACGATGGCGTCGACAAGCTGACCCGACCCCGAAGTGAAGCGTGCACTTACAGAACCTTGGTCCGTGTCAATCGAAAGGGTGTGTGAACCCAACCCCGTAACGCTTGTAAGTAACGAACCGTCTCTAGAGGTCCTCCCCTCGAGTACCCCATCGACCACAACCTCAGCATCGGAAACGGGAATGCCGGCCGACAGCACATGAATAAAAAGTTCGTCAGTTGCCTCGACGGGCAACACCACAAATACACACAAAAACACTGCAAATTGGGATAACGAGGATATTGCTCTAGATATACAAACCATTGAATTCTCTGGTCACAGTTGCAAGACAACGCATACGGTAGAGCCAGAGGGTTAAATTTCTGTGGCGCTTTTTTTAAGGGTTGTTGAATTTTTTATGACATTTGTGTGACAAGACCCATGAAATCATTGGCTGACTCCCAACGTGCAGTGCGAGACTTCGCGATAAGTCAGCGCAATCGGGAATTGCTGAACCCCAAGTTAGTAGCTAGTCTAAAGGCGTCCACGCGTGTCCTGATGCGGCCAATCGGCCTTGACATTCTTCACGCACCGTTAGTGCTCTGGTTGCCCTAGCGGATAGATGCGTGCTGTTGAGGGTTTTTAATCTGTAACGAGTTGATCTGGGTGTAAATGACAGACTGCCAACACCTAATGCTCAGGAAACCATGCTCAGAAGATGAGGATAATCCATCAGCCAACCTACTCGCCGCCATTACTTTGTGCCTTCTGTGAGGCGATAGTGAAAGGCACCAACCGACTCGTACGCCACGACGCGACATTACATAGCTCACATTTCCCTCTAAGATTGCGGTCATGGCTGTATCACCTTTACATTGTCCCTCTCCGCCTGCCTGGCTTGAGCACGTGCTGGCTCACTTTGACCTCTTCCTGCTTGATCACGCCGCAGCAGAGAAGAAGGCAGCTGGCATGGCACTTTCCATGTTGTCCCACTATCCAGACAAAGACCAACTCGTCACGGCCATGTCTGAACTCGCTGCAGAAGAGATGATGCACTTTCGTGAGGTTGTAAGACTGATTCAGGAGAGAAAGCTCCGGCTTACCGCCGATGAAAAAGACCCCTATGTCAATGAAATTCGCAGCTGGATGAGACAGGGTTCCGAGGCCTACCTGCTGGATCGGTTGCTCACGGGGGCTGTCATTGAGGCACGAGGGGCCGAGCGCTTCGGGCTCATCGCGAAAGAGCTTGAAGCCGGGGTAGTTAGGCGTTTCTATCAGTCACTCGCGCGCTCCGAAGCACGGCATTACGAGTTATTTCTCAATCTCGCCTTCGCGTACTTTCCCGCCCAGTCTGTAGATGCTCGATGGCAGGAACTACTCGCAGCGGAATCGCGCTGCATGCAGTCACTCCCCATCAGGGCAGCGCTGCACTGAGCAAACGCTCTCTACGTGTGATTGATCAATATCTCTCAAAATACGCCCTCCTACCCGGTGGCTGTCCAGAACTTACCGATCGTTGGCAGCACGTACTGGTAATCCCCTGCTTTGATGAACCTGCCGATTTTCTAGCGAACTTAGAGGTCGTGCACGGAGAGACTTCACTCCTCGTGGTACTGGTCATGAATCGGCCTGCACTGAGCAAACCCGACATTAACCGACCGCTAAAAGATTATTTAGCCAGGTGGGCAACACAATCCCTAGAGCCGGGTTACCAGTTACATACCTCACCACGCTCGCTCACTGTTTTGAGTATTGACCTGGAGCGACTGGAAGGCACAACACCAGCAAATCAAGGAGTCGGACGGGCGCGTCGCGTCGGCTGCGATGTCGCCTTGGCATTGATCGCTCGAGGCACCATTGCCTCGCAGTGGATTTACTCTGGTGACGCGGATGCCAGCTGGCCCAGCGGTTTTTTTCGCCAATGCTGGCCCGAAACAGCCAGTGCCATTTCGCTCCCTTTTACTCACCATCTTCTCAAGAATGACCCAACTTCTGCCGCGACGCTGCTTTACGAACTCAAGCTTCATCATTACGTGTTGCACCTGGCGGCTTTGGGTAGCCCCTACGCATTCCACGCCCTGGGCAGCAGCTTTGCTATGAGCGCTGTTGGCTATGCAGCGGTGCGCGGGGTTCCTCTGCGTAGTGCAGGAGAGGATTTTTATCTGCTGAATAAACTGGCCAAGGTGGGGGTCATCCATAGGGCAACAGGTCCGGGGGTCTCCATCACATCAAGACGATCAACCAGGGTGCCCTTTGGCACAGGGCCGGCAGTTGCAACGTTATTGGAGAGTACCGACCTATCCCGCGCACCTCTATTTTATGACGCCAGGTGCTTTAACATGCTTGGCATCGTGCTCCAATTGTTCGGCCGATGGATAAATTACCCCAACACCGATACCGAGGCCGATCTTCGACGAGAACTTGAACCAACGGTCGCCTCTGGCGTTCTGAATCTGCTCAAGCAATGGCGTTATAAAAAAGCCATTACCCACATACACAACGCCGCTCAAACCCCCGCGTTACGCAGTCACCACACCCATATTTGGCTCGACGGCTTCAAGCTGCTCAAACTCATTCATGTAGTACGTGACGGCCATTATCCCAACATCACATTCTTCGATTCAGTGGACCGGCCAGGACAATGGCCCATCGAGCTTCATACAGGTGAACCGGAGCAAATGCGGCACGCGATCTATCAACATCTGGGTTGGCGGCCCTGATTAGGGGCAAGCCACCTCTTACCGAACGTATCGTTTAAAAAAAGCCACACCAGTGTGGCTACGAATTTGAGGTCAATACGGGCTTCAAAGGGCTATTGTCAAACAGCAAGGCAGGGCGCCCAAAGCCTCGGCCCGTCAGTTACAGCTTTGCTAGAGCGCGAAAGCCTGCTCAATCTTATCTATCGATCGCGCTCCCTCTTCCCAACTGTCGCGCGCGCTGTCGTTTGTCACAGTGGGTTTTGGCACAGCTGTGTCATACTCTCGCGCCTTTACTCAAGAGTAGCCCCTTAACCCCCAATGAGCTGGTACTCACAACACTGGATCGCATTACTCCTATTAGCCGGCTACACCACAGCACTCTTCTACAATGCTTACCTCGGAGGCAAGGCGAGCCGAGGGATGGCCGGTTACTATGTTGGCAATCGCGAGATGGGGGGCGCCGTGGTCGGTATCTCCTTCTTTGCCACCTTCGCCTCAACCAACACCTACATTGGTCATGCTGGGAAAGCCTACGAGTATGGTGTGGCTTGGTTCACCATGGCCATTTTATTGGTTTTGTTCAGCTGGATGTCGTGGCGTTGGATCGGTCCACCTCTGCGCCGCTTTGCCTCAGAGTGGGATGCGCTGACCATTCCAGATTTTCTGGGAAGCCGATATATCAAAGAGTCACACCCCGTAGCTAGGCACCCGCTGCTGCAAACGTCAGCTGTGGTAATCGTTTTCGCCAGCCTGCTTTATCTGCTGGCTATTTTTAAAGGCGCCGGGCATTTGTTCCAGATGTTTCTGGATGTGCCGTATGAAAACGGCGTTGGTCTGACCCTAATCATCGTGGTGCTCTACACCTCTGTCGGAGGATTCGTGTCCGTCGTAAGAACAGATGTTTTGCAAGGCACCCTGATGTTACTGGGGAGCGTGATCATCTTTTATTTCGTCACGCGCGCTGCAGGCGGCATATTGGCCATTGGGGAGATACGAGCCATTCCCGAAAAACAGTTTCTGTTCGAATTAAACGGGGGAATCCCCTTTGCCGTATTGCTGGGGATCTCTTTGTCGGGGGCGCTCAAATTACTCGCAGATCCACGACAGCTTTCTCGTTTTTACTCGCTCAAAGACGACAAGGCGGTTCGACAAGGAAAATGGATCGCCACAATAGGTCTGGCCATCGTTTTATTCTGTTTATTTCCCATCGGTATTTATGCCCACCTCATACTTCCAGAGGTAACAGATACCGATCTGATCGTTCCGTCTCTGGTAAATGATTCTGCTGTGTTCCCACTCTGGGCGACGGATTTTCTGATCGTATCAATTCTGGCCGCAGCCATGTCATCGATGGATAGCGTGTTACTAGTAGCCGCCTCTACTCTGTATAAAAACCTTGTTGCTCCCTTCGCCTCGTCGTCCAGAGAATTGCTGTGGACAAGGACAGCGATCATTGGATTTTCGGTGGCTGCGGCAGCCTTGGCGCTGAACCCACCGGGCGATATCGTGGAGATCACAATTTTCTCGGGCAGTTTGTACGCTGTCTGCTTCTTCCCCGCGGTGATCTTCGGACTTTATTGGGATAAAGGCTCGGCAAGTGCGGTGCTGGGATCAATGCTTGTTGGCGTCACCACTCTAATCAGTTGGATCGCAGCAGATCTGAGACACAGTCTGCACGAGGTTTTCCCCGCACTACTTCTGTCGATAGTGTCCTATTGCTTGCTGTCGATCAGGGCGACTGCTCATTCCGACTGAAAACTGAACTGACGCCGCGCAAAAAGCTGAGACGCATATTCAAAATACGCTTTTAAGCGACGGCTTAACGACTTTTCCCATCGCATTTCGCGGCAGTGCCTCCAACACCACGAGTTTTTTAGGCGTCTTATAGGCCGATAACTTATCCTCGCACCAAGCTTTGAGTCCTGACAGCGAGAGCGTCGCACCGGCCTTGAGCACCACAGCGGCGGCAACGGCCTCACCCCAGGTTCGATCCGCTACTCCAACAACCGCGACTTCCGCGATAGCCGGATGCGCAAGCAATTTATCTTCAATCTCAAGGGCGGACAATTTGTACCCCCCTGATTTGATGATGTCGATTGACGAGCGCCCCATGATGCGATGGAACCCATCCTTGACCACAGCAATATCGCCTGTGCAAAACCACCCCTCGACAAAGGCCGCTGTTGTAGCATCGGGATTGCCCCAATATTCGAGAAAAACCGTATCACTCTTGACCTGAATCTCACCTGGAACGCCCTCTCGGCTAACAACGGCACCGGACTCCTCGACCAATTGAATTTGCACCCCAGGCAAGGGTTGTCCCACGTGTCCTGCCCGCCTCTCTCCGCGATACAGGTTTGATAGCGCCATCCCAATTTCAGTCATACCGTAGCGCTCCAGCAGCACCTGTCCGGTCAGTTGTTGCCACTCATCAAACACTTCCACCGGACAGGCGGCGGAGCCCGATATATTGAGGCGCATGTTGGCAAAGCCTTCACAGATCAAGCGCGATTCCTCGGTGGGCAGATCGCGCAAATAGTCAATGAACTTCACATAGATTGTGGGTACCGCCATCAAGAGCGAATACGCATCATTTGCTACTTGCTCACAAAGCCATTTGATATCAAGTTTGGGCATCAGGTGAACCGTAGCCCCGGCCCGCAGCGCACAACTCAATACATTGATGATGCCATGCACATGATGCAACGGCAGAAACAGTGGGATCACATCCTCACGCTGCCACTCCCAAGCCTCGACCAACGTAGCAATCTGCGCGGCGATATTGCCATGAGTGGTGACAACTCCTTTTGGCTTACTCGTTGTGCCACTAGTAAATACAATCATGGCACGACGCTGCGGCGAGAGCGCGGGGAAAGAGGCTCTGTGGTCAGAGCCGCAATCTCTGATTATTATGAGCGAGATAGCCAAGCGATCACATAAGGCGCTTATGCTCGCGGACTCTTCATCTGCGGCAATCACCCGGGTCACACCGGTGCTGCTCAGGCAGTGCTCCCATTCCGACTCTGTCGCAGCCACATTGAGGGGGACAGCAATACCCCCAGCTCGCCACACGCCATGTAAAGCAACGACGTAATCAGCGCTGGCCGGAAGCAAAAAAGCGATCCGTTCTTCTTGCAGGTCACTACTGCCCGCCAAGAGCCCACTGGCCATTGAGCCTATACGTTGCTCCAGGTCTTCGTAGGTGAGGTTTGCCTCACCCTCAACCAGTGCCACGCGATCTGGGAAAGCCTGATTCAGTGGCTTTTGCATTGAAGTGCTCTGCATCGAGAGAGATGACCATACTAAAGCAAAGTTGAAGATGCGGTGTGCCGAATAGGTTGTTCTCAGGGTGCAAGCAGTTCAGATGGAGCAGATGCAGATCATCGGAAGCGCTGCCAACATTAACGATTAATCAGTCAATGGCTCACGGCGCTAATGCAGTAACGTGGCTCGCTCGCAAGAACCAGTCGTCCATCACTCTTCGGCCCCTGCAATGCTTAATGAGCAGATCCCTCAGATACTCAAATCATCCAGGTTGTAATCCTTAAGATCAACACGGGCCGATGCATTCCACTGATAAACGACACCGGTCGCGGAGAGAGGCGCATACTCATAGGGCGTCTCGTCGGGAAATCGCTGCGCACGTGCATCGATGGCATAACCAATCGCACGAGAGCGGCGCGCCACGGTAATTTCGTCGAAGACCTGCGCATCACTATGAATTCCGCCACCCATCACACCGAGAACCGATGAGCGCTTGTGAAAACCAAAATTGACCGTGACGCGGGGCTCGAATCCGCAGTTGGGGAAAGAGCCATGGAGGAGCTGGCGGTTACAAATCACAACATCACCGGGGTTACAGATAATCGGGACAGCCCCTTTGAGACGCTCGCTCCCCGATTCTGCTACCAGTTCATTGATATTCAGTTTGCCTAGCTTGTGCGTACCTGGAAGCACCCAGACCCCATTTACAGCAGTGCTACCGTAAACCTGCGCCATGAAGTTGAAGCCATGGATATCCTCCTCGAAATCAGCGCTATCCCAATGCGTGACGCCGTCTTGATGCCAAGATACCGCCGCGCCTATGCCGGGATCCTTTATGAACAGCGCTTCATTGAAGGGTGCGAAGTCGGGCCCGTTAATAGATGCAGCCACACTCAGAAGCTGTGGATGTGCATAAGTACGCAAGCAGGCCTCTGAAAATTGTAGGGAACCCAGCAATATAAAGGGCGCTGCTGGCGGCGCTTCATCCGAAGCCTTCGGCTCAAACATTTTTACCTGGTGCCGGCCGTTGGCCAACGCTGTGCCACCTAGCGGGTCACCCAGTGGTTTAGACCATACCAAAGTGAGCGCCTTGGCATCTGCACCCAGAGCAGGTTCACCCATTTCAGTTACCTGACTCTCAGGCCCGGTCGGGAATTGTGATCGCATATGTTCAAGGTCAGCCTTGATATCGTCGAGCTCCTCTTCACCCAAGATCCCCTCGAGGATATAAAAGCCGAACTCGGAATACGCCGTACGAATATTTTCTGCTAGCTCACCAGTGTCGGTAAAGACAAGTGGCCCCCGATTAGGTAATGCGAGCGAGCGCTCCTGGCCCTCCAACAAATAAGCGCGCATGGCATCTGCCTGACCACCGTAGTGGTTAGCGCAGGCTTCGATAGACTCGCTGATGTTAATCATCTGGAAATACCTAAAATACGTGAATTGATGTGACCACCATAAACCAGGCTGACACTACTACCCATACCCACCACAGCATTATCAGTTTATTCAACCGAACTCCTGATAATTTTTAAATCGGGCGTAATAACCGAACCGATCGCCGCATGAGAAATCTGTGAACGCGGCAGGTGCAGCTGACTGGCAATGGTTTCTGCCGCGGCAATCCCGGTGCAATGCCCCCCCATCATCAGGCCCAATCCACGCTCTCCTAGCCAACTCGCGGTGCGATTCAGGGTCGCGGTGTCGGCCTGCCATAGATGAAAGCCTCCTACGATGGAGTAAATTGGCGCTTCTTTTATTGTTTGCAGTACTTTGCCCGTATTAATCAACCCGGCATGACCACAGCCAGACGTCATCAACCACCCTTTGTCCGTGAGGTATCCCATAGATTGATCGTCCATAATCACGTCAGGCACCATGCCGGTTTTCGAACCGACGAAAAGTCCCGCAGGGCCATTGTAGGTCTCTGTAATACGAGGCACAGGGCCTGTCAACCATAGCTTTGGCGCCACTTCGGTTGGCTCACCAATCTCGATGAAGCTGATACCCAAGGCCTCCGCCGCCGTTTTGAAGTTCTGGGCGCGCGCGAAATCACCAGGGCCCACCTCTACTCCCGCTTTTGTGACGCGTTGGTCAAAAAAGCCTCGCGCAACGAAAACCTTCCTCAAGGCATCGGGATTTATCGATCGAAAATGCTCTCTAAGGACCAACAAACCGCCCGTATGATCGCTATGAAAATGACTCAGTACGACTTTCTCAACCTGCGAAAGGTCCACTCCGAGATGCAGCACGTTGTGGAGTACCGTGTCTTGTTTGAAGCCCGTATCAAATAACACCGCGTCCTGCTCACTCTGGAAAAGAGCTGAAAAGCTCCACTCTCCCAATCCGCCGTAATCAGCAATATTTGTTGCCAGCACGGTAATACGGTACGGAGCGCCAAGCGATAACGCCGGTGTGGCGAAACACAAGATGAACACCACAACTTTGATCAATTTAGCACTCATAGGCGATCGCTTTTTACATCAGAAGGTTTAGATGACTGATCATAATAACGCGCATTACAAGCACTCGAACCACAAAAAAACCTGGTCACGCACTAGGTAAGCGAGGCCGGAAACCCCGAGGCACGCAGTGGCGTGTCGAGCGCATCCTCCAACAACTTAACAATCATCGGCGATTGTGCGGCGCCGCCATAAGCGGCTTTCGCCTCATTGAACCGTGCCAGCGTCGCGCCAGCTAAATCGAGCGGAACATTCAAAGCTTCCCCAAACGTTTTGGCAAACCCTAGGTCCTTAAGTGCTAAATCCATGGTGAATCCAATATCGTAACTCCCATTTAAGATGAGCTGCCCCTCAGTTTCGTGCACAAACGAGGTGCCAGAGGAGGCCGCAATTGCGCGCCAACTGTCACCGAGATCCAGTCCGCCGCGAGCCGCCAGCATGAGCGCCTCACCACAAGCCTGAAGGTGAACAAAAGCCAGCATATTTGTGATGACTTTTATTAGTGACGCGGCACCAACAGGACCCATGTGGAACAGGGCATTCCCCATCTCCTCAAAGGCGGGTCGATGAATATCCAGCAAGGCTTCCGACCCACCCGCTAGGAGCGTCAGTTCACCTCTGGCAGCCAGATGAACCCCGCCAGTCACGGGCAGCTCAAGGAACTCGACGCCTGCCGAATCGGCCATGCCTGCAAATCGCAAGGCGTCCTCGCGGCTGATGGTCGACATCTCAATGAGACTTGCACCAGGTCGCATACTTCGCAAAATCTCGTTCAGGACCGCACTCGAGATCTCTGGAGAAGGCAGACAGGTGATCACATGATCCACCGCGCCCGCCAAACTCGCTGCACTGCCGGCTCGATGTGCTCCTTTCGACGCCATAAGATCCATCTGAGATTCATCAAGATCAAAGACGGTCAACTCAAAATTTGCCTCGATCAGGCGCTGCGCCAATTTGGCGCCCAGATTTCCTAAACCAATAAATCCGTAGTGCATGATTATCAGAACTCCTCTTTCAATAATGCGGTTCTTACCCGCCGCTAACAAAGCCCCGAGACATCCGGATCGAGGCATCTTCGTCAAAACTCTGCCGAGCATAGACACGGCACGCTCGCCCACAACCTGTCGAGGAGCGATGGCAAATGAGATTAAAGTTGATACTTACTACGGTACTGATCCACTTCCCCATATCAATCCAACATCGCATGACGATTCTCCATCCATCGGAGTATCAGTCGGTTCACCACATCGGGCTGCTCCTGATGTAAAAAATGTCCCGCCCCTGCGATTCGCTCCAGTTTGAGGCCTCGGGGAAAGTCCTCTCGCTTCATGAGACGTTCAAATACTGCCGAGTCAATGCAGCCATCCTGTTCACCGGTCAACGCAAGCAGGGGCACCGGCACCGGGTAATACGCTTCTTCAGCAGCGATCGTCAGTGCCTTTAAAGAGAGTGCAGCGCGGTAATACCCCAAAGCGGCGGATAGAACACCGGGCTGCGACAAGCTGTCGATCACCCTCTCGAGCACATGGGCTTCCGGCGCCCATCCGGGGCTCCAGTCGCGCCATAGCCTGCGGATAAACGCATAGTCACGTCTACACACAACCCAATCGGAGATCTGGGGTACATTGAAAAAGCCCATGTACCATGAATTTCTTAACTGCTTGAAAATGCGCAGACCTTCGCGCGCGAAACGCCCCGGGTGCGGGACCGCCATTGTAATCAGGCTCTCGAAGCGCTCGGGCGCCGCGGCAGCTGCGGTATAGGCGACTGCCGCCCCCCAATCGTGTCCGATAAGGTGCACTGGGTCAGACCCCAGCTGATCCACTACCGCAATAATATCGGTCGCGATCGACTCTACCGTGTAATCCCCACTATCAGGAATTGATGCGGGTTCATAACCTCGCAGCGCCAACGAAATGGCACGATACCCTGCCTTAGCAAGCACAGGTAACTGATAGCGAAAGGAATGCAAGTCGTCGGGGAACCCATGGAGGCACAGCACCACGGGCCCTTCACCGATTGCCAGTGCCGAAAACCTGAGATCGCCGCGCTCAAAAACAAGATGTTCCACGGACTGTTCAACGCTCATCACGCATGCTCAGGTGCCTGTCTCTCGCAAGTGTCTGCCAAGCGAGTCATACTTTCAATTTTTACGGAACCATCCCATGACAACGACCATCTGGCATAACCCGAGGTGCTCCAAATCTCGTCTCACACTGGCGCTATTGGAGTCGCATCATATCGAGGCAACCGTGCGGCTGTACCTTGAAGATGCACCCTCATCGGCTGAAATAAGATCCGTCGTAGAGCAACTGGGTATCCGACCCTGGGAACTACTCCGACGGGGTGAAAAAATCTTCAAGGAGCTGGAGCTCACTAAGGAAAGCGACGATGCGGCCGTATTCGACGCCATGAGTCAGTACCCGATTCTGATTGAGCGCCCCGTGGTCATTCACCAGGGTCGAGCTACTCTGGGGCGACCCCCTGAAAACGTGCTGACGCTCATTGATTGAGCCTGCGAGTCAACGCGGCAGAGGAACAACCTGTAAAGGCGTCAACCCGGCGCCAAACCCGTTTCAAAGTGGTGGCAGCATCTGACACGCGGTGAAATCCGGCCACTGCTGCACCCCCCGAGTGGGGTTCTACTGCACTAAATCACCCGATTGGCCTGCGGCACCGCAGACGTCCTGAGCAACACGTTGCGCAAAAATAAAATCACCCAAAGCCGATTGCTGGTCGTTGAGCTCAGCTCGACACTGACCCAGATCTTCATTGGCCCCGGAAATGCAGCGGTTGAAGGTGTCAAAGTAGTGTCGTAGCGCGCCGTATTTACTCTTGGCCCGGTCTCGGGCCACATTGCAATCAGTTGGGATCGGGTCTGCTAGGAGCACGGGGGCACTGCTGAGAAGAATCAGTAAACTCGTTGCTCTGATCTTAAAAGGCACCATATCTTCATTCGCTATTAGTTGATCGTTCTATTGAAACGCCTACTGGCGGATTTTTCAATGTGAGGGGTCTGAGAGACGTAATGAAGACTTATTGGCGTGACAGACCCAGGCTCATAGAACCGCCTCCCCTTCGCAAAGATCAGGATCGAGCACCAAATCTTCATCCAGCTGCACACCAAAAGTGTTCAACATCATGGATACCTGAGTGTATTGCGACACGGTCATTACCAGATCCATTCGCTGCTTCTCTGAAAGATCACTCAACGCTTGCCAGGTCGTATCTGCGATAAAAGCATCCCGCGTGAGCTCATCCGTCGCTTGGAGCAATGCGCGATCATGATCGGTCCAACCCGACGCCACAGACCCTTCCTTGATTCGGCTAATCTCTGCCTCGGTCAGGCCACTATCCAGACCGATGCGAACGTGTTGTGCCCACTCATAACCTGACCTCCAGTTGAAACCAGTGCGCAGGATCACTAGTTCCCTGTCCCTTGCACTCAAGCTGTTGGCGTCAGATAGCACATATCCACCCCAGGCCATAAACCGTTTAAACGCTTTGGGCGCTCGCGCCAGGGTGCGGAAAATATTGAGCACCGGCATGGCCTTGAAACGCGGTCCGAGCAGTGCCAACAACTCCGGGGAAATATCCGCTTCTGGCAATGGCGGCACTCTCGCTTGTTTCAATCTCACTTGACTGTCCCCCTGACGCGTTCGCCATACTGCATGTCGTTCGGTTTCATTATGGCGCGAATTAGCCTCAAACAGCACCGCCTACACGCCGCACCTCGCAACAAGGCCATCAGGTCCATTAATGGTGACCGGTGGGTCTGAGTCGCTGTATTTGATAAGGTGCGCACGTCCGCTCTAGTCTTAGCCAACTTTAAAAATCTCATCTCATCCTCGAGGCGCAAATGGATCCATTGAGTCAAGCAGCCATTGGCGCAGCCGCGAGTCAATCGGGCAGTTCCGGCGCTAATATTCGTCACGCTTTATGGATCGGCGCGCTTGCCGGAATGGCGCCGGATTTGGATGTTTTCATTCGATCCGATCAGGATCCGCTACTTTTTCTTGAATACCATAGACAGTTTACTCACTCGCTATTTTTCATTCCGATTGGGGCATTGATTTGCGCGGTGGTTTTTTACCCCCTCGCCAAAAACGCCTTGTCTTTTCGTGCAGTGTGGTGGCTGGCCATGCTGGGCTATGGCACCCATGGTTTGCTGGATGCCTGCACGACTTACGGCACCCAATTGCTGTGGCCGCTGACCGATGCTCGCTTCGCCTGGCACAACGTTTCTGTCATCGATCCTCTATTTACGCTACCACTGGCCGGCCTGGTCATTGCTGCGGCGATCCGCCGACATGCCTACCTTGCGCTGGGGGGACTCTGCTGGGCCACCCTCTATTTGAGTGTCGGTGTGGTGCAAAATCACCGGGCGCTTGATGCGGCTGAGAAATTGGTCATCAGCCGCGGTCATGACCCCATCCGACTGGAAGTGAAACCAGGCTTTGCGAATCTACTCCTGTGGAAGGCCATCTATGAGTATGACGAGCGGTATTATGTCGATGCTATAAGGGCGGGTATCACATCCACCTACTTCCCCGGGGAATCAACACCTAAGTTAGATGTCCCCAAGGACTTTCCATGGCTCGATCCGGACAGTCAGCAGGCAGGCGATATCGCGCGATTCAGGTGGTTTTCCGATGATTGGCTTGCTGTCGATGGGAAGGATCCGTCTCTGATTGTTGATATGCGCTACTCTCAATTACCCAATGCGATAAAAGGCCTCTGGGGCATAAAATTACGGGCCGGAGCCCAAGGCCATGTGCAGTGGATTAATCAACGTACTACCGGCAGCGAGGAGTTCCGACTTTTCACGGCGCAACTCAGCGGCGATGGTGGTCGACCGCTGCCCGAGCAGCAAATGGGGCCGCATCGCAATTCAGATGGTGCGCCCAATGCAAAATGACGCCTAGATAATTCACCGCACCATGGTACCGTGGCTCTGGGACAATTTAATGAAATGCGATTTCAGGATTTTGCGGTCGACGCCATCAAGGTGCGTGCTGTGTTCATACCCATATTTGATATCAACAGCCTGAAGCAAACTGCAGTGCGTGACATAGAATGACCGGCAGACAACGTGGACGTAACCTCAATCGCAGAGGCAATCAAAACGTCGGGAGAGGTGTGTGCCTTGCAACATANGGGTATCTTGCTGCTTTACGATTTTTTCTAGGTCAGTCCATACCAATTAACGATTACTCAGCAAAAAAAAAGAGAACACACCAGGCCGGAGGATAATGATGCGCGGCAAATTCAATAACATCGTCGAAACCGTAGGCGATACGCCTATCGTCAGAATTAACCAACTCGCTCCTGACCACGTAACCATGTGGGTGAAGATCGAGGCTTTTAATCCTCTCGGCTCAGTGAAGGACCGGCTCGCCATGGGGATCATCGATGCCGCNGAGCAATCGGGAGAGCTGAAGCCCGGTCAAACGGTGATTGAAGCCACCTCTGGAAATACTGGTATCGGACTTGCAATGGTCTGCGCCGCCCGGGGGTACCCTTTTGTTTCGGTAATGGTTGAGACCTTCTCCGTTGAGCGTCGGAAGCTGATGCGCTTTCTCGGTGCCAAAGTCATCCTGACGCCCAAGGAAGATAAAGGTATGGGTATGGTTACCAAATGCCGGGAACTGGCGGAGGCCAATGGGTGGTTCATGGCGCGTCAGTTTGAGAATCCCGCAAACGCTGATGTGCATGAGCGCACCACTGCAAGGGAAATCGTGGATGCCTTTGANGGCGAGAAGCTCGATTACTTTGTCTCTGGCTATGGTACCGGCGGCACGCTGACCGGTGTGGCGCGAGTTTTGAGGGCCGAGCGCCCCAATACCAAAATCATTGCCACTGAACCCGACGGCGCGGCACTCCTCTCGGATGGACGCGCACAGGACCGTAACGCAGATGGCTCGGCGGGTGGCAGTCACCCTGCCTGGGCGCCCCATATGATTCAAGGCTGGACGCCTGACTTCATACCGTTGGTGGCACAGGAGGCGATCGATAAAGGGTACATCGATGAGGTCATCCCCGTATCCGCTGACATCTCTTTCACCACTGCGCAAGCGCTGGCGCAAAAAGAGGGGATCTTCTGTGGCGTTTCCTGTGGCGGGACTTTTGCTGCCGCACTCAACGCAGCAGAGCGCGCGCCTGCTGGATCGGTCATTCTATGCACGCTCCCCGATACCGGAGAGCGGTACCTCTCGACACCACTCTTTGCGGCGATAGAGTCGGAAATGACAGAGGAGGAATGGACCATGGCATCATCGACACCCACCGCTGTACTGGCGCGGCCGTCGTGAGACCCGAACCTATTCAGCTTGACCCCGATCCACTGGCGCCGTATCGAATCTCACCTGGCTTCAAAGCCAATGGCGTTTTGTATTTGTCGGGTCACGCCGCCATCAATGAATCGGGCGAGCTGGTCGGCATTGGCGATTTCGACGCGCAGGCAAAAGCCACTTTTGAATCCCTGCAGCGTACCTTAGAGGCTGGGGGGTCCGATCTCTCAAACGTCATCAAGGTGACCATTTACCTCACCGATATGTCGCACTTTGAAAAGATTGTGGCGCTCCGGGGGGAATGGTTTTCTGATCCTTATCCTGCCGATACGATTGTTGAAGTGAAGTCGCTGGCGCTTCCCGAGCTGATGATCGAGATCGAAGCAATCGCCGTGGAAAGTTGATCCGGTATGCGTCGAAGACGTATTCACCTGCTCTACCGAAAAAGGCTTTAAAACCATGCAGCGATGTCGAAAAGGCAGTGTATTTGGAGCAAAAATTGTTTGGATGTTATCAATCTTGTGTGCCGCGATGACCGCTCACGGCATAGAAGAGCCCACGTTTACAGTGCAGCAAAGTTGGGAACAGGAAAAAATCGAGATTCGTGACTATGCGCCCCGTGTCATGGCGGTGACGGAAATGGCCGANCGNGAGAACGACGGATTTAGAGTGCTGGCAGGATATATATTCGGAGGCAATGCGCGCGAGCAGGAAATTGCGATGACCGCCCCCGTGCAGCAAACCATGAGCGGACCTGCCGAAATGGCGTTTATGATGCCTTCAGAATACGCTTTTGATGCTTTACCCGAACCCAACGACAAGCGCGTCGCGTTCAGACAGGCGCCTGCCTATACCGCTGCCGTGATTCGCTTCAGTGGCTGGGCGACTGCCGAAAAAGCCGACGAGCATTGGCAAAAGCTAAGAGGTTTTTTGATCAGTGAGGGCATCGAGATCGCCGGTGAACCGACGCTGAATCAATACAACCCACCGTGGACCCTGCCGTTTCTGCGGCGCAACGAGATTATTGTTCCGGTAAAGGGCGATAGCGCTGCAAAGGAGAGCTCGGGGGCCGAGCTCTCCTAAACGAGTGCGTCACTCCGCTGTGAAGACCTGCTTACAATCTTCGAAGGTGTCGAGCTCTACTGACTCTATAAAGGATTGCATATTACCCATCGCAGCCCGGTCGTGCTGACCGCTCAACACATGTTGCGCAAGCGCGCCGCCAATCTCGGGCTCTACTGCAAAGATGCGAATATCGATGAGTCCAGCTTTGGTTTTTCCCGCGCCCATTGGCATAAAAATTCCAATCTCGACTGGGTGCCCTGCATCCTGCATCGATTTCTCCAAGGCGGTAGCCGCCTTAATAAATCCCGGCACGTCATTGATCACCATCTGAAAACGTCGCTCCCAACCTGAGGGCTTGGTGAACGGCTTCAAGATGGCGTAGAACTCTGAAGAGACATTTTGTCTTAACGCGTCCAGCTCGGGGTTAGCGGGGGCCAGAGAGTACATCCTAGCCGCTCTAAACGCCGTCGCGGCGTTAGGAAAGATGGTCCAGGCAAACGCTTGGTTGGGATAGCGGTGTCCGCTTACCGTGAGACAAGTCCCACCTGCTTGAGCGCCCAACGAGGACATAATTTGAGGGTTATCCGCTAGATACTGCGCGTAACCCTGCGGATCGGTTGTTTTAACATTGATAACCGAAATAACGGGCACATCCTGCGACACTGCAGCGGATGCACAGACCGCTGCCCACATTGTCAAAGTGGTTTTGATTACTGCTTTTATGCTCATTTCTTCTCCTTTTTTTACGGTCGATTACTCTCAAGGCCCGCGACGCTTCAGGTTGACTTCCCGACAACGCTGCAACGTCCACGTCGAGACTGGCAGATTTAGTGGCGCTTTTCTATTTATACTCGCCCTTCATCCATTGCCGATTGACGAAGCGCACTATGGCCGATGACCTCACACCGGAAGTCAACTTATCAGAGACCTCCCACATTGAGTGCCCCTATAAAATGTATGGACGACTCCATCAGCGAAGAGGAGTTGCCGTCGATCCGAATATTGGAACAGTGGTAGCGGGATACGAAACGCTGGCGGCGGTGGCAAAGAATACCGCGGTTTACTCCTCCAGCATTACCGAGGATGGACGCGGCCCCCGACATATGGGTATCAACCCTGAGCCTGTGCAGGACGATGTCGAGGAAATTCTCTCCAGAGCACACCCCATCGTCAATGCACTGTTCACCGCGGATCCTCCAGCACACACGCGTCATCGCAAGTTAATCAGCAAAGCGTTGAGCCCTCGCAGCGTGCGCGCGCTTGAACCCCAAATTCGCGACGTCACAACGACGCTCATCGATGCATTCATCGATCGGGGGACCGTCGATTTTATTCCCGAATTTGCCGTTCCCTTACCGGTGACGGTTATTGCCGACATCCTCGGGGTTGACCGAAAAGATATCTGGACGTTTAAAGAATGGGGCGACCTGATGATCTCGGGCAATATCGATATGCTCAGCCACGCGCGCCGTCGCGACGTAGCGCGTGCGGTGGTAGAGCTACATGAGTACTTTGTGCCACGGATCGAGGAACGTCGTCGCCACCCCACCGACGACCTTCTGAGCATCATGGTTAACACGGAGGTCGACGGAGAGCCTCCTCTGACAACGGAAGAACTCTTACCCATCATCGATCAAATTTTGCTGGCCGGTCACGAGACCACCACCAATCTTATTGGCAACGCGATGCTGGTGCTCCTGAACGATCACACTTTAATGACGCGGTTACGCAACAACCCTACTGATATTCCAGCAATGGTCGAGGAGGCGCTACGCTGGGACCCTCCGATTCAGTGCACCTTTAGACGCGTCACGCGCGATGATGAGCTCGAGGGGGTGGGCGTAAAAAAAGGCGATATGGTGATACCCATGTGGGCAGGNGCCAACTGGGATCCTGCGGTCTTCCTAAATCCCGAACAATTCAACATCGACCGCCCCATGACCAAACCCCATATGGGATTCGGCTTTGGACCTCACTTTTGTGCTGGAGCTGAGTTGGCGCGGATTGAAGCGCGGATCGCCTTTGAGGAACTACTCTCGCGACTCGGGAATATCACGCTCGATGGGAGGGCGAGTGATCTTACGCACCTCCCCAGTTTTGCCTCTCACGGCTATCGGAAAGTCGGTCTTCAATTTGAAGCGCTGTGAGTCATCAGCTAGCAGCGATGATTTGCGCCCGGTGTGAGACTTTTTCGGCGTGATCTGCAATCTCGCCAATGTTCGACAGTAACTGGTACAGGAAAATGGCGTCGACAGGAGAGATCTCCTCCTCATGCTTGCGCAATTTTGCTCTGAGCTTCGATTGCAGGTCGTCTGAGCGACGTTCAGTTTTTTCTACCAGCAAACACTTGGTGATGATCGCCTTAGCCTGACGCGCACCAAAGGCGGTTCTGGATAACTCTCTCGTTGCGGATACTACTTCAACCGCTTTCTCAGCGGCTTCAGTCACTGTAGCGATGAATTTNAATAATGACTTCTCCAATTTCTCCGGAAACACCAATTGCCGGCCCAACGACAGCCCCGCAATGTCTTTGGTCTCGTTGGCCATTTTATCCTGCACGCGAACCAGTTCGAGAAGATCAGCGCGAGACACCGACATCCAGAGACCTCTGGGCAAATTTCGGCGGACATCCATTTTAATGTCATCCGCGATACCTTCTAGACGGCTTATTTCCAGCTGCAACTTCTCTGCTTTCGCCCAATTGCCGCCTTGGGCTGCCTCAAAGTAAGAGTCGAGTCGTGTCACACAATCAAGACAGGCTTCGGCGTGCCGCTCCATGATGGATAACGGCGAACTACTGAGTACGTCGGACAAAGCGGGTTTGACAGCCATTTCATCTTTCCTTTCACCTGTTAGTTTAANACCGGACGCCACTCGCTAAGCGTTCACACGGCCGGCACTATTAATTAAGCACTAGCCGAATATAGCGGACAACACATAGAAAAATATCACCGCCAATCCCGCGCCTGCCGGCAACGTTACAATCCAGGACGTAATGATAGCGCCCACCGTTGGCAAATGAAGTGCTTCCACGCCGCGTGCGAGGCCCACCCCCAGTACGGCACCTACAAGGGTGTGGGTTGTAGAAATAGGCAGCCCGGTTGCAGACGCTAACACCACAGTTGAGGCAGCGGCCAACTCCGCGGCGAAACCGCGACTGGGTGTGAGTTCAGTGATTTTCCTACCAATGGTCTGGATAACTCGCCAGCCGTATGTAGCAAGGCCCACGACAATACCGGCCGCTCCAATGCCCAGTACCCACCACGGCATGACCGACTTTGCACCAATCACGCCTCCCGATTGGACCGTACTCACCACCGCCGCCACGGGTCCTACCGCGTTGGCTACGTCGTTTGAGCCATGCGCAAAGGCCATACCACAAGCGGTAAAAATCATCAGAATTCCGAACACCTTCTCGACGTTCTCGACACTGTTGATATCGCCATCGACCTTGATGCGGCGCAACAACAAAGAACCAATGAAAGCCAATACGAGACCTATCGCAGCGGAAACTACCATCGCATTCGTGAACTTGGACCCCATGCCCAGATCGACATCAATACCGATATGCTTCAGGCCCTTCAGCAGCGTCACCATGCTGATCATGAAGCCAACCATCCACATGTAAACGGGCACATATTTTCGTGCCCGTTCAAAAGTATTTTCGTGATCGAGAATCAGATTCTTGACAGAAATAAAGAGTGCAAAGGACATGGATCCCGCCAGTAAAGGGGAAACCACCCAACTTGCAGCAATAGTCCCTACCTTTCCCCACGCGACCGCCTCCACCGAAATACCTACAGCAGCAAACCCAACGATGGCTCCCACGATAGAGTGGGTGGTCGATACAGGCCATCCACGGATGCTGGCAATCAGCAACCAGGTTGCGGCAGCAAGCAATGCAGATAACATCCCAAACACCAACAACTCAGGAGAATCCGCCAATACCTCAGGGTCAATAATTCCCTTACGAATGGTCGAGGTCACCTCACCGCCCGCCAGATAGGCGCCTGCAAACTCAAACACTGCGGCGACCAAAATAGCCTGCTTCAGAGTCAAAGCGCGTGAGCCCACCGAGGTCCCCATCGCATTTGCGACATCGTTTGCGCCAATACCCCAGGCCATGAACAGGCCAAAAACACAGGCAAGAGTCAGCAAGATAAAGCCGTGCGACGCTAGTATGTCCATGATGTAACCTCTTTATTCAGACTTTTCTAACTTATCGAAAAATTATGACAATCATGTGAAAAGCGAGCACTTTGTAAACCCAGTCTGTAAGCGGCCACCGCAAGTGCAGATTTCTCGATCAAAATGACACATCCCACTGGATCCTGAAGCGATTATCCGAGTAATTCGAACCGAGCAACTCGTCGTCCAAAGTCAGATGTGAAAAATCGACCGTGATCTTATTGCTGTGACCCGAGAAGAACCAGTTCGCACCCAAAGTGAACTCCTCTCGCTCGTTGTAAAGCGACCGCACAGACTTATTAGGCTCGCTTACGTAGGCGTACCTCGCTGCAAGCTCGAGGGGCGCCGGGAAGGCATCAATCAGATTGTGGAAAAAATAGCCCGACTGCAGGTAAAAACCCGTTAGATCGCTCTCGGTTCCCATAACGCGGTCGGTCACAAATTTGCGGTGCCATTCCTGCTGAATGGAGAGCCCACGATATTTGAAAGCAAATTCTTGCACTGCTTGTTCGATCTTGAACTGGTCTTCCTCGGCAAAAACAGGCTTGGAGAATCCATCTAAATTACCGCAACCGGAAGAGGACCATCTTGTGCAGGGGCCCGTATTGGTGAAGCCAGCGACTGCAAAAGAGCCGGTCGGCTTATCGGTGTACTCAACATCAGTCTGCTTCCAAGGGAGATCTCGACCCAGGAAATTCCACTGCAAGCGCCCCATATAAAGGTGATCAGTAGAGTTATTCTTGACACCACGGCCTTCGCCATTAAAAACACCTGCGTAGTAGCGCATATCGGCCATCGTGCCTTCAAACAGTCTGCCCCTTAGCTGAACACCTACCTGACGGTCCATCGTGAAAATGCGGTTGACTATAGAACGCTCGACGAACTGCTGCCTGCCCGAGGAATCCACCCGCTCTCGGTTTAAATCGACCTTCCACTGCCCCATGCGAATACCACCCCAATCCCACTTGGCGAGGTCAATACGCCAATCGATCACTCTGGCACCGGACGAAACCGCATCGGCATCGACATCACGCGCCGGCTGCAGGTCTACCTCAAAATAGTATTTGATCCAGGGCTTAAAGCCATGACCGCCGATCTTCATCCTAAGTCGACGCTGCTCAAAGCTGGATCCGCTTGAGTCCTCATAATTCGCCATTTGCCGAGGGTCAGATCCGTAGGGATTGCTATAGCGAAGCTGCGCTCTCCACTGCAGATTGGTTTGCCAGTTACCGTCTCTCGTTTCGAATCGAAAGCCCTTTGAGCCATAACTTGCAAGAACCGGTGACTCAGCTTCGACCGCACTGGCAACGGCGTCATCAATGGCGCGCTGAACGTTGCCATCCAGCGCCACCGCTGAAGCAAATTCCTCCTCACGGACCTCCGTTGCTGCCGGAGCCGGTTGCACGGGCGCGAGCGTCACACTAGAGAGTACCTCCGCGGTCGTCACTTCTTCCTGCTGCAATAGTTGCTCATATTGAGCGTCTGTAATCAGCCCATTTCCAAAAAGAATGTCGAGCAAGGCCTTGTCGGTCGCCGAGGCGGAGATGGCTAGAGAACTGCACAGCGCTCCCAATGGCAGCGAATAGCGCAAGTGTGATAACAGATGGCGCATGGTTACAACTCCGATCAGCTCTTGAATGCAGCACTGCAATGTGGTGGCCAGTATGTGGCGATAAGGTGTCAGTTTCGTGACCGATTTTTTACATTTCTATGACACTGATATTGCAGTTTTATGACACGGCTCTGTGGCGAAAACAGCTCCTCGATCTGGGAGGGGCGACTCGAGTGAAAATCTCTTTGTTATTGTGTGGAGGAAATGGCCGCTCATAGTTGTATCACGAGGGTCTACGCTCAGGTGATGCTCATTCGCTCTGCTACCATCCTTTTTTTCGACATAAAAAGAGGAAACTGATTTATTCTCTTGCAAAGTCGATTTATCACTTCGAACTATGGCCGCTGCCCCCTCTGCCGCAAAACACACTGTAAGAGCCGCATTGTTGGTTGTCGGCGTCCTTACCCTTGCTATCGTGATGCGCGCCTTCTCTTTCCTCGCGGATGCCGGCGCGATCGGCGCAGGATATGCCGCTAAGCAGCTATGCTCGGGCGTTTTTGTAGCGCAATTGCCAGCGCGCTTTATTATGGATACCGATGTAACCCCGCGGCTTGCTACCGTGGGCCCGATGCCCCTGTTCCTTGATTACGACATAGACATGACCGAGCGCCATGTTTCAGCATCCATGTTGGGTCAAAGCATGATTGCTCNGTTCAGGCCGAACTTTGGCTGCACGCTGACTGATGACGGAACCCTAGAGGGGCAATCCCCAATGCAACAGGCAGATACGTTGTCACAATATGACGCCAGCGCCCTGCCAACANCCAAGATCGGCGAACCCGAGANAACTGAGGAACACCAGAGCGCATTTCTATCTGCCGGAGTCACGTCACCACTCACTGCTGCCATTAACGATGCTTTTGCAGAGCCTGCCCATGGGGGCCGGAATACGCTGGCTGTCATTGTGATGCATCGGGGAAAGTTAGTCGCCGAGCGCTACCAAGCTCCAGTCGCAGCCACACACCCAATGCAAGGTTGGTCAATGAATAAAAGCCTGATGGCGACTTTTATTGGATACCAAGTCGATGCGGGTCAGTTGAGTTTGGATGACTCTGTGCGGGAGATGCTACAGAGAGAGGGTTTTAGCGAGAAAAAATTGAATCAGATCGCCCCGAACTTGTCACTCGAGCATCTGCTCTCCATGTCAAGTGGATTCGATTTTTCCGAGCGCTACTTCCCGGGGGATGATGTCACCGCCATGCTATATCAACATGGGGCCATGGGATATTCGGCCCCGTTGACCGGCCATATAAACGAGCCCGGCAGGGAGTTTTCCTATTCAAGTGGTGACATCAATACAGCAGCAATGATGTGGCAACAATCCCTTGGTAGCGAGCTGTATACCGATTGGCTAGCCCAACATTTTGTTGCACCGCTGAGCCTACACAAAATGGTATTAGAGCCTGATGCCAGCGGAGTACAGGTAGGCTCAAGCTATGCCTATCTTACCGCCCGTGATTGGGCCCTTATGGGACAACTCTGGTTGGACGCCTGGCACGGTCGAAGCGCGCTGATCAGTCAGGCATGGCAAAGAAAAGCGGTGAAACCAGGCGCCGCTAATAATGGTGAGATTTATGGTCTGGGGTTTTGGCTAAATACCGGGCATCGTCGTTTCCCTAACGCACCCGAGAGCACCTTCTATGCGGGGGGCAACTCGGGGCAATTCGTTGTGGTAATGCCAGAGCAGGAACTCGTTATTGTGCGTCTCGGCCTGACATTGGATGAGTCGCAAGCAGAAATGGACCCATTACTGAAAGCGGTGTTGTCAATTTTTTAAACATCACGACCCGATCTGCATTTGGCTTAGGCGTGGTCCGTTTGCGGCAACACCGTGCAACAAACGACAATGATATCGCCTATTGTCCCGTTGAGGCTCGACAGGCACACACAGCGCAGTGATTTTTATGGATACAACATTTTCTTGGCCGAATAACGCAATGAACTGCCAAGCCACTGGTGAGAGGATGGACCGGGTCGTGAAAGCCGATTGGCGCGGCTGTCATCTTATGCACTTTCGGTACTGCATCTCGTGCCTTACCCTAACGCAAATTCTGCAACCTGAGTCCATCGACTATGTATGAGGCACTTCCTTTATTGATCAGAAGGCTTTCGAAAAGATTACTGACAACCTGCTTCTTATTCGCCCTCAACCCATCCATGACGCTGGCACAATCGGAGTCGGGTTGGTCAAATCAGGGCCTGCTCTACATACTGGGTCCGTCGCTGACTGGTACGGCTGGCGCGGGCGATCTCGAAGCGGAAGTCGACTTGGGCATCAGCGATGTCTTTGACTCGATTGATAAAGGCTTTCTGGGCATGTATCGCGGGGAAGGAGAGCGCTGGGGTGTCCTTCTCGACACCGTTTACATGGATTTAAAAATGGACGCCGAAGGACCACGAGGCATGCTGTCTGGTGAGCTGGAACTGGAACAAACGATGGCCATCGCTTCGGTTACCTGGCGTCTCAATGACTCCGTACAGTTCATGGGTGGCGCGCTGTATAACGACATCTCTACCGATATCGCCCTTACTGGCCCACAAACTACACGCCTCGCCAGCATCGGTGAGGACTGGGTGGACCCCATTGTTGGCGTATTATTCGAGACGCCCGTGGGCTCCCGATGGGAATTCTCAGGCTCCGCACAAGTCGGAGGCTTTGGTGTTGGATCAGATCTTGTTCTCGTACTCAGTNGTGCTATGAACTATCGCTTTAATCACTGGGCGAGCCTGTCGGTGGGCTATCGTTATCTGGACTTTGATTATGATGACGGAGACGGTAGTGATCGATTCAAATTCGATATGAAAGAACACGGGCCTTTAATAGGGATTCGTTTCGATTTCTGAACTTTTAGAAAAACCTGAAGCACCGCCATTTCCACCGCAGTGAGGTGTCAGGCGCTACCGTAAAAGGCAATCCACCAGCGCAGTGATAAGGCCCATGAGTAGCAATAACGTTAATACGAAAAAGATAACCTGTCTGGGAATCAATTAAGCTCCAGAGGACCATAAGTCGCACAAATGGGCAGATTCTGAGTGCGCTCCGCGTTACTGTGACGGCCGCGCACGTCGTAACCATTGCAGCCTATGGAAACCAACCTACTTGCTCGACCGGGACCTGATGTAGCCGTTGCACCACCCTCCTGCNGNACCGGCGATCCCCTGCGCCAGAAGACCACCCAAAGATCTCGTCGGGGCAAAGACATCCACACCTAGAATGAGGGCCAGTAAAGGGTGCAAAGCGAGTATACAGCCAGCACCGATCAAAGCGTAGGCATGGGTAACGCGGTCTGAGCGCATGTGAGATATCACCCCATCATAGAGACCCCATCCGGCCGCTAGAGCGAGTGCCATTATGGGCAGTAAAGTGGCACTCAGACCCAGTAAATCCGCGCGCGAAACCTCAATTCTGGCAGCCCAGCTCACCTCAAGCCCCATCGCTTGGACCGATGCCAGAACGACCTGCGTACCCGCTATAGAAGCCAGTACAAAGGAAANCAATATCCCTATCGCGTAGCCAAAAATAACTCTGATCACTGTGATCTCCATCCTCGATCCGGTTGTATCATCGTGACGGGGCCCGCATTGTCCAGCATCCAGTCGTGCTACGCTCGCGTAATCTTTTGGGCTCAAATAAAAAGGACAGCGCCATGCGTGATTCGATCATACGGCCCATGCAAATGTTCTTAATTATGCTAGGGGGCGCACTGGCTCTCTCAGTGCAAGCCTATGAAGTTACCCAACTTGCCTCAGGGCTTGATAAACCTTGGTCTATTGCGCCCATAGACGGGGGTCGTTTTCTGGTTACCGAGAAAAGTGGACAACTGATCCTCCTGGGCGCCAACGGTAGCCTCACCCCCATCCCGGGGACTCCCAAGGTGTATTTTGCCAATCAGGGCGGCTTACTCGAAGTCCTCCCCGATCCGCTTTTCAGTCAGAATCAGACACTCTACCTCAGCCTTGCCGGTGGTGACGGCGACGCCAATCGCACGAGTATTGTCCGTGGTGTGCTTNAGGGCACCGAACTGACGCAGGTCTCCACCCTACTTGAGGTTTCCCCCGATAAGCAGGGGCCTGCACATTACGGGGGCAAGATGGCTTTTTTACCCGATGGCACGTTGCTCATCAGTGTAGGCGAGGGCTTTAAGTATCGCGAAAAAGCTCAGGATCTCCAGTGGGAATTAGGCAAGCTGCTGCGCATTAATACAGACGGATCCGTGCCAGCCGACAACCCGTTTCCCAAGAAAGCGCCCCGTGTATACAGNTATGGCCATCGAAACCCCCAGGGCTTGGTGTATGACGCCTTAACAGATCGGATCCTGATGCTCGAGCATGGCCCGAAAGGCGGTGATGAGCTCAATCACATCCTAGCCGGTAAAAATTATGGTTGGCCGGCCATTACCTATGGTGTCGACTACAGCGGAGCGGTGATCTCTCCGTTTACCGAGGCTGAAGGAATGGAGCAGCCACTAACATACTGGGTGCCCAGCATTGGGCCGTCGGGCTTGGCTATTTACCACGGTGATCAGTTCCGAGAGTGGCAGGGCGACCTGCTGTTGGGCTCCCTGATCAATGGCGAGATGCGCCGACTAAAGCTCGAGGGAGAAACCGTCATCTTGGACGAGGCAATTTTCCCGGAGGTCACAGGCCGGGTGAGGGATGTGCGTGTTTTGGGTGATGGCAGTATTGTGGCTATTACCGACCAGGGAGATATTTTCCAGATAACCGGTTCTCCCTAGACAAGCTGTCCTGAGCGCTTCGCAGGATAAGGGCAACATTCCCTAAGCACTCGCTGATGACACTCTAACGGAATCTTAGTTGACCTTTTGTCGCGCAACTTCGCGCCACCATGCGGGTTTTCCCTCGATGGCGCCTGACNTAAGATCAACGCATCGAAACAGTCCCAGCCGAGTCANACAGCCCCGCTATTTACCGATAAAAAAAGGAGAGACATCTTGGCGTCGGAACACACGATTCTTGCCAGCGACCTGAGGGTAATCGAGCGGTTTGTCCTCAGCCGCGGNGACGATATTGNACCTCTTTTGCAAGTCGCCGATATTCCCTCTGCCCTTCTAAAAAACCCGCGGGAACGCATTCCCTCCCCACGAGTGGGCGCACTCCTTGATGAACTGACCCGAGAATACCCCGGGCTTCAGCTGGGGTTGGNGTTAGCGACTTTCCATAGGATTACTGACACCCATGTGCTCGGCATTACAGCCATCTCCTCTGAGACCACACTGGGAGCGCTTCGGCGCCTCAGCAAATATCAGGCACTGATCTCGACGCAGCAGCCGCTACAACTGCTCGAGAACAGCAATACCGTCACCGTGACCAAATCGGCAGTTCAGGGAGAGCAGGCCGAACACATTATTCAAAGCTTTTTGTTCGCCGTGCTCTTAACCGCGGTCCGAGAAATTTCCGGTTTCTCAGGCGATATCGTCAGCGTTNCCTTCACCGGGAAACCCATGGGANATGAGGCCAGGTATCGACAAGTCTTTGGNCCCCGGGTGGCATTTTCGGCNAAACATGCCTCGCTAGTNCTGCCCAGAGACGCATTGGATACTCCGATATCCACGAGCAATATCGATATCATCACGCGCAACGAACCCATGCTGGCGTCCCTGGTCCGCTCGGTAAGGGAAAATAGCCTACCTGCAACTGTTAAAATGGCGATTCTTGATCGGCTGCCTGAACAGACATTAACCGAGGAAAAGGCGGCGGCGACCCACAACATGAGCCTCCGTACTTTTCAAAGAAGGCTGGAAAGCGAAGGGACGCGATTTCGCGTCCTCCTCGACCAAACTCGCACCCAGTTGGCAGAGAGTTTATTGGCAGACGCCTCTCACACACTGACCGAAGTGAGTTTCTATTGCGGGTTCAGCGAACAGGCTTCTTTTTCGCGCGCCTTCAAGCGCTGGACCGGAAAAACCCCTTCCGCCTATCGGGCAACACTGCTAGACGACACCTTGTGAGATGCCATTGGCGGGTGGTTGAGACGCTTTCAAAGATCCCAAAGCCGCTGAGTTAAACCATCAGGACAGGGATCGTGCCCAACATTCACTGTCAGATCAGTTAGCCGCGATCAGCGCTACTGCTCGATCTACCGCCGCAGCTTCGGTATTGAAACTCGTGACAAATCGGGTCATATCTGGCTGAGCCGGCCAATCGTAAAAGCCGAGCCCCGCCTCCCGCAGGCACGTCCGTATTTTCTCAGGTATCACNGGGAAAATCTCGTTGGCATCGACAATCCAGGGCAAATCAATACTGCTGTGGCGGCTGAACGCTTCGGCGAGTTGTTGCGCCATGGCATTAGCATGACGCGCGTTCTTCAACCACAATTCGTCTTCCAACAGCGCCAACCACTGCGCCGCTAAAAACCGGTGTTTGGACCACAGATGCCCGGCCCTCTTGCGGCGATAGGCAAATTGTTCCGCCAACGCCTCGTTAAAAATGACTACCGCCTCCGCCGCGATACCCCCATTCTTTGTCAATCCAAAGCTCAGGCAATCCACGCCGGAGCGCCAGGTCAGCGCTGCAGGCGTCGCACCCGTGGACACCACCGCATTGGCAAAACGTGCACCATCAACGTGAAGGTGCAATCCAAAAGCATCTGCAAGGTCTCGGTAAGGTGCTATTTCGGAGGCGCTATAGACGGTTCCTGACTCCGTCACATTCGATAAGCTGATGACGGCCGGTTTGGCATTGTGCACACCATGCACCGTAGCGATCTCCATATGCGAGCGCATCGTGTTCACATCGGGCTTACCCGCCAAACCTGTCACGCCCACCAATCGCGCACCACCGGTGTAAAACTCCACTGCGGTATTTTCATCGTTGCAGATGTGCGCGCCATTGTGACAATAAATGCCCCCCCACGAGGGGGACAGAGCGCTCAAGGCAAGGGCATTTGCCGCCGTGCCAGTTGATACAAAAAATACCGCACAGTCTGTCTCGAAAANCTGCTGTACCGCGAGCTCTGCCGCGGCAGTCCATTGATCTTCACCATAACCTGCAGCACTCCCCTCGGAGAGGNTGTGTAAGCACTCAAGCACCTTCGGGTGCGCGCCGGCCTGATTGTCAGAGACGAAACTCAGTTCCCCCACTGTTGCAACTCCATTCTTGGGATCTAGTGAAGAGATTATGTCACGCCTCGTTGGTTGTCTCCTCGAGGACGTTCTTTCTTCCGATAGTTGACCGGGAGATGAAAGCGCCCTCGCGATCTCGCAGAATCCGGCGCGCTTCGTGTTATAAGACGTCCACTATGAGAAGCGTGATACCTGCCCTGCGATACTTTTTAGTGGTATCGACTGTATTGATACTCGTTCTGACAGCAGCCGCTGTCAGCCTGAGTTTGGGTGTGTCACGCCCCCTGTATGAATGGATTGCCAGCAGCGCTCTGAACCGGGAAGTGCGGATAGAGGGCCCAGTCGCTATCAGCCTGGGCACCATTACAACAATTACAGTGAACGGCGTTACCATTGCTGGCACCACAGAAGCCACACCCGTTTTTGCCACAGTGGGTTCAGCGGTTGCACAGCTCTCACTGCTACCGCTTCTGGATAATGACATCACCCTCTCAGCCGCTTCGATAACTGATGTCGCCGTATTTATCGATATCGATGAGAACGGTCAGGGTAATTGGCCAGCCCCCGGTAGCGAAACCCTCGAAGCTGATACGGTCGATGGTAGCGGAGAGATTTTGTACGGCCTACGCGCTACTGACGTGCACCTGGAACGGGTCCAACTAAACGTTCAGGATACTCCCAACAGCCGTCACCACATGGTGTTCATCGATGCCCTTCACGAGACACTCATTGACGATGATTTTCAGCTGATCAGCCGGGGCANACTGAACAATACCCCCTTCGAAACGACGATGACACTCGATGGCGTCGTGTCACTGCTCGATATTCGTGACTGGGAGGCCGGATGGCAGGGCACTCTTGGAGATGCTAATTTCCAGCTGTCAACTTCCATCGAATCGCTCGATCAAATCATGCGCTCGGAAATCGATGTGGCGATTCATGCCGATAGCGCGAATGCGCTGCTGCAAACCTTTGCATTGCCTGCGATCAAAGACGGGCCTGTCGACATGGCGCTTCACACACGCCTGCATGATTCAAGGCAACTTATCGATATCGATGTCCAGTTTGGCGAATTTCGCATTGCCGGTACCGCCGATCAAGACCTCACGACGTTATGGGAGTCAGGCCATGTGGCTCTGCGCGCAAGCGGTCCTAGCCTCTCCGAGTTTGGCGCACTGTGGGGCACCCCCAATTGGCCCACGACACCTTTTGAAATTGATCTCGAGGCGTCGGTAGAGGGTTCAGAAATAAACGTTGAGACACTTCAGCTAAACAGCGACGCCGTCACACTGACATTGTCAGGAAATCTCCCTGGATATCGATCTCTCGGCACTGGCTCCCTAAGCGGGATGATCGACATCCCAACTTTAAGCGCCTTTTCGAGCCTTCTTGACCTCCCCCAACANTTGCAGGGCCCGCTCCATGGCACTGTGTTGCTGACACGCGACGCAGGTGTCACTGATGTCCTCCTTGCCAGCCAATCGTCGCTTCTGACCTTAGAGCTCAGTGGCAGATTGACTCCGGGGGAAGGTTTTTCAGGATCGACCATGCACTTCTCGGGGAGCAGCGACGACCCTGACCAATGGTTTGGTCTCATCATAGACAGTCCACCCACATTGAGCTCCGTCCAATTTTCGGGTGCAGCGACTGTCATAGCGCCAGAGACCGTCGCACTAGAGAAATTGGTGGTGCGGATGGGTAAAGACGTTTTGGCTGCCGAAGGCATCCTTGGCTGGGCGACCGCGCAACACAAAACAGCGATTTCCATGGCAGTACAATCTCATAATTTACGCACCACCTTGACGCCTTGGGTGCCATCACCCCAGCTCATCCCCAGCTTTCCTGCCAAGGCTGAGGGTGACTTCACTTATCCGTCCGCAGATTTAGTACATATTGAAAACGCAGTGATGTCAGCGGCGACAGGCGTGGTTCGATTCATGGGCGCTGTGTCCCTGAAAGAATCCACCCCCACCATATCGGGTTTTATGGACATCTCAGTGCCCGATATCCAGCCCCTTTTCACCGAATTTACCGTGCCGCAGCGCTACCAAAGACCGCTTAACTTAAAAGCTGATATCGCACTGGAGCCGGGCACCATTGCCATTTCGATTGACAATGACCAATTGACATATGGGTCGATCAGCGCCACTGGTCATCTATCCATAGACCTCATCGATAACCTTGCGCATTTTAATTGGCTGGCAAGCGCACCAGACCTAATGAGTTATTTACCCGGCGCTAGGAACGGTATCGACCGGCCCCCAGTACCGATGAACATGAGCGTCATTGGGGAATGGAACGAGGTCTCGTTGCGTGTGCAATCACTGAGCGTTGAATCGAAGGAAATCCAAATTGACGCTGGTGGCTTCCTTGAATTGGCCAGCCTGGAGTTCATCAGTAGCCATCTTGACGCCGATATCAACATCAACCGTTTGAGTGTACTCAACGACTGGCTAGATTTTCCTTTTCCGGATCAGGATCTGCAGGTTACCGCGGATTTTGATTCGCGAGGCGGCGCTCTGGTGATCGACACTCTCGCCCTGCGCTCCGGAGACAGTGATCTCATTGTGCAGGGAACAATAGAACGCGAATCAGATATTCAGGTGACACTCGATGTCTTGGGCCCTCGACTGAATGTGAGTCCTTGGGTCGGCGCATTGCGCAAGCGTGATGATGCCAGCAGCGAGCAAATCAATTCCTCATCCGACGACCAGTATGTCTTACCTGACTATCCGATCTCGACACAATGGCTTAGTCATTTTAATGCCGACGTAGATCTGCAGATTAACGAGCTAGTGGGCATGCCCAGACCCGTTCTCAACGTTCAGGGTGCCGTCACAATGGACAACAGTGGCATTCGGATCGAGAGGCTGTCTGCAGAAAACGAGCGTGCGGGCGGCGCGACACTGACAGGATCCCTGCTCAACCCTCCAGATACCGCTCCGCAGCTTGATATCGCGATCAAGGGATCCGACCTGGTGTTGGGTATACCCAAAGCTCCCTCGGAAGACATCGACTCGCTGCCCTCCTATGAATTCAGGTCCAAATTGAGCGGCGAGGGCACCACAACGCGGAAATTGGCCTCCAATCTCGAAGGGCATCTCAATGTGGTAATGGGGTCAGGGAAAGTGCTAAATGCGGGCTTTGACAGACTGACCAATTCCTTCTTGCAAGAACTGTCGAGGACACTTAATCCGCTCCAAAGCCAACGCGAGGATACGTCAATCAATTGCGCGGCTGCATTTTTCGCTGTCGAGAACGGCAAACTTTCAGGAAAGCCAGCGATCGTCGTGGACACGCCTGATGTAAAGATATTTTCTAATATCACACTCGACTTAGATTCCGAACGCATCAAAGCTAAATTTAAGACAGTGCCACGAAAGGGATTGGGGTTTAGCGTGAGTAGCCTCTTTAACCCTTATGTCGAGGCCTCCGGCACACTGGCGAAACCAAAAATAACGGTTGATCCCACCAATACCTTGGTGGGCGGCAGTCTCGCCGTAATGACAGGGGGATTATCTGTTTTGGCGCAGAATGTTGTCGACAGAGTGAATGCAAGTGGCAACGTATGCGCCGAGCGGCTCATGAAGGCCAATGAGGCCATGTCAAAGCGCGATATTAAGAACTAGGCCACAGGCCCCTGAATGACGCGGAGATTGATGACGCCCTGTAGACCTCGGATTTCCCCCAACAGCGAATCTTGCGGCACACCATCTAAGTCAATGATGTTGTACGCAACATCACCAACACTCTTGTTCAATAAGTCAGCAACGTTTAATCCGTCATCGCCAATCAAGGTCAGAATATGACTCAACATACCGGGTACATTGCGATTGGATATTGTCACGCGGCAGTCGGTGGTGCGGTCGAGCTCAATGGAGGGAAAGTTGACCGAATTGCGAATGTTGCCATGATCCAGGAACGCCTTGAGCTGACTTGCCGCCATGACGGCACAATTCTCTTCAGCTTCTGCTGTGCTGGCGCCAATGTGCGGCATCAGTAATGCGTCATGCCTCCCAAGGAGCATCGGGTTAGGAAAATCGGTGACATAAACACGCAATTGCTTATCGTCGAGTGCGGTCACGATCGCCTGCGTGTCGACAATCTCTTCCCGGGCAAAATTAAGTAGGCAACTGTCTTTTCGGAAGTGTCCCAGCATCTCTGAGTTGATCAGCCCACGCGTAGCGTCTAGCACCGGTAGATGCAGACTCACAAAGTCACTGCGACTGAAGAGTGACTGCATGTTCTCCATCCGCTGAACCTCACTTGGTAAACGCCAAGCCGCCTCTACCGATAGAGCGGGGTCGTACCCCACCACCTGCATCCCTAAATCCAGTCCGAGTCTTGCCACCAAACTGCCGATAGAGCCCAAACCCACAACGCCCAACGTCTTGCCCGCGAGCTCTGCGCCCGCAAATCGCTTCTTTTCCTGCTCCATCAATGCATTCATCGCCTGAGCAGACATAGAGGCATCCTGCGATTGAGCAAAAGCGATACCACCTACAATGTCCCGCGACGCCAAGAGCATAGCGGCAGCGACCAGTTCTTTTACCGCGTTTGCATTAGCGCCAGGCGTATTAAATACCGGGATGCCACGCTCGCTACACATCGTCAACGGAATATTGTTGACGCCAGCCCCTGCACGCGCAATTGCAGTAACCGATGGAGGTATCTCCTCGGCTTGCAATTTATGGCTGCGCAGCAGGAGTGCATCAGGGTGCGCTATATCGTGCCCCACTTCATAGCAATCGCGCTCGAACCGGTCGAGGCCACGTGGAGAAATCGTGTTGTACGTCTTAATTCGGTGCATAACCCGGGGTCAGTGTTTGTGGGATGCGCATTGTGCGTCATTGTCAGAGTCTATGCGAGTNATTGGNCACTAAATGAGTGTNACCTCGNCGGCTAGATCTACTTTGACCACCTCTCTGATCGCATCGGCAAGTTGCCGAAAGTTAACGCGAGAGGGGGATCGTCGGCGCCAAGCCAAGGCGTGATCTCGACTCATGGTGACGCCTTGAACATCAGTAATGCGGGGTGTATCTGATTCGCCAATTTCCGAGGCCACATAGAGAGCCGGCAGAAAAGAAATCCCCATCCCCATCACAACCATTTGCCTCAACGTATCCAATGAGGTCCCCTCGAAATCTCGGTTCACAGTTGCGCCTAGACTTTCGCAAAGGTCGCTCACCTGCTTGTGATAAAGATGTTGCTCATCAATCGTCAGGACAGATTCACCGACTAAATCAGCCCCGGTGACCGATGACCTAGATGCCAACGGATGCTCTAGGGGCACCGCCAGCTTGACGGGCTCCCTGAACAATGGCGCTATCTCGAGCTCATCGCCCTGCAGGGGAAGTGTCGTCAAAACCACATCGTGAACGGCAGATTTTAGTTCCGCGCCCAATTGCGCTGGTGTCGATTCACGGACGTACAGTCGAAGATTCTCAAAACGCTGGTGAAGTTGAGGAAGAACACGGGGTAGCAGATAGGGCCCCAGAGTGCGCGTCACACCCATGCGGTACACGCTGTCGCTCGAAACGCCGCGTGCTTGCTCAAAGAAACTTTTCAGTTCTTCTGCCATACGCCTAGCGCGAGGGAGTAGCTCACGCCCTACTGGCGTCAAGATAACCCCATTGTGCTGTCTCTCAAAGAGCGTAGTACCCAACGCCTTTTCCATAGCGGCAATCTGCACAGTCAAGGTAGGCTGGGTCACTCCCAAACGATCTGCGGCCCGGCGAAAGCTGCCGGCATCCGCTATCGCCTCAAAATAACGAATTTGCCTAAAGCTCAATTGCTCAGGTTGAATCATATTTCACACTCTCGTCGCGCAGAAACCATACAAACCGGCAGAACTCACAGACCGAAGAGATTTTATTGCCGAACAAAACTGCGACACCACAATTATATAAATAAAAATTATTGCTAAGACTCAATGTAGTCGTTTTCCCTATCACGTTTTCCTTACTACCCACCTGCTTCAGATGCTGTCGCACTCTTACATCATCCAATGATCGAGACATGAATCATATAGCGTGCCCAGGCACTGAATCGCCACTCACTGCAGCAACGGACAGCGTAAATGAAATGGGTGCTGCTCACGCGCAGGTATCGTTGCTCTGCCCCTGAGCTAAAAACCCTGAATGTGAGATACGCAGTGTCCACGGCAAGCGAATGCGCACCTGTGGGGGTCATGGCTGTGTATCGCCTCAGTGCTTGCCACCGTGCGGGGTTGGTATAGCAAAAAACTATCGCATTTTTATTTGGTCTTTATTTTTCTTATCACGTATAACCCTGATCTTTCATGGGAGAAAGCACAATGAACCACAACGACGTAGTCGCATTGTTTGACACTTGGAACGCCGCTTTAGCGACATTGGACCCCGATAAGGTGACTGCGCTCTATGCGGAGGACGCCGTATTGTTGCCTACCGTCTCCAATCAGGTTCGACACAATCACACCGAGATCAGAGATTACTTTGTAAATTTCCTGCAGAAATCACCACAGGGCGTTATCGACGAATCTAACGTGCGCATTCTCAGCGACACACATGCCACCAACTCAGGCGTTTACACCTTTATCTTTGGTGATGGCTCATCCGTGACAGCGCGGTTCAGCTACCTTTATGTCGCAACGGCCGACGGTTGGAAGATCCTGCAGCATCACAGCTCAGCGATGCCCGAAGGCTGACAACAACTATGTAAGCAAAAGTAACGAGGGCTTTCTCTCTTCGCCTTCAGCTGCGCTCACCTCAAGGACACAAGGTCCTCAGGCGCTTTACCTTTAGGACACGATGCTCATGACAAGGTTCTTCGACTTTTCTCACCTTCGCGGCGACATTTTCGGTGGCTTAACCGCCGGGGTCGTTGCTCTCCCCCTCGCACTGGCCTTTGGTGAAGCCTCCGGCGCTGGCCCCATTGCCGGTGTGTACGGCGCTATTTTGGTGGGGTTTTTCGCAGCCCTTTTTGGCGGCACGCCGTCACAAATTTCCGGCCCTACCGGCCCTATGATTGTAGTTTTTGCAGGTGTCTTCGCTTCGCTAAGCGGCGACATCTCTCTGGTATTTGCCACCGTGATACTCGCCGGCGCTTTGCAAATTGCCTTCGGCGTTTTGGGTTTTGGGCAGTACATCAGGTTGGTACCCTATCCGGTGGTCTCGGGGTTCATGAGCGGGATCGGCTGCATCATTATCGCATTGCAGCTGGCACGACTATTTGGCCATGAGCCTGCGGAGACTGGCACCATTCCCGCGCTCTTGGAGGTGCCAACCGCCGTGATGGATCCAAACATGGGTGCGCTAGGTGTGGGGATCCTGACTTTAGGCATCGTGTTTTTCTGGCCCGGCAACTGGGGTCGGTATTTACCCGGCCCGCTGGCAGCGTTGATCACAGGGACCGTTGTTAGCCTCGCGTTAACCGATGTTCCAGTATTGGGCGCCATTCCTACCGGTCTGCCGGAATTTATCGTGCCTTCTTTTTCTAGCGAAACCATTCTCATTGTCTTCGAAGCAGCGTTGATCCTGGCGATTCTTGGCGCAATAGACAGTCTGCTGACATCACTGGTCGCCGACAACATGACACGCACTCGACACCACTCCAACCGGGAGCTCATCGGTCAGGGTATCGGCAATGTGGCGGCAGGATTTTTTGGCGGCATTCCTGGGGCGGGAGCGACTATGCGAACCGTCGTCAATATTCGCACAGGTGGGGTGACCAAAATTTCTGGCATGTTGCACAGCCTGTTACTGCTCGCTGTGGTGCTAGTGCTCGCACCTCTGGCAGCCAAAATACCCCACGCCGTACTGGCAGGAATTCTCGTTAAGGTCGGCTACGACATTATTGATTTCTCCTACCTGAAGCGAGCGCATCGCGGTCCGCGTTTTGACCTGCTGCTCATGATCATGGTGTTGAGCCTTACCGTGTTTGTAGATTTAATCACCGCAGTGGTTGCGGGTGTTGTCGTGGCGGCCATCGCATTCGTTAAGCAGGTAGCTGATGAACAATTATCGTTAGCAGCAGGACAACAAGATGGCGCAATAGAGGGCCTCTCGGACAAAGAAGCTGCGTTACTCGAGGAGTGCGGCAGTCGACTGACCTATTTCAATTTCGGTGGCCCATTAAGTTTTGGAGCGGCAGCTGATCTGGGACATCAGGTCAGAGAACGTCTCAGCCCAGCAAACCACACCTCGCTCGTTCTGGATTTTGGTAGAGTGCCTTTCATGGATGTTTCTGCGGCACGCGCCGTTGAAACGATTGCGCTGGACGCGATCCACGCAGGCAAACATCTGTACCTCTGTGGAATCAATGAAGTGGTCGCGGCAAGCCTCGCAGGCCTCGGAGTGAATGAACACCTCTCAGATGAGCACCGCTACGCATCTCGTTTGGAGGCGCTACAAGCGGCTCGCAACTGGATCTTTGAGAACATGGATGACAATGCGAGCTCGGCAGACAGTACTACCGATAAGCCCACTGCTGCTTGATACACTAGGGCCACCTTTTCCATTGGAGGCCGCGTATATGACCAGAATGCTTTCGTTTGTTTGCGGTGCCTTAATGCTGTGCGCCTGCGCGCCTGATGACACAGATGCCTTCGACACGGGTATTGCGCCGGGCGCCGTCATTATCGATGTCCGCACACCGGAAGAATTCACTTCCGGACACTATCCGGGTGCCATCAATATTCCATATGATCGAATCGTCGAAGGATTATCGGCAAGATCCATACCGCACGACACTGCGTTGGTGCTCTACTGCCGAAGCGGAAACCGCTCGGGGAGAGCGTTGGTAACACTCAAAGCAGCAGGATTTTCGCAACTTCAAAATGCGGGCGATCTGACGACACTACTCGCTGTGCATCACCAAAGCATGAGCACTCCCACTGACGAAGGAACCTAGATTGCTGGGATACTCTGTTCTTCAATCACACTCAGTCGCCATCGAAGTCCGCTACCTGCCACCTCACCTGAGAGGTGTCAGAGATGGATCAGCCATCCGCGGGCTTTGAGAGGCTCGCAAACTGGGCCAGCGCATCATCTGGAAGCCGATCGATACCTTCTCGATAACGATCAGCGCACGCAGTGTAGAAGCGAGCATTCAAAAGGTTGGCCTCGCCACAGTCTCTGGTAGCGACTACTTTCCCAGGCACTCCTGCGATCACCGAATTTGGGGGGAAGACCTTGTTCTCAGTGATGATCGTATGGCCTGCGACAATTGAATTTTCACCAATCTTTGCGCCATCCATGATGGTGGCGTTGATGCCAATGAGACACCGGTCACCAATCTCGCAACCGTGGAGGGTTGCATGATGGGTGATAGAGCAGTCTTCGCCGATGATGGTGGGTGAAGCGATACCCACATGAATCATCACGAAATCCTGAATATTCGTGCGGGCTCCGATACGAATTTCATAGGTTTCCGCACGCGTTACCGCGTTAGGCCATATGGAGGCATCTGGCCCAACGTACACCTTGCCATAGAGCCAGGCGCTCTCATGGACAAAGGCCGGATTATCCAGCGTGACATGTTCTCCAATGTGTCCCATGCTGTGAGCTCCCGCTTGGTTTTAAGGCCGATCATCTTGTCACGTTGCGTGATGATTCGTTAGGGATTTCTGCAACATTGATGGACTCAACAGCATGATGCCAAACGAGCACCGCGCCTTTAAATTGGGACTGAGCGCCGTCATGCTTTGGAGCACCGTCGCCACCGCATTCAGCATCAGCTTGCGGTACTTGACCCCACTTCAATTGGTCGCACTGGCAAGCGCTGTCAGCTGGTGCTTTTTATCCTTAAGACTTCTTCAGCCTGCTCGCTGGCAAGCACTGCGCGCCACTGCCATGCGAGATCGCCTTTTCGGACTCGCAATGGGATGGCTCAATCCTGCGCTTTACTATCTGGTGTTATTCGCAGCATATGACCGTTTGCCAGCTCAGGAAGCCATGGCGATCAACTACTCCTGGGGTATCACCCTCGCGCTCATCGCAGCCCCCCTTCTGGGACAAAAACTGAGCTTGTACTCACTGCTTACCAGCGGCATTAGCTATTTCGGCATCGTGGTCATTGCTACGCGCGGCGAACCGGAGGCGCTCAATTTTGCGCAACCCGAGGGTGTGGCACTCGCTCTATTGAGCACTCTGATCTGGAGCCTCTACTGGGTTATCAATGCGCGAAAAGAGATAGACCCGGAAGTGCAGCTATTTTTGAATTTTACTGGCGCGCTGCCGCTACTCTCCGCCTTGGTATGGTACCAAGGCGCCGCAGCACCAGTGTCGTGGCAAGGCTGGGCGGGTGGCGTCTATGTGGGTCTTTTCGAGATGGGCTTTGCCTTTGTACTCTGGATGGGCGCGATGCAGGCAACGCGGTCCACTATCCGCATTTCCAGTCTCATCTTCCTGTCTCCTCCCGTGTCACTCCTTTTTATCTGGCTGATCGCAGGAGAGGCACTCAGACCCTATACCTTAGTCGGTCTCCTGCTCATTCTGCTGGGTCTGTGGCTGCAGAGACGCGCCGACATCTAAACCCTGCTCGAGTTGACGGCTCACACAAATGCGGTCGCCCGGACTCAAGCCCGAGATGCCGCTTATTCCCCGAGGCTGCTCCAACTGCAACATCACTCTCCCGCTCGTTTCATTAACCTCAAGCACCGTGGCGGGTAAACTGGCGTGACCAGAGACCAGTTTCAACATATCCGAGGTAGAACCCTGCGCAACAATCCGCCCGGCTTCCAGTTTCAGAATCTTTCGGGTCAGAAGATGCAACTCGTCAGCGGAGTGTGATACGTAGATGAGAGGCACTTCCTGCTCACGTAGCCAGTCAGACAAACTTGCAGCCACCTGCCAACGATGATCACTGTCGTTCGCGGAGAGCGGTTCATCAAGGAGAAGTATTTGTGGCCGCGTCAATAACGCCTGTACCAACGACACCCGCTGTCTCTCGCCTCCCGAGAGGGTATCAACCTGTTGATCCAGCAGGCCTTCGATATAAAAATCTCTGGCGAGTGTCGCGCACTGCAGCTCAGTAAATTTTGACGGAGATCGCTGTACAGCGAACACGAGATTGTGCTGTACCGTTCTGCCCGGTAAGAGTCGTGCATCCTGAAACACGACTCCCAACCTCCTCAGATGAGCAGGCAGACTGACGCCCTTGGCGCTGTCGTGCCAAACACTGTCTCCGTATTGCAAATGCCCAATGAAACCCGGCTCCAACCCGGCGATGACGCGCAGTAACGTCGTTTTACCTGCGCCCGTTGCACCTTGCAGACCCACTGCTTGGTCTAAGCCAATATCAAGCTGTACTTCAAGCGTAAAGCCCGATCTGCGAAGGCAACCATCGATAATAAGGCGCTGAGTCATCCGCGAAACACCTCAGCACCCCTCCCCGCCACACGATAAACCAGCCACAGGGACAGAAAGGAAAAGCCCATCAGGCCCAATGCGAGCACGTGTGCCGCATCGTAATTAAGTGTTTCCACGTGCTCATAGATCGCAATAGAAAGGACGCGGGTTTCCCCCGGAATATTCCCACCCATCATCAGCACGACGCCAAATTCGCCGATGGTATGGGCAAAAGTCAGCACAATGCCCGTCAGGAAGCCTCGTCTGGCAAGTGGCAATATAACGCTAAAAAAACAGTCCCGCGGTGACGCTCCCATTACGGCGGCTGACTCCCTGACTGACATGGGCACCGCGCGAAATGCACTTTGTAGCGGCTGCACCATAAACGGCAAGGAATAAATGACAGACGCAATGACCAGCCCACCGAAGGAGAATGTCAAAGATTCACCCGTCGCACGAACCCATAATCCCCCAAGGAAACTATCTGGATTGAGCAGCACCAGTAAGTAAAAGCCGAGTACAGTCGGCGGCAAAACCAGTGGCATAGCAACCAAAGATTCAAAGATCGAGCGCAACCGCGAGGCAGAATTCGCCAGCCACCATGCCAACGGGGTGGCCAAAAATAAAAGCATGAGCGTGGTAACACTGGCAAGCAAGACGGTCAGCCAAACAGTCTGCAGATCGGCACTCACTGCGAGTGTTCCTCCTTGGGTAGCTGATATCCGTGAGACTTTAGGAGATGCTGAATAGGTGCCTCGAATAGCTGCTCCACCCACCACTGTGCCGCAGGGTTATCCTCCGCACGCTTCATCAGTACAAGGTCCTGTTGGATCGCCGCCTCGGAAGACAACCACAGGATCGACTGATCATCCAAGGCGAGATCGCCCTTACGCATCATCGCAGCGATAGAGGCACGTGCAACGAACCCGGCACGCGACTGCTTTTGAGCGACCATGCCAGCCACCAGATTAACGTTGTCCACGCGCACCCCTCCCGCGAGCCATTCGACGTCCAGTCCCGATTGTTCCAAAAGTGACCACGCTGCGGCACCGTAGGGTGCCAGTGCGGGGTTGGCAAGACAGACAGACCGCGGGCTGAGCTCATTTAGCTCGATAATGCCGAAAGGCGGCGTTTTACCAGGCCACCATAGCCCCACTTCACCCAATGCGTAAGTGCGCCGCGCATTCATTGTAGCGAGTCCTTCGTCAATCAACTTGAGAGGTCTCGCCTCGTCGGCAGCCATCACCACATCGAAGGGTGCACCATAAAGCGCCTGACTGACCAGCTTACCTGTTGATCCTGAAATAATGGTAAACCGGTGTGGCGAGGTGGATTCGAGGCGCTGTGCAATCTCTTGAGCCGTCTCACGAAAATTGGCCGCCACAGCTATAGTCGCCTCTGCCGAATGAAGCAGATTACAAAAGAGCAACAGCCCCAAAGAGAGCCCGCTCCGGCTGAGTGAAAAATCATAGCGAGCATAGAGCAAGAACACAGCGCGTCGTATCACGCTCACTCTATGCAACGCCCATTTCGTAAAGTCTTTTCGACAGGTAGTGCGCCGCCGTATATCGCTGCGACAAGGCCACCTCAGGCCGAGGATGAAGAAACAAAGGCATCGACATGCGACTTTGATTTCTTTCATTTGCCAAGGGTGCCACAACACGGTGGGTGGCTGAGGGCAAATAACCCGCCGTCGCCTCCTGCAACATATCGCCCACGTTGACGATCAGCTGCTCTGGGAGTTGGGGTACCTTGATCCATTCTCCGCTCTGCAACCTCAACTCAAGGCCCGGACCGTCCGCAGCGGGCAGCAACGTCAGGAGATTAATGTCTTCGTGGGGCGCTGCGCGCATTAGCTCGCTGTCTTTTTGCACGGGGGGATAATGCGTGATGCGCAGCATAGACCGCTGGCTACCGTGAATCATGCGCTGCAGCGGCTCTGATAATCTTGCATTGACCTCGTCAGGCAGTTGCTCTGCTACAAGACCCAAAAGGGTCGCGCCGAACGCCACAGCCTCGTCAAAATAAGCGCAAAGATCATCGCGGAGCGATGCTGGGCAACGTCCCCAAGGATAAAACTGAAAGTACTCCTTATGATCTCGCTGGAGATACCCTTTGGCGTGTTCCGCTTCACCGACAGAGAAATAACCATCCTGCTCAGACGAATTCATCGCATAGGCCTGAGCCCTGTCCTGACTAAAAAAAATGTGCCAATCACGATAAATACGCTGGACGCGTCGCAGCGTGAGGGGGTGGTCGACAACAACCGCAAAGCCAAATTGTTGCAGAGATGACAACAGTTGAAAATGAAATTCCGGATGTCGGCAGGAGAGTTGCGATAGTTCGGATACGTTGGCCATCGTCTCTGTTCTAGACCCCGCCCAATTGCAGAAAAAAACCCGCCAAAGCCGCACTCATCAGGTTCGCAAGGGTCGCAGCAATCAACGCTCGGAATCCGAAGCGAGAGATATCGTCACGCCGGGTCGGTGCAATAGCTCCGAGCCCCCCCAGCAAGATAGCAATGGACGAAAGGTTGGCGAATCCACACAGAGCAAAAATACTAATCGCTTCGGTTTTTGGGGTTACCTGATTCATGACATCGCTGAAAGCCACATAGGCTACGAACTCATTGAGAATGAACTTCTGACCGATCAGGCTGCCTACCAATTGAGCCTCTTCCCAAGGCACCCCCAGACACCACGCCAAGGGTTGTAACAAGTAACCTAGTAAATACTCCAAAGTGAGATTCTCAACACCTAACCCCTCTCCCACCGCGCCCAGCATACCGTTGAGAAGCGCTATGAGCCCAATGAAAGCAAGGAGCATGGCGCCGATCGCTCCCGCCATTTGCAAGCCACTCATTGCCCCTCTAGCCGCTGCGTCAATCACATTCACATACTGCTCGCCGACCAGCCGCGCTTCTGGTCCGGGCTCAACCGGGTCGTGACTCTCGGGCTCCATCAGTTTCGCCATCAACAAACCACCGGGTGCGGCCATGAAACTGGCAGCCAACAGATATTCAAGAGGGATGCCCAATGCGACATAGCCCGCCATCACCGATCCCGCGATAGAGGCCATACCGCCCACCATCACCGCAAAAAGTTCCGAACGGGTCATTCCAGCGATATAAGGGCGAACCACCAGCGGGGCTTCTGCTTGTCCCACAAAGATGTTCGCTGCAGCAGAAAGCGACTCCGTGTGACTCGTGCGCAACAGTGTTCGGAGCCCCCCTCCCAAAACCCGGATTAGCCACTGCATGACGCCAACGTGGTACAACACTGCAATAAGGGAGCTGAAAAAAATTACAACCGGCAACACGTTGAAAGCAAACACAAACCCTAATGACGATGAGGGTTCCACGAGACCACCAAACACAAAGGCGATGCCCGCTTTACTGTATTCTAGCAGCGCCGCCACGTATTCTGATGCCAGCGACAGTGCGGTGATGCCCCAATCGGTAAACAAAGCAAAAAAACCCATGCCTGCCTGAAGCGCAAAGGCGAGGAGAATCGTTCTGGGACGGATCGCGCTGCGGTTAGAGGAGAGCCCCACAGCGACGGCCAGTAAAATCGTTACGCCTAACAGGCTGACCATGCATGGTGCCTCAAATGAAAGCGCTACTGTACCGTGCGCACTCCAATCTGGACACCTGGCGCTCCAGTGTTCATGAGCCAAAGTGGGTGTTTCAGTATCGATAAGATCACAACATAGGCCCCTCAGTCACTTGGCGGGGTGCGCTGCGCTGTAGGCAGTGTCTCAAGCAAGGCGCTCGATGGAGTATATCATTACCGATAGAGTTGTATATCCAGTTAAAAATAACCCAAAATTATTTAACCAGCGATTTAATTGCCCATTCATTTTCCTGACCTCTGTTAATAACCCCTCAAACCCTCGAGAGGACGCGAATCATAGAGGAAAGTGGCGAAGCCTAGATAACTATAACAATAGAAAATGGAGAATTAATAACTAAAAGGTAATGTTATTTTCATAACAATAACTATAATTCATGCATAGGGTTCCGGAAGGTTGTGCTGGTGACGTAATGTTGTTGGTACCTCAATCGAACTCCCGTTCAACATCCGCCAGCAAGCTATAGAAAAACGCACCCGCAACCGAGACCAGCGCTGCCAAATAGAAGACGGCATCCCACCCGCCTGACACGTCCTGAATCCAGCCCGACACAAAAACCGACGCACCTGAGGATACCGCGGCTAACGTGTTCGTTACGCCCATGAGAAGCCCTGCCTGATTGGGCGCGATATCAAGATGGTTAGTGGCAAACCCGCCTATTGAAAATGCGCCTAAAGCGTTACTGAGTGTAATCACGGCCACACTGAGCATCAGCGAATCAGTCAGGGTCACTGCCAGCATTGCGAGCGTAATTCCCGCGAAAGCGACTGACTGCATGACGCGGCGAATCGTGCGCCTGTTGTAGCCTTGAGACACCAGCCGATCAAATAGCCGACCCGCCGCCGGCGCCATCACCAGTGAGATGACCGTGGGCGCCAGAGCCAGTAAACCTGCTGTCTGCAGATCGACTCCCATCTCACGGTTCACAAAAGTCGGGAACCAAGACAGAATCAAATAGAGTGACCAGTTAATACTGACATGCGCGATGGCGATGCCCCACACTGCCCGAGAGTGCAGCATTCGGCAGATCGTGAGCCGCGGATAAACTACCTCATCTGCCGCAACCACCGGCGGCGCCTCAGGCGTGAGTTGAGGCGCCAGGGCAGCAGTGGAGCGCCACTCAGGTAGCGGTGATGGCCGAGACTGAGCGCTATATATCCAGAAAATGAACCAAACCACGCCCAACA
>NYTE01000008.1 GCA_002683335.1 Halieaceae bacterium
CAGCCAGTCGAATACGACCGGACTCTGCAAAGTGCGCCAGCTCAAGCGCCACCGCCAGCATGGTGAGCAAGCTGATAATAACCAGCAGAATCCTCTCAGCTGCGCTAAAAAATCCTAGGACGCCGTTATCCAGCTTCTGTGTGGCTGCCGGGTATTTGTCACCCAGATTTTGTTTGGACATCGTTTGTCTCCAAAATCCGTTGTTTCCAGTATACGGAATGGTTGATCAATCCGCTCATGTTCTCAGATATTTTGTATCGGATGCACGCATCATATAGTGACGTCACTCATCTCAGATATTGGTAATGAGGTGCCTCGATAGCGTCAGCGGGCAGCAGCCAGTGCTTGGCCGCTGCAATACTGTCAGGTAGCCGCCTCGCCGAGAGCGCTGCCATTGAATTCGGTGTAAGCATCAGTCTCTCCGTCATCGGCCAAAGTGGGCTCGTATTCAACCGCTTCGTCAGATCGAGGATCCTGATCAAAAGCAGCGGGAGCCATTGCCGATGTCGCCGCAATAAAGGCCCCTTGTTCCTCGATCGAGACAGCGGTCCGACCGGGTGGTTGCAGGACAATAAATACACCTGTGATAAAGCTGGCCAAGCCGAGAAAGGTAAATAGAGCGCCATCGCCAAGACTGCGCATCGCCCAGCCAATCACCAGCGAGCTGCTCGCTGAGCCCAACGCGCTCAATAGCAATACGGATGAGCCGATTGTGACAAACTCTTCGCGCGCCGAGTTATCTGCTGCTTTAGCTAAAGAGACCGCATAGAGAGAGTTGGCAAAAGCGCCAAAGCAGAAAGCACCCAACAAGAGCGAGTTTTTGGATTCGGCCAGCATCAGTCCAAAGGCAGAAATGCCGCTCGCGGCGCACAGGGCTGCCAGCACGTAGCGGCGGTCAATGCGGTCCGACGCCATGCCGATCGGATACTGTGCGAGTGCGCCGCCGAGGATATTGGCGGCAATGAAGGTGGGTACAAACCCCGCTTCCTCGGTCTGGCCCAGGGCATAGATCGCCCCCAATCCCCAGAAACCACCCATGACCACCCCTGAACCCAGCGCTCCAGCAAAAGCCGTGTGGGAGCGCCGATACAGTTTAAAAAAGTTGATCCGCGTTGCCGGTACTGGTGCCGGGGCGAGTGAACGGGTCAGGCTGACGGGCACAATGGCCAGCCCCACCAGTAAGGACACAAGAATAAAAGGATAAAGCGGATTCGCATCAGTCAGTCGGAGCAGGTACTGACCGAAGGCCATCGATATAAGAACAATCGCGGTATAGATAGACAGCACCCTGCCGTGGCGACTGGTGTCACTCTGGTCCGCTAGCCAGCTCTCAATCACCGTATAAGCGCCACACATGACTGCCCCGAGAACAAAACGCACCAGAACCCAAAAGAATCCTCCACTGACCAAGCTTAAAATCAGAAAGCTGCAGAGGAAGATCGCCATTAATGCCGTAAAGCTTCGAATATGTCCCACTCTGGCAATTATTGGTGGAATCATTAACGCACCGGTCAGGAACCCTGCGAAATAGGCAGAACCACTCAAGCCAATCAATGTTTGTGAGAGGCCCAATTCGCTGGCGCGCAGTGGTAAAAATGTCATGTGAAGACCATGCCCCACTAGCAAGAAGGCGGTGGTAATCAGCAATGATGAGACAGGCCGCAGGGAGTTCATGGCACGACATCGAGAGTAGCAAGAAGGCGCGCATTTTGCCTTGAAACAGGTGGCCCGCAAGCGACAAATTCGTGAATTTTTGGCTATCGGCAGCAGTCGCTCAAAGCCGCATAGATTTAGCTCATTTTGGGCTTACAATGATTCGATATCTGTCCATTTCAAACGCCTGTGCCCGCGCTGATCAATCAATGAGTTAAGGACCTGAATATGGTCAGGTCCGACCTCACAGCAACCACCGATGACCGAGGCACCAGCATCCAGCCATGCCGCTGCGTAGGTCGCGTAGGCCTCGGGTCCCAGATCCTTGCGTGCCTCCAGTACGTCAACAACGCCACCCGGTTTTAGCGCATCAATGGAAGTGAACCCATTGGCGAAGGCGCCGAACTGAAAGCCGGAGTTTTTTAATAGCGGTATCGCCTGAGAGATTGCCTCTGGTTTTGAGCAATTGATTAAAACGGCCAGTGGATCAAATGCCGTAATGGCGCCTACTGCCTTCTCCAGTGGTTCCCCAGAGCGCAGGAGCAAACCATCATCATCCATTACTGTGAGGCCAAGCATGATGCGAATACTCGATTGTTTGGCGGCGGTCAGTACTGCGGTCGCTTCGCTAACAGAGGAGATTGTTTCGGCGAGAAAACCATCGACACGGTTTTGCTGTAATGCAATGAGCTCCCTGTACTCGGTGATCATTTGGTCCATAGGGAGTTCGGTGTCAGGACTGTAGCTAGCGACCAAGGGTGGCAAACTGCTAATTGCCGCTACATGTTTCCTGCCGCTGGCTTCGATGCCCGAATGCGCTAGTTCGCAGGCGCGATTTAAGAGTGAATCGAGAGACACGGAAACATCACCACGGGTGAGCCGCGCTCGGGTCGCAGCGTAAGTGTTCAGACAGGCTGTGTTGGCTCCGGCTAGGCAAAAATCGCGATGAACATCAGATATCAGCTGCGGCTCATTCAACATCACTTGTAGTGACCAAAGATGATGCGCCGCGGCAGTACTGCGACGGATGAGCTCTTGGCCGAGACCGCCATCCAAAAGTAAAACAGGTTGAGTCATGGTTACAGTGCGCTCCCAGTGTTCGAGTTGGCGAGAGCAGCTGAGTATACGGCTTGGCGGTTGCCAGTAACACCTCGCCCCTCGCTTGGCAGGTCTCAAAAGATGCTCTATGTCTACCCACACAGAGATACTCTCTGTCACAACTCAAGATTGCTGGCAGAGGGTCGGGTGCGTAACCTGCACCTATGTTAGCTGTACCTAAATTGGCTGGGAAATGAGTCCCAACGAACTGCTTCTGACGGTCTTCAGTTGTTTTGGTTTTATGGCATTTGTGGCGAGCGTTTCCTGGCTGAAGACCCGCGGAACTATCGATACGGGCACAGGTTACTTTTTGGCTGGCCGGGGATTGGGTGCCACATTTATTGCCGGTTCATTGTTGTTGACCAACTTATCCGCAGAACAGCTGATTGGGCTGAATGGTTCCGCTTACGGTTACAATCTGAGCAGTATGGGATGGGAAGTGACTGCGGCTCTTGCCACGGTGATGATGGCGTTCTTTTTTCTACCCCGCTATCTCTCTGGCGCTTTTACTACGCTTCCTGAATTTCTCAGTACTCGGTTTGACTCGGGTGTGAGACGTATGACGGTGATCTTGTTTTTATTGGGTTATGGCCTGGTCACCATTCCCAGCGTGCTCTATGCAGGGTCTATTGCGGTACTTAAGATCTTCGATATACCTGCGCTTTTGGGTCTGGAGTACGGCACTGCGCTGGCGCTCATCATTGTCCTCATTGGGGTACTGGGGTCTGCTTACGCCATTCTTGGTGGACTCAGAGCGGTGGCTGTCTCCGACACCTTAAATGGCGCGGGCCTACTAGTGGTTGGGATCGCGGTCGTATGGCTGGGTTTACAGGCGCTGGGCGAGGGCAGTGCCCGAGTGGGCCTGACAGTTTTGCTGACCACCGAGACGCACAAACTTAACGCAATTGGTGGGCCTTCTGATCCCACACCCTTCGCCACACTGTTCACTGGGATGATTTTTGCCAACCTTTTTTATTGGTGCACTAATCAATATGTTATTCAGCGGACACTCGCGGCGAAAAGTTTGGCAGAAGGACAGAAGGGCGTTTTGCTGTCGGGCTTTTTCAAAGTGCTGGTGCCGTTGCTCATGATGATCCCGGGTATTATCGCTTACCATTTGTATGGTCCAGGTTTGGCTTCTATTGATCTTGCCTACCCCCAATTGGTTCGAGACGTTTTGCCTGGGTATGCAACCGGCCTTTTTCTTGCCGTATTGCTTGGGGCAGTACTGAGCTCCTTCAACTCGCTCATCAATAGTGCCGCGACGCTTTTCTGCATCGATATTTATCAGCCTTGGATAGGCAAGAGCGTTACTGACGAGCAGTTAGTGCGTGTTGCCAAGTGGGTGGGTGTGGGGATCACGATTTTTTCGCTCCTTGTGGCACCACTACTCCAGTTTGCCGCCGAGGGGCTATGGCAGGTGATTCGCATTTTTACCGGCTTCTACAATATCCCTATGATTGCCATTGTTTTGGTTGGCTTACTGACTCGACGGGTGCCCGCATTGGCGGCCAAGGTGGTGATTGTGTTCCACATTATTGCCTACGGCCTTTTTCAGTTCTCACTCAAAGCGCTGGTCCCCATACATTTTCTGCACCTTTATGCGATCTTATTTGCCATTGAGGTGCTGATCATGTTGTTTATCGGTGCGTGGCGACCTTGCGTAGAGAGCCCTGTGCGACCCCGGCAAGCCGTTGTTGATCTCACTCCTTGGACTTATGCCATACCCTGCGCCATTACCTTAATGTCCTGTGTGGCAGGGTTGTATGTTGCACTCTCACCCATTGGTTTTGCGGGGAGTGGTTCTTCACTCTTTATCCCAATTCTTTTGGGCTTGCTGATCATTAATGGATTGTTGTGGGTGGCTTGGAGCCGTCGTTCACGGCTGCGGTGGGGGGATCAGTGATGAAGACGCAGCATCCCTGGCAAACAGCGCGTGCAGTGGATCGCGTATCGATGCTGACTACTGAGAATCCCCATTGGCAGAGTGGGCGCAAGCCCAGACTCCTTGTGGTTGGTACGGGCATGATGGGCCGCGAGCACTTGCGCGTGACTCAACTGCTAGGTTGGGCAGACGTGCACGGAATAATTGATCCTTTCCCGGATAGCGCAGCGCTGGCACTTGCGGAGTGGCGCTCTTTGACAGGTGAGCCTCTCGCTGTTTATCGGGATGTCGAGGAAGCGAGTCGGGACAGCGAGGTTGATGCGATCGTGATTTGCACGCCCAACCACACCCACTTTGGCATCCTGCAAGCCGCTTGTGTCTCGGGGAAGCCGATCTTGCTGGAAAAGCCAATGGCAACGAATCTGATTGATGCTGTGCGCATTGTGACGCTGGCAAAAGAATACCCGGCTTGCATCCAGCTCGGGATGCAATACCGATACAAGGCGCAGTACGTGGATGCGCTGCATGAAATAGGAGTACAGGGGACGCTTGGCGCAGTGAAGACGATATCAATGTCGGAGTATCGCCCGCCGTTTCTGGACAAGGTTGGCCAGTGGAACAAATTCAACACCAACAGCGGCGGGACTTTGGTTGAGAAGTGCTGCCATTACTTCGATCTGATCAATGTGGTGGCGCAGTCACGCCCAAGGCGGGTGTACGCCAGCGGTGGAAGAGCGGTGAACTTCCTCGATTTTGAGTGGCAGGGGACGGTTTCAGATATTGATGATCACGCAATGGTGATCATCGATTACGACAACGGAGTGCGCGCCAGCTTTACGCTGAATATGTTTTCTCAGGAGCTTTACGAGGAACTGGTTGTGGTGGGTGAGCGGGGGCGTTTAGTGGCCAGTGAGCAAGCAAGTTTTCGCTCCGGAATGCCGTCTTCTGCGCATCTTCAGGTGGAGGTGCCGGGACATCCGGCTTATCGGGCGGTGCGCGTGGGCTATCCGGATTGGATCGAGCAAAGTGGTCATTACGGCGCAACTTTTTTCGAGCACGTCGCGTTTAATCAGCAATTGTCAGGTATCGCAGTAGACGCCGCGACACCCGAAGAGGCGCTGTGGTCGTTGATCGTAGCGAGCGCTGCTCAGCATTCCATGAGAGTAGGCAGCGCAGTTGATATCAGCAAATTCTGTTACCAGGAAGGTATTGGCGAAGCGTTTGAGGCAGGATAGTGCTGCGGGCTGGCTTGATATGGAAAAGATGCAGTTAACGAAGCGCTCCGGGGAGAAGTGAGTATGACTGAGACAATGAGAGTGGGTTTGGGCGAAATGCCTTGTATCGGTCTGGGTTTATGGAAAATAGCCCGAGAGCACACCGCCGATATGGTTTGCTCTGCGGTTGCAGAGGGCTATCGACATCTGGACAGTGCCGCCGATTACGGCAACGAGGCAGAGGTGGGTGAAGGCCTCCGTCGGGCGATCAGTTCGGGTCTGGTGGACAGAGACTCGCTGTGGGTTACATCGAAGCTTTGGAATACTTATCACCGCCCGGAACACGTCCGAGCGGCCTGTGAGCGCACGCTCAAAGATCTGGGTCTGAGCGAGCTGGATCTCTATCTCATTCACTTTCCCATTGCCCTGAAATATGTTGATTTTAACGTTCGCTATCCCCCGGAATGGACAGCAGACCCCTCGGCGGAGACGCCCGAAATGCTGCTGGATCCGGTGCCTCTGGCCGAGACTTGGGCTGCGATGGAAGAGCTTGTAAAGGCAGGGTTGGTAAAAGAGATTGGTGTTTGTAACTACAATACTGGGCTGCTCCATGACCTCATGGCTTACTCCACTATCAAGCCGGCGATGCTTCAAATCGAATCGCATCCCTATTTGACGCAGGAGCGCTTGCTGCGTGTCGCAGCGCAGTATGATATCGCCGTGACAGCATTTTCGCCCCTTGGCGCACTGTCCTATGTAGAGCTTGAGATGGCGGATACGGGGGAATCTGTGCTCGAGCAGTTACCCGTGCAGGCGGCCGCCAGACGACTCAACAAAACGGCGGCACAGGTAGTGCTGCGCTGGGGGCTTCAGCGCAGTACGGCTGTTATCCCCAAAACCAGTCAGGTGGGTCGGCTTAAGGAAAATCTGGCGCTGTTTGATTTTTCACTTAACGATGAGGAGATGCGGGCCATCTCGGCTTTGAACACAAACCGACGTTTTAATGATCCCGGCCACTTCTGTGAAGAGGCGTTTGGCTGTTTTTATCCCATTTATGACTAACCAGCATTTTTCTCTTCAGAGGCCACTGCATGTCGGTTTTTGAAATACAACCTGTTGTGGGGCAGCAGAGTCACCATGGGGCCGCATTTCCGTTGCTACTGACACCCGCTCAAGCCGGAAACAGCGTAGCGGACCTTGTTGGGCAGCCGCTGGAGCTCACAGACTTACTGTCACGTCACGGAGCGCTCGTTTTCAGAGATTGGTCTGTGGGCTGTGACAGCGAATTTGATCAGTTCGTGACCGCGTTCGGATTCGATAACTTTGCTTATCGGGAGTCACTCTCTAATGCGGTCAGACGCAACAGAACACCGCGAGTTTTCACCGCTAACGAGGCTCCAGCCGAGATAGAAATTTTTCTTCACCACGAGATGGCGCAAACGCCGCGCTTTCCCAGCCACCTGTTCTTCTTCTGCGAGAAAGCCTCCGCGGATGGCGGCGCAACACCACTTTGCCGGTCTGACGTATTGTTGGAAAATTTGCAGAAGCGTTTGCCTGAATTCGTAAAACGGTGCCGGCAGAGAGGCGGCCGCTATACGCTCACAATGCCGGGCTCTGCGGATCAAAGCTCGGGTCAGGGGCGAAGTTGGCGGGAGACACTCAATGTGAGCTCCCCCGACCAGGCGGAGCACCGGCTCGCTTCTCTGGGTTATCAATGGCTATGGTTGTCTGAAGATTGCCTGCGGGTCACCACGCCGACCTTGCCCCTCGTCCGCAAGACACCTAACGGTGGAGAGGTGTTTTTTAATCAGTTGATCGCCGCTTTCTGTGGTTGGCAGGACCAACGCAATAACCGCACCCGCTCTGTTACCTATGGAGATGGCACCGATTTTGACGAGTCTGATTTACAGGCGGCGGTTGAGACAGCGTATGACTCGGTTTACGACCATGAATGGCAAGCGGGTGATGTCGCATTGCTCGACAATTATCGGGTTATGCATGGTCGCAGGCCTTTCACCGGGCAGCGCAGTGTCCTCGCTTCTTTATGCGAGATCGTCGCGGAGCACTGAACAGCCTCTCTGCTATCGATACGGGCTGAGGGTCAGACGCAGTTGGCGGGGCTCAAAAGAATGAAAATGGCGATCTGCGAATCTCTGAAGTGGCTCGCCCGGTCGGCGAGAACCATAGCAACACTCGATGTTGCAGCCTCTTGAATCAAGCAGCTTGAGTAAGTCGGGTCGCATATCACCGACGTGTATACTCTATGCAATCGGCGGTGAGTCGCCTACAAAAAAGGAATGCGGTTGTCTCAACAGGTCGACAAGGTGAATTTTGGTCTGACAGTGTCCGTGCTGTTGGGGATGTCCGTTCCGTTACTGACCTTTCCAGACGAGAGCGCGGCTCTCCTTCGGACCGCCTATGCGTGGATCGCGGAGACTTTTGGTTGGTTCTACATTCTCACCGGCGCGGTGGCGCTCGCCGTGGTGCTCTATGTTGGGTTGAGTCGATTTGGTCAAATAAAGTTGGGTGAGGGGGACCCAGAGTTCACTACTACCAGCTGGATATCGATGCTGTTTGCCGCGGGCATTGGTGCTGGCCTGATGTATTGGAGTGGCATTGAGTGGGCTTATTACGTCCAAAAACCACCGTTCAGGGCAGAGCCCTTTTCTCACGATGCTTATCTTTGGGCGTCTTCTTACGGTTTACATCATTGGGGCTTCGTTGCCTGGGCATTGTACTGCCTGCCAACATTGGCCATTGCGTATCCCTTCTACGTTCGGCGCGTTCCACAGCTGAAATACAGCCTGTCGGCACAGTACTGGCTCCGCGGTCGCGAAACATCATTACCCGCGCGGTTAATGGACACTTTCTTTATGGTGGCGTTGATCGGCGGTGCAGGAAGTTCTCTGGGCTTCTCTACCCCTCTTATTGCCGCATTGCTGAATCGGCTGACCGGTATCCCTGCTGATTTTGTGCTCGAACTGATGGTGGTCAGCATCTGTGTGTTGGTGTTTGCCTCCAGTGTCTGGTTGGGCTTGCAGGAGGGCATTAGGCGCCTCAGTAACTTCAATATCGTTCTGGCTTTGATTTTTTTACTGGCTGTGTTGCTGGCAAGCGACACTTTTTTTCTACTGGAAATGGCGGTGAATTCACTGGGTTTTCTTTTCCAAAATAGCCTGGCTATGACCTTTTGGACGGACCCTATCGACAACACGGGATTTGTTGGTGATTGGACGGTTTTCTATTGGGCCTGGTGGATTGCCTATGGACCATTCGTGGGCCTGTTTGTGACCCGCATCTCTCGCGGTCGGACGATTCGTGAAGTGGTGATAGGTATGTTGCTGCTGGGGTCATTAGGCGTTTGGTTATTTTTTCTCGTACTGGGGAATCACAGCCTCGGCTTGCAGCTTAGTGGGCAATTGGATGTGGTCGAGATTATGCAGTCGTCCGGCGGCAATGCGGCAGTGGTGGCGGGCCTGAATACATTACCCATGGCAGGGCTGATTATTGGGATGTTTGCGGTCGTCGCGGTCATTTTCGTTTCCACCACCTATGACAGTGCTTCCTATACCTTGGCCGCAACGGCCACCCAATCTATGGATGTGTCCGAGGATCCTCCCAGATGGCATCGCGTGTTTTGGGCTGTTGCTATAGCGATTTTACCGATTGGCTTAATGTACGCCGGCGGCATAAAAGAAGCGCAAACTGCCACCCTTGTTGTATCTCTCCCGCTTACATTCACGTTCTGGCTTTCCGGGTGGGGATTGCTGAAATCCTTGCGCGAAGATCATCCTCCAAGCTAAAACGTCATGCTGTCGTTTGCGACAAAAAAAGCCAGACTGGGTTCTGTGCTTTAAACTGCCACCATCGCGTGCTGCGGGTATAGGATGAGGTGATGAGGGGTCAACCTGTTGCGGTGATTTCTGCTGGTGCATCCGGTATCGGTTTGACCTGCGCACGCGCTCTGGCTGCTGAGGATTATCGTGTGCTGACGCTCGATATGGACGAGGACGCGGTTGAGGCGTTTCGGGCGGAATTCGGCGCTGGAACGGCATGGCGTTGCGACGTTTCCGATGCGGGACAGGTCGAGGCAGCCTGGGGCGACCTCGTGGCGTCTTCAGGTCGAGTCGACTTGCTAGTCAATAATACAGGTATCGCAGGTCCACAACAGCCTGTAGAAGAGATAGGTGTCGACGCTTGGCGGCATACGCTTGATACCAATCTCAGCAGTGTGTTTTATTTGACTCGTTTGGTAATCCCCCTGATGAAAGCACAACGTAGTGGGATCATTCTTAATATGTCTTCCAGCGCGGGACGTTACGGCTGTCCGAATCGGTCACCCTATGTCGCGTCAAAATGGGCAGTGATCGGTCTGGCCCAGACATGGGCCATGGAGCTGGGCCCCTGGAATATCCGAGTCAACGCGCTTTGCCCGGGCAGCGTGGGGGGAGAACGGATAGAGCGCGTTATTCATAAGGATGCTGAGGAGCGTGGTGTGGAGCCAGATGCGATTAGAACGATTTACCAGCGTCAAAGCTCGCTCCGTGCCTTCGCGAGTGCGGAGGATATTGCCGCAATGGTTTGCTTTCTTGCGGGCCCCGGCGGCCGGATGATCTCGGGGCAAACCATCGGCATTGATGGGCACACCGAAAGCCTTGCCAATTGGTTGGATGACTGAGGGAGCGCTGATGAAGGCTATATGGTTTGAGCGATTTGGTGCGGCGGCAGAAGTGCTGGAAACCGGTGACTGGCCAACCCCCGAACCTGGCCCCGGCGAGGTATTGGTTGCGCTCCGCACAACTGGCATCAATCCCTCCGATGTCAAAAAGCGGGCGGGGGCGTTTCCCGACTTACTCAATCAGGGCCCAGTGATTCCTCATAGCGATGGCGCCGGAATCATCACCGCAGTGGGGTCAGGCGTTCCCGCTAGTCGTATCGGCGAGCGGGTATTTGTTTACCAAGCACAGTATGAGCGGTTGCATGGTACCGCAGCCCAATGGGTGGCGATCGATAGCACTAGAGCGCCGAGCTTACCGGATGGAACTTCTTTTGAGGTAGGCGCCTGTCTGGGGATTCCGGTACTGACGGCGCACCGCTGTGTGTTCGCCGATGGCCAGGTAAAAGACCAGTGGATTTTGGTAACCGGTGGTGCAGGTCGGGTGGGACACTATGCCATTCAGTGGGCACATCATGCCGGTGCGCGGGTTATTGCAACGGCCAGCAACGAGGCAGATGCCGCAAGCTGTCGGAGTGCGGGTGCGCACGATGTCGTAAACCATCGTGAGGCAGGTTGGGGCTTACAAGTACTGGAGCACACCGGGGGCGCTAAAATAGATCGAGCGATTGACGTGGAGTTTGGTGCCAATTTGCCAGAATTGCTCAATTGTCTGGGCATTGGCGCTACGATTGCATCTTATTCAAGCACGGTCGTTCCCCAGCCCACTCTGCCTTTTCGCACCATGATGTTTATGGATTTGACGGTGCGCATGGTGATTGTTTACGCGATGCCGGAGGATGCCAAAACGCAGGCGGTGGCGGATACTCAAGCACTGCTGGTCAAAGACGGCCTGCAGCATCGCATCGCAGAGACGCTGCCATTCGAAAATATGGCAATAGCGCATGAACTCATCGAAAAGGGGAGTGTGCGCGGATGCGTCGTTGTCACTATCTGATATATCGCCAACTGGGCGGTATCCTTGTCATGCTTGGCCTACTGACTAGCCCGTTAGCGAGCGCTGTCTCTGTTAACGATTGGTTGGGCGAGATCCATGAAGGCACGTCTCACACGGCGGCAATGGGCGACTGTGAGTTGGAAAATGGCGAATTGATTCAGTCTTGCCAACTCACCTTCCGCACTTACGGTCGGCTGACGACCGATCTTGACAACATTGTACTAATGCCCACCTGGCTCAACGGCAATGCCGAAGGTCTTGCTACTTATAACTATCTGGGTCCCGACGGCATTGTCGATACCGACGATTACTTCGTCATTGCCGTCAATGCCTTAGGCAATGGCATTTCCTCCTCTCCATCCAACAGCGTGCAACGGCCGTTTCCAACGTTCACAATTCGTGATCAGGTCAACCTGCAATACCGATTACTGACAGCGTATTTGGGCGTTGAGCATCTCCACGCCGTTGTCGGTGCTTCGATGGGCGGCTATCAAACCTATGAATGGCTCATGACCTACCCCACTTTCGCCACTCACTTTGTGCCCATTGAGGGGACACCTTGGTACACCTTTTATGACCAACTAAGGGGGCGGGCCTGGCAAGAGACGCTGGCGTTGCCGGAGGATTCCGCCGAGGCGATCCAACGTAAGGCACATTTGCTGGCACTAATCGACGGCTTGATATTTTGGACGCCTGAATATTTGAATCGTGAGCGTTCGCTTGAGCAGTTTGACGACTGGCTTGAGGGTATGGCGCGTTTTGATAGCTCGGCAGCTATTCTCGATCGGGCGAGCCAAAGTGCCGCAACCGCACAGCACGATATTCGCCGCGGCCGCCCCGATTTTGACGCGCAATTGCAAGCGATGGGGCGGCCCAGTGTGCTCGCCGTCGTGTTTGAGCGGGATATGACCGTTAACCCAGAACCCAACAAAGTCTTTGGTAAACAGCTGGGTTTTGAGGTGGTAGAGATTCCAGGCGATTGTGGGCACTTTGGGCCCAACCCGGAGTGCTATCAGCAGCTCGTGACAGATCGTGTGTCGGCGTTTCTTCGAGGTCCCCGAGACGCCCAGTTTCAGAGGCGCACTATGCCAATCGGAGAGCAATCTCGGCAGTACTATGTCTACCTGCCGGAGGCATATGGTAGCCGCCCGTTACCGGTCGTCATTGCCCTCCACGGATATGGCACCACGGCCACCGGTTTAGCTTCTGCTCATGCGATAAACCCCCACGCCAAAGCCAACGATTACATTGTGGTTTACCCCCAGGGCGCAGGGTTTTACTCGCGGGTGGCGTGGCAGGAGGGTGAGGACTTAGTGAGCTCTTGGAATGACCTGGCCAGCAATGCGCCTACCGAGGTGGGGCCGCACTGCCTCCCAGATCGGCTGGAATACCCCTGTTACGTCGAGTGTGGTGAATGCAAGGCCTGTGACTGGACATCCTGCGAGGATGACGTCGGTTTCCTGCTTAGTCTCACAGAGGCATTGAAGAAGAGTTTGTTCACGGATCCCAGTCGGTTTTATCTGCTCGGTAACAGTAACGGGGGCAGCATGGTGCAGCGCCTTAGCTGTGATCATCCAGAGCACTTTGCCGCTGCTGGCATCATGATTTATCAGATGCCTCCGGGTCATGCCTGTGGGCCCGGGGAGACGTTACCCATGTTCCATTACTACGGCGAGCGAGACGACGGCGTTCCACCTGATGGGAAACCGTCATCGGATGGTTGGGTTTACACGTCGGCAGCGGAGAATACCCGAGTATGGGCAGAGTCTATGGGCTGTAATACCCCATCTAGTCCATGGCATACCGAACTCACTCGCAGACACGGCCTTGATTGCGAGGCCTACACCGATTGTCCGTCAAAAGATGCAGCGGTCGTGAGTTGTGGTGACCCGGCGGCGGGTCATGAGTGGGCAGCGCAACGTATCAGTGCTATTCCGGCGGATTGTGTTGCGCCTGCCCAGCGACAGGATTTGCCGCGTCAGCCAGACTGCCCTGCTATTTCGCCTACTGAGAAGCGATGGGGAATGGAGGTTGTCTGGCAATTTTTTCGTCAATACAGCCGCACACCGGCGCTTGTCAGCTTCCAGTGATCGATGTGTCCCCTGCCAACTCATTGATGACCCCTCGCCAGAAACGCAATGATTCGCTTACGGCAGCTCTGGGTACTCGTTCATTCAGCCCGTGAGCGAAGCTGTCTTTCGGGTTGATAAAAATGCCTGACAGGCTGTAACTAGGAATGCCCGCTGCGCGGAAGTAGGCGCCATCCGTAGTCCCTGACCCCATTTGCGGAACAATGGGAAGACCCGGATGAATCGGCTCCAATGCAACGGCCACAGCCGCCAGGAGTTCGTTGTTGAATGCTGATGCGGGGCTTGATACGGGCACTCCCACCACATCCCATTGCAGATTGGAATTGTCAGCGACAAGCTGAAGCTCCCGCAGAATTTCATTGGGTGTATGGCCCGGAAAAATCCTGCAGTTCACCGTCGCCGTCACAGCGCGTGGCAATGCGTTTTCAGCATGCCCGCCCGAGAGCATGGTAGGGATACAGGTGGTTCCCAATGTGCCGACGTACTCGGGTTCAGCTCTCAGCGTGGCAATGGCGCGTTCATCGCTCGGATCACTGACTAGCCTCGCCATTGCTTCACCCACCTCGCCATCTAAAAGTGGTGCTGTGCGCGCAAAATAGGTAAGCGTGATTTCATTGGTTTCGATCGGAAACTGGTGCGCCTCAAGGCGCTGAATGGCGCGCGCCAGGTCATAAATAGCGTTATCTGCTCTGGGCCTCGAACTATGCCCACCCGCGTTTTTGGCTGTCATGGCAAAGGTGGCATAAGTCTTCTCGGCAAAGCCTACCCGAAACTGAATCGCCTCTCCCGCGTCATTGAGCACACCTCCCCCGCCATCTACCACCAGCGCATACTCGGCATCGATTAAGTCGCGATAATCTCGGGTCAGCTGCTGCACTGTCTCTTGCAACGACTCCTCGTCTCCCGTGAAGGCAATAACGAGATCACGATTGGGCACAAATCCCGATTCTTTGAGCCATACAAATAGCGTGGTCAGAATGGATACGTCAAACTTGTTGTCGAGTACTCCTCGGCCGTAAAAAAAGGTGTCGTCCTCCTGTAATTCGAAGGGATGCCGCAACCAGTCATTGGGGTCAGCTGGCACCACGTCCATGTGAGCAGAGAACAGAATGGGTTTGCGTCCACTGCTGCCGTCGCCGGCATAACGCACGATCAGCGAGGCGGTATCGTTATAGGGGACCAGGGTTAGCGCATCAGACGGGAAGCCCGCAGCGAGGAAGGTATCCTGCAATGTGGCCGCATAGGCGGGCACATTCCCCGCGCCGCGCACAGTTTCCCGGCTGATGGCATCCCGAAGCAGTGCTGTGGCACGCTTACTGTAGTGTCCGACAGGGTCGTTATCGGCAGCCGAACTTGGGTTGATAAATAGCAAATTGAAAAGTAACAGGCCGAGAAATGAGTTTCGATAGCACATGGTAGCTTCCTGTTTCTTTTTATCAGAGCGAACTGTGTTCGCTTGCGAAATGGTGCGAGGTAGAACGGATCCCTTCTCGTCCAGCTCCATCGACAAGACGTGATCTTAACGGACTCTCTATCATCGTCTACGTCACGAGGAATTTTTAATCGCGGCCGGAGAGGCTTTTAAACGCCGGACAGCAAGGATATTTTGCTTCCTCGGTGTTGTCTCTTCGGTTACATTTTCGCCCATTAATTGTCCTCCGCTCGCTATGGCCTTTGACAGGATCAACCGAGCAGGGGCCGCAACTACGAAAGCCATATAGGTAAGCAGATTAGGGAAGCCATTGCTATGTCGGATAATCAGACGGCCGCGGTACCAATGACCCCTGATTTTTATCATTACAATGCCGCGCCGATTCGCCGGATAGAGCAGGAGGCAGAGGGGCTTTGGGTGATCTGGCCCGATGGTCATCGACTCAGATGCCACCGTTTCTGGCTACGTGAAAATGCGATGGGCTATGGCGGTATTGATCTTGCTACACGGGAAGGCGTGATGGATCCCGCCGCGCTCTCCGATGCGATGCAGATAAGGTCCTGCGAGGTGACTGAGTCGGGCGACTTACGGATTATTTGGGCTCCGGATGGAGCCAGATGTGTTTACCACTCAGGATGGTTGCGTCACATCGCGGATGGCCAGCATAGGCCGCATAGCTGGGTACCCGAACCTGCTCTGTGGACAGCAGCCTCATTGCCCAAACCACCCCGACGCAATGCTATCGATATCTTGAGCGATGACTCGGCCTTGAGCGAGATGCTGAATGATTTACTTCGCCTCGGAGTATGTGTTGTCGAACAGGCCCCTTGCACACCTGGTTTTCTCAATCAATTAGCCGCTCGTATCGGACCTGTGCGTGACAGTAATTTCGGAATGTTGTGGGATGTTAAAGCTGACGTGAATTTGGCGGGAGATGCCAAAACGAATACGACGGCGAATACAGGTTTTCGTCTGGGCCCTCATACTGATCTGCCCACCCGAGAAATCCCGCCTGGGTTCCAATTTTTGCACTGCTTGATTAATGAGGCCGATGGCGGCGAATCGACTCTGACAGATGGTGGTGCGGTGGTGTCAGAGTTGAAGACAGAGTGCCCGGACGATTACGCCCTATTAAGCACACGGCGCTGGATCTTTTTTAACCGAGGGCCCGGCATAGACCACCGATTTTCGGCCCCAATTGTTGATTATTTGGATAGCGAAGCATTACCCACTATTCGTGCTTTTTATCCGGTGAGAGCCTTTCCCGATATGCCGCATGAAGATGTCGGCCCTGCCTACGCCGCACTCCGACGGTTTTATGAGTTGGCGGACAATCCACGGTTCGAGTTAACTTTTCGCCTGAGGCCCGGCGATATCATGTGTTTTGACAACCGGCGCATTTTGCACGGCAGAAAAGCTTTTTCGGGTTCTGGACAACGACATCTGCAAGGGATTTACATCGATCGAGACGAAGTGCTGTCGACAGCGCGCGCGGTGAATCGAGCCTGTGCCCGAGATTAACGAGCACCATATTATTGGTGGGAGAGCTGGGCTGGTTAATGTAATCAGATAGGGTGGTTTGGTCAGTGCCATCTATTGGTTGACCACCTGCATATACATTCCCGGGGTCAATGGGGGTATTGTGAAAGTCGCGACTGAAAGAGAGGGGAACCAATGCCATTGGACATGCGAGACAAAGTCTTTATTACTGCCGCCCTGACGGGGTCTGGAAGCACTCAGGATCGCAGTGACAAAGTGCCACGTAGCCCTGAGCAGATCGCTACAGCGGCGATTGACGCGGCCAAAGCGGGTGCCGCGGTGGTGCATTGTCACGTCCGCGATCCCGAGACCGGTGCGCCAGATCGGGCAGTGCATCTTTACCGAGAAGTGGTGGAGAGGATTCGAGCGTCCGATACCGACGTCGTCATCAATCTGACTGCGGGAATGGGTGGCGATATTGTCTTTGGTCCAACAGATGCGCCGTTACCGCTGAGTGAGAATGGGACCGATATGATTTCGGCCGCGGAACGCATTGCTCATCTTGAGGCCTGTTTGCCCGAGATCGCCACTCTGGATTGCGGCACGATGAACTTCGCCGAGGCAGATTATGTGATGACCAATACTCCCGGCATGCTCCGCGATATGGCCCGGCGCATGGCTGATCTGGGCATTCGTATCGAGATTGAGGCATTCGATACTGGGCATCTGTGGTTGGCCAAGCAGTTAGTGAATGAAGGTTTGATTCCAGCACCGGTCATGGTGCAGCTCTGTCTGGGCATTCCCTGGGGTGCGCCCGATGATCTCAATACCTTCATGGCCATGGTCAATAATGTGCCGGCGGACTGGATCTATTCAGCGTTTTCTATCGGCCGACATCAAATGGCCTATGTTGCTGCGGCGGTCCTGTCGGGTGCCAATGTACGTGTAGGGTTGGAGGATAACCTCTGGTTGGAGCGCGGGCGGTTGGCAACTAACGCGGAGCTGGTGACACGAGCGGTGACGATTATCGAAGCGATGGGGGTACAACTGATGACGCCTGAGGAGGTGCGTACCGAGCTGAAGCTGACAAAGCGGGAGTTACCCTAATGCCCACTGCCGCTGTAATCGGCGGCGGTGTCATCGGGTCGGCGTGGGCATCACGATTTTTGTTATACGGATGGGATGTCCGTTTTTACGACCCGGCGGCGAATGCCGAGCAAATACTGCTCGCGGTCTTGAGCAAAGCGCGGCGATGGGCACCCCAAATTGTTGAGACGCTCCCCGCTGAGGGCTCCCTCACGATGTGCACAGAGTTGGCAGATGCGGTCGCCAGCGCCGACTGGGTACAGGAGTCGACCCCAGAGCGCATCGAGGTCAAACATGCGGTGCTGCGGCAAATTCAAGCGGCCTGTCAACAGGCGGCCATCGTGGGTTCTTCAACCTCCGGGTTCATGCCTTCAGAGCTACAGGAGGGAAGTGACCGACCAGAACAAATACTGGTCGCACACCCTTATAACCCAGTTTATCTCTTACCCGCTGTAGAAGTGGTGCCTTCTCCGCTGGTGCCTGTGGAGAGCGTTGATCGAGCCGAGCAGATCCTGAAAGGCATTGGTATGAAACCGATTATCCTCAAATCCGAAATTCCTGCCCATGTGGGGGATCGGCTACTGGAAGCGGTATGGCGAGAGGCTCTTTGGCTCATCAAGGATGGTGTCGCGACGACCGAGCAGATTGACGACATCATGACCCACGGCTTTGGCTTGCGCTGGGCACAAAAAGGACTATTCGAGACCTATCGTACGGCGGGCGGTGAGGCCGGTATGAAGCACTTTCTTGAGCAATTTGGCCCCTGTTTGCAGTGGCCCTGGACCAAACTGACAGATGTTCCGGAACTGGACGACGATCTGATTAATCTCATCGTTTCACAGTCAGATGATCAAGCAGCCGGTAGGTCCGTGAGTGAGTTGGAGGAAGAGCGCGATGCGGATCTGGTTGCTATTTTGAGAGCACTTCGCCAGCAGGATAGGGCTGCTGGCGCCTTTTTGAATCAGCTTGCTGCAGGTGCCGGAGCGAGTGGGTAAATGCAGCTTGCCGAGAGACCGGTTCCGGTATCGGATATATCCGAGACTCCAGAGCTCTTAAGCCTTAACAACTGTCATAGAGTGCCCCAGTGCGGGGAGGGAAACAGCGCTGGCTCAAAGGCGGTTTGTACAGATGCCTGAGACATGGCAGCCAGATAGCAGCTTGCACTCCTCTCGGATTTGCGGGCACCGTGGCGCCAGCGGCCGTTATCCGGAAAATACCCGTGCTGCCTTTGATGCTGCTGCGCGGGCGGGCGTAGGTTGGATAGAGACCGACATCCAGCAGCTCGCCGATGACGAGCTGGTGATCTTTCATGATGAAGTGCTGAGTCGTACTACCGGCGATCACGGAGATATCCGGGAGATGGCATGGCCTGCTGTCTCCGCGCTTGATGTCGGTAGTTGGAAGGGGCCGGAGTTTGCCAGCGAGCGCCCCCTTCGCGCCGAAGATCTGATTCTCTGGCAGGCAGAAGCACCCGCCCGCCCGGCCATTATTTGGGAAATAAAGTGTGACGATGGCCCAGTGGAAGCAAAGCGGAGTGCCCGCGCATTGGCTCAGAAAATTCAACAGCACGAAGGACACCGGTGCGTCGTATCCAGCTTTAATCGGGATGCGCTGCTTGCGATTAGACCCCTCTTGCCTAGGACGCCCGTAGCGTTGATTGCTGAGGCACTGCCACCAGATGCCATTGATTTTTGTACCGATCATGCATTGGAGGGGCTGCACCTCGATGGCCACCAGCTGAGCGCGGAGTCCGCACAGCAAGTGGTGTCAGCAGGACTCCAATTACGTTGCTATACGATCAATTCAGAAGATGAGGCGATGCGGCTGGTGTCGATGGGTGTCGATGTGATCATGACCGACTTTCCCGAACGTTTTCTCGTCGACCCATAATCTTTGATTCTGGGGACATCGGCTTAGGCGTTTTGGCAACCGGGGCGGTTGCATTAATGGTACGTTGGCCTGCTTGCTGCGCGGCGGGTGATCATGAGTCGGTCAGCGTGCCGAGATCAAAACTGCTGTCACTGGGCAAAGTATTTGGCCAATTGGTGCGCCAGACCTCCCGGGAAACGGCCCCTACCGGAATAGGATCGCGGTGGTATCCAGACTGGCAAGGTATGAGTGGTTCGACCACAACATCGTGACGCGGCACCATAAAAAACGGAAAGCTGTAGCGTTCTTCGCCCGAAGCGTTGATTACTTTATGTGGTGTTGAAACGAAGAGCCCGCCCGACCAGAGCTCGAGCAGATCGCCAATATTAACAACCATGGTGCCGGGCGGTGCGGCCACCTCGAGCCAGGTGTCTGTGCTGCGGGAGTGAAGCCATAGCCCACCAACCGGATCGGGAAAGAGGAGTGTCAGCGCATCGGTATCCTTGTGCGGGTGAATACCAAAGTTGTCGCTACCGTTAGAATTGGGTGGGTAGTGCAGCAACGTCATGTTGGTCAGGGGGTACTCAAATAAGGACAGAAAGCCCGCTGGGTCCACATTAAGAATACGTGCGATCAGGCTGAGTAGTCGTTGACCCGCCTGATCACAGCCCTGCCAAAAAGCCATCACTGCGGCTTTAAGCGCGGCACCATTAGCCGGCCATCGGTTAGGTCCGTAGAGATCACAGGCTGTACGAATGGCATTATCGGCAGTGACCTCGACATGGAGCTTGTACCCCTCATATTGATCCGGAGTGGTCGGCGTATCCTGAGGCGAGGCGTTGGGCGAGAAAAAGCCGAGTGGAATGTAGCCACGATAATTCTCGGCAGTGATGCTGTCTGCCAGCTTTTCGGACAACGGGCGAGCAAAGTATTTTACGGTCTGATGTCTCAAATCACTGACTAGCGCTTCAGGGATGCCATGGCCGGCGACCAGAACAAAGCCCGTGTCGCACAAAGCCCTTGCGAGTTCGGGGATGATGCGCTCATCCGCATCGTTGAGGTCAATCAGTGGAATTGAGGCAGTGGGCGTCATTGGTTTGATTCGGTCTGGGTTCCACGTTTGGCCTACAGTCTCAGATTACCTTGGGAACGGTGATGATCATTGATTCCTCTTGTCGGTGTAAAGACTCTCGGTGAGGACACTATTGCCCAGTGATCTCTAGTCGGCATAATGCTGGTCAGTTTTACGATGAGAATCCGCGCAATGAAAATGCCATCACACATCTCTGGCAGTAGAAGAGGTTGCTGGCGCGATTGTATTTCGGGCGGTTCGGGCTCTTATTTTGTCAGGAGAATCTCGGTACGTCGCGTCACGAGCGCTGCAGCATATGCAGCTCTTGTGTTGGTCGGTGCTGCTGGCATGTTGCCGGCACTGGCTGTTGCGGGCGCCACACCCAAAGCGATTTTTATCATTCTCGATGGGATTCCTGCTGATGTGATTGAGCGTGTGTCGACCCCTAATTTAGATGCCATCGCCGCGGTAGGTGCTTATGCGCGTGCTCAGGTCGGTGGTCCCATTGGCGAGCCCGGTGAGACGCCCACCGTGTCGGCACCCGGGTACATGAGCCTCGTCACCGGCACCTGGGCTAATAAGCACAATGTTTATGAGAACTACAATCTGTCTCCCAACTACGATTATTGGAACATCTTTAGGGTAGCGAAGGCCATGAATCCGGCGCTCAAGATCGGGATTTTCTCGACCTGGACCGATAATCGCACCGTGTTACTGGGAGAGGGCAGACCCAATGCCGGGGATTGGCGATTTGATTACGTGGCCGACGGTTTTGAGGAGGATGCGATACGGTTTCCGCAGCAGCCATTAGCCGCACACGTTGCATTAATCGACAATCTCGTTTCACAAGAGGCAGCAAGGGTCATTGAGCAGGATGGACCAGACCTGTCATGGATTTATCTGCAATACACCGATGATATCGGCCATCAGTATGGCGATGGTGAAGTATTTGATAAGGCGGTCGTAGATATAGATACTCATGCGGGTCGGATCTGGTCGGCTGTCATGACCCGTCAGGAGACCTACTCAGAAGATTGGCTGATTATTGTGACAACCGATCATGGGCGTGATGCGGAGACTGGGCGCGAGCACGGGAGACATTCCGAGCGCGAGCGCACGACTTGGATTGTGACCAACAGCACCAGACTGCTGCCCAGATTTAAACAGATGCCAGAGATCGTCGATATTTTTCCGTCCATCGCGCGCCATCTGGGGGTCACTATCCCTGACAATGTGGCGCGTCATCTCGACGGCCTAACGTTTATTCAGTAAAAGAAGAGTATGAATCGCGAGTGCGTAGCGACCGATGCACAGATCATGATCATTGCGCTTTTTGCTAGTGCCGCAAGCGACGTATGGTACGCAACGATTTCGAGTGATGAGGAATTACTGGTGATCTATGCCTCTTAAGGGGCGATTGGTGTCGGTATTTTGTGGGCCGCAATGTTCAAGCAGGTAAGATTTTGGGACAGTGGTGAGGAACAAGGTCGCATGCTGGGGAGTCTGCAAGGCGCGAGAGGACTGTTTGAGGCCACATTACTCACGGTCGGACCTTTTATTTTCGGTCTCTTTGCTACCCGCGAATTGGGAATGATAAACGTGATTATTCTTTATACGGTGTGTTCCGTTACCCTTGGCGCTGTGCTGATGCTTGGGAGACCGAATGGGCAACCCCCCGCCTATGTCGCCGCGGTTTCGGCTGTCGTTATGGTAGCGTCCTGGATGCTGTATCGTCTTACCTCGCGACACTCTTCTGGGGTCAATCTATGAGTGAATATGACTATATTGTCGTCGGTGCTGGATCTGCAGGATGCGTACTGGCCAATCGGCTCAGTCATGATCCTGGAAACTCGGTGCTGTTGATCGAAGCAGGAGCAGACGATCGCAGCTTGTTTATTCGCATGCCGACCGCTCTGTCGATCCCAATGAATACCCCGCGATTCAGCTGGGGTTATTGGGGGCAACCCGAACCGTATTTAGACGGCCGCAGGATGGATTGCGCTCGCGGCAGGGTATTGGGCGGCTCGTCGGCGATAAACGGTATGGTGTATGTGCGGGGGCATCCTCAGGATTTTGAGGAGTGGGAAAATGCCGGTGCTGCCGGATGGAGTTACGCCGATTGCCTGCCTTATTTCAAGCGCGCCGAGCGCTGGATGGGTGGGGGAGATACCTACCGCGGTGGCTCGGGACCCGTTGATACCTGCAACGGTAATAATATGCGCAACCCGCTATATAAGGCGTTTATCGACGCCGGTCAGGAGGCAGGTTATGGCGTGACTGACGATTACAACGGCTATCGTCAGGAAGGGTTTGGCCCGATGCATATGACGGTCCGCAACGGTGAGCGCTGTTCCACTGATCTGGCATATCTTGAGCCTGCCAGGAGGCGCTCTAATCTCACAATTGTGACGAACGCGGAGGTCAACAAACTTTCTTTTTCGGGCATGCGCGCTACAGGCGTGCTTTATCGCAGAGATGGGCAGGACAACGTGGCCATCGCCCAACGAGAAGTCATCCTTTGCGCGGGATCAATTGGTTCCCCTGCAATATTGCAGCGCTCTGGCGTCGGCCCCATGTCCGCACTGTTTTCCGCGGGCATTCCTGTTCGCCACGACTTGCCGGGTGTAGGAGAAAATCTGCAGGATCACCTGGAGGTTTATTTTCAGTACCGCTGTCGACAGCCCATCACAATAAACGGACACCTAGGATTGCTCGGCAAATTTCGTATCGGCGCACAGTGGATGCTGACCAAGACGGGGCTTGGCGCGACCAATCACTTCGAATCCTGTGGATTCATCCGTTCCCAACCGGGAGTCAAATGGCCAGACATTCAGTACCATTTTTTGCCCGCTGCTATTCGTTACGATGGTCGGGCCGCCTTCGAAGGACATGGCTTTCAGGTACATGTTGGCCCAAATAAACCCGACAGCCGAGGCCATGTCAGAGTCTCCGGACCTGAGCCTGAGCGCCCGCCGCTGATACAGTTCAACTACCTGTCGACCGAGAAGGATCTGGCTGATTGGCGCAATTGTTTGCGGCTGACGCGAGAGATTCTCCAGCAACCGGCTTTGGATGCCTACCGGACAGAGGAGATTCAGCCTGGCATTGATCTCTCCGATGATGTGGCGGTTGATGATTGGGTGCGCCAGAACGTCGAGACGGCCTATCATCCTTCGTGCACCTGTCGGATGGGCGCCGAAGACGATGAGCAGGCGGTGGTTGACCCACAATGCCGTGTTCGTGGGTTGCAAGGCGTACGGGTAGTGGATTCATCCGTCTTTCCCACCATTCCCAACGGCAATCTCAATGCGCCGACGATTATGGTTGCCGAACGCGGTGCTGATTTAATTTTGGATAGAGAGCCCCTGAAAGAATACGCCGAAGTGTGGAGCGCACCGGAATGGCGGAGCAAGCAGCGAGAGCGAGATCCCATCAGACCGGTACCCCCTGGTCCGGCGCGTGTAATCTGACAAGAGGTTTACGATGAACGCGATTTTATCCACCGCGATTGTCATCACAACGCTGACGTCGCTGTTCCTTGTTGTCCGTTACCGGAACATGCGACTCAGTGGCGAGACCCCGATTCCCCTAGTGACCTTTATGGCCATTCTTTTCACCTCTGGGCTCGACGTGGGACTGATTATGTTCCCGATGGTGGATTTTAAAATGTTTGCCGCTGAATCGGCGTATGCGTTTGCCAATCCGCTCGCAATTGAGTTTGGATTCTGGGGATTTCTTGTCTGGGGGTTTTACTTTCTCACCACGTTCTACTTTTGCGTTGTTGAGCCAAGACTGCAACTGTTTGAGATTCCGTTTATCAAGTTGATCAATAACCTCACGATTGTGGGCACGTGTGCTTTTACCGGGTATTTGTTTCTGCACTACCTCCCTGATTACATTGAAGGTATTCCCGACCCGGTGCGATTTACCTTGGTCGCCACGACGGTGCTGGTGGCGGTCATTTCCAGTACACAAATCCGCTTTGTAAAAATTCTCAGTTTGATTTCAAGCGCCCTATTTTTCACGCTGATTGCTGGCGCTTTTTTGGTGTCTGAAATGGGTGGCGCCGGTTTGCTGACTTCCGCGACGTTGCTCGCTGGCTACTTTGGTCAGCTTGATCGATTTGTACTGCCGGTTAATGACTACCACGCTTTTTATCTGTTCTGGTGGTTTGCCTGGAGCATCATGATTGGTCAATTTGTGTCGCGCTTTGTAAGTGGCATCAGCACCTGGCAGCTGCTTGTTCTTTTGTTGGTCGTGCCCTCTATCCCCATCGCCTTGTGGTTCTCGGTGTTGTACTGGTTTTTCTCCAACGAGATTTCGATAGCGGGCCTGATGAGCTGGGCGATGATGGGCATTGGCATTTTGTTTGTGGTCAATTCTCTTGATTCTCTCACCCGCCTCTATACCCAAAATACGGGGCTGACGGTGGAGGCATTGGGCACCGTCCGTTATATCGCTACTAACTGGGCAATCCTTTTTGCTTTGGTGCTGGCTTTTCAGTTCACGCCCTTCAAGATTGAGTGGGTTGGGCTGACAGTGGTTGGGGTCTATGCNGTTATTTATCTGCTGGTCTTTATGCGCCGAGACAGGCTTCGTTCACTCTCCACCTGAGACGCCAAGCTTTGTCAGGGCCTGATAGGTTGCCACCTTAAGGTCGAAGCGGTGCCGGTCACTATGCGGTGTGCCCATCACCTGCGTCATGAAAATGACAATCAGATCTTCTTCGGGATCAATCCAGAATTTGGTATTGGCGATGCCTCCCCATGAATACTCGCCCCGGGAAGAGATGACCTGGGATTGTGCAGGATCGGTGATGACGCCAAAGCCCAAGCCAAAGGATTGTCCCGGATAAAGGTGTGACGCCGGGTANTCTGTCGCGCCATTGTTNCGCACTTCAGGNGTCAGGCGCGCCATGGTCATGGCCTGAACAGTCTTTGCCCCGAGAATGCGAGCGCCCTCCAGGCTGCCCCCGCCGCGCAGCATCTCGCAAAAGCGCCAATAGTCCCTGGCAGTGGATATTAGGCCGCCACCTCCTGAGAACAACGTTACGCCCGAAGGAGGAGGAATCAACCCATCGGGCACGGGGGTGATCTGCTGACGCTCGGCATTCCAGAGGTGATTCTGCGCCAAGCGATAGGCTTTTTCTGTCGGCACATTGAAAAATGTATCGTGCATATCAAGCGGTTCGAAAATCCGCTCCTGAAAAAATTGCTCCAATGTCTGGCCGCTCAGTCGTTCCACCAGTGCACCTAGGACGTCGGTCGCGACGCTGTAGTGATAGCGGGTGCCCGGTTCAAAACGGAGCGGCAGGGTAGCAAGGGTCTCGGTGAAAGTACTCAGGTTGGGGCTTTTGTACAGGGTGGCATCTCGATAGGCCCGCTCCACGGGGTGTTCGGGATGCCAGCCGGTCGTGAGTCCNGCCGTATGGGTCATCAATTGTTCGATGGTCATGGGGGCCTTGGGTGCCGCAGGCTGTCCGTCGATCAACAATGACATGTCTGCCAACTCGGGTAGGTATTTGGCGATGGGCTCGCCCAGTTGGAAGGCGCCTTCTTCGTATAGGATCATCGCAGCGACGGTTGTGATGGGTTTGGTCATCGAATAGATACGGAACAAGGCGTCCGTTTCCATCGGTCGGTCGTCGCTGAGCCCATAACGGCCCGCAGATTCAAAGAGCACGATCTGCCCATGTCGGGCAACGAGGGTAACAGCACCCACCAGTCTTCGTGCCGCCACCTCCCGCTCGACGAGCTCGGAGATCCTAGCGAGTCGGGGGCCCGAAAAGCCGACCGCCTCGGGTTCGGCGTCAGGCGACCCGGCTGCCTGCATAGAAGAGAGTAGTAACGACAGGAGTATAAAAAAGCGAGTTTTCATGGCATGTAAATCAAATAGGATCATCGAAGTCGGCCGCATACTGTGGCGATCTGCTCGGCGAAGTCAATGCGCAGCTGGGTCCAAGCTAGGCGTCCTGTCAGTCTCCGGCGNGATAGATTGAGCGCTGCGATTCGAAGTGTGTGTTCTCTCGATAGCCTGACTGCCGATAAGCGAAGTAGGCCACGCTGCGTCGGTTTGCGGAGTTGTTACCCAGCCCGCGGTGCAATAGACGATCGTCGAACACGAGGCATGTCCCTGCGGTCAGCGGATATGATATCNGCGCTGGTACCTCATTTTGGCTTCCTGCTACCAGCTGCTCNGGAAAGGTTGTCTCGTGCTGGTAGACCAGCTCGTCGCTGACGAGCCTCGGGTTCTGAAGGTGGTTGGTCAGTTGGTGCGAGCCGCTCGCAAACTCGGTGGGACCCATCACGAGCGGAATGTCATGAAGCGCGACCATAATATTAAGTGCGTGGGGCGATCGATGTTCGGGGGCTACATGCGGTGAGTCGATGTGCCAGCATTGGGCAGGGCTGCCTGGGTCTGAATACACGACGCCGCTAAAGGAATGTTCGGCGTCAGTGCCCAAGGTGTCGGCCACCAGCGGCCACCAGGGCAGGGACTGGTCCTCGACACCGAATTCGCGTAGTGAGATGGGAATGTCCCAGCGGCCAGGCGATCGCTGCACGACTTCGACGAACCCGGCCGCGCTGCCAACGCCGATGGTCCGCGAGCCGAGTGCTTCGGTCACTTCGCGACTGCGCTCCAGCGCCACGTCGAGTAGGTGCGTTACGAAGCTGGCTTCGCACATCCCGACCAGCACGACGAAGCCATCGTCCGCCAGACGCAGCCGCGCATCATCCAGTGACGAGCCGATCGGTTGAGCACCTGTATCATTCATGGATTTTCAACCGCATAGTTGTGGTGGGGTATCCACGTGTCGATGTCGTATGAGACGTTGCGTTGTTCGTTGTCGCTTGCCGGGATGATGACAGGACGGTAGCCCGCGTGCAGTTGGGGCAGCAATACGCGGCCCGCACCGGTTGCCACAGTGTCCACTAACTGCTTTCTTCTATAGCGCGCCCTGCAAATCATCTTTGGCCCTTGTTCCGTCATATTGCCCTGCGCCCTCAGTGCAGCCGCACGTTCTGTCGTTTCAGCTCCGCCTGCACGTGCCCGATATCAAGCTCGNTGAATCCGCAGTCATGCCTTATCGCAATCGCCGCTGCGACGCCGGCACCCTGCCCGGTCACCGTGCAGCACATCATGTTACGCGTAGCGGCGTGGCTTACCCGATCGCCCCCGGTGATTCTCCCTGCGCAAATAAGGTTTTTTACGCCTTTGGGCAGCAGTGTGCGGTAGGGGACCTGAAAATATCTCCCTGTGGTGGGCAAAATCAGGATGCCGTAGCCATCGATAAATTCAGGGAATATACCGATGCTGTCTTCAAACCGACCCTGATTGCGAACGTCTTGCTCTGTCATGTTGTATCGCGCATCAATTTTGCGGGTGTCGCGTATTCCCAGAGTCATCCCGAAGTTACGCAGTTTGGCGCCTTCACAGCCGGGGGTGTACCGCTTCAGTGCCTCGATTGCCATCATGGCTTGTTTGCGTCCCTCGATCTCGCCGCGGGTCAGATCGTTGGGGTCCGTGCCGTCGTAACCCAGTAAGTGCACCAAATTAAGGTAGGTTAGATCTCCTGCGTCATAGAGGGCGCCCCAGGTGCCCGCAATGGTATCGAGGTGCTCAGGAATTAATCCCGCTTCCCGGGCTTTTTCGAAGGGTTTTCGTAAAAAAGGCGAAAACATCTCATCNTCTTTGCCGGTAGTTTCTACGGTCCACTGCCCGTAAGCCCAATCNCGGTAGGTTTGAGGATCAGCTTTCACGTGCTCAATAAAACGCGACTTGTTGACGCCAGACATCGAAAACATGACGGAGGCCCCGATCATGTCCTCCTTGGCGTGCTTGATCGTGAAGGCACCCGCGCGGTGCGCAACATCTGCATCGCCCGTGGCATCAATAACACGCTTGGCGAGTATCGCCTCGCGACCAGCCTTACTCTCAACAATCACGCCCTTGATCATGTCTCCATCCATGATCGGTGCTACGAATAATCGGTGTAGCATCGGTGTGACGCCGGCTTCNTCNACCAGCGTATCGGCGACCCACTTGAAGGCCTCACCATCGATGGCGTGACTGTCAGATTGAGGCTCTTCAACGGCGGCGCCCATTCCGCGGGCGCGCTCCTCGAATTCAATACCCACGCCTTCTGTATCGACAGTGTGCTCGTGGCGATACCACGCAAAGCCCTCCACCCCTACNGCAGTGATGTTGCCGCCAAAACAACCAAAGCGCTCGAGNAGCGTTACCGAAGTGCCGGCCCGTGCGGCACCGAGTGCCGCAGCCAAGCCTCCCGGACCGGATCCGACCACTAAGACGTCTGTTTCGTGAATGACAGGAGTCACCCTCTCGGGTTCATTGATCATCATAGATATGCGTTCTGCCTCGCAGTCAGCCAGTCCCGATTATCTTATGCAGCGGCACAAGACGGAACACGCTATGTTGCTATTAAAGGTGGGTTGCTGATTAGGCCCTATGGTGAGCGGTATCATCAATCATCTGCGTTTGTGACACAATTCGACCTAGCGTAGCGATTGCTGGTAAGTCACAACCGACCGCCAAGCCGCGCCGAGTATCATCAGGTCCACCAAAGGCGTTTAAGGGTGAATGACGTAATTGAAAATACGGGAAACTTGGCTGAGGCTATGGAACACGCCAAGCACTTGCTGGCTGAAGACCCTCATCAGGCTGTAACCCAGCTAGAAGAAGTGCTCACCGTGGTGCCCGATTACCCGCCCGCTCTGTTGATGAGAGCGGGCGCGATCAATCTCATTGAGGGGCCCGAGGCTGCTCTGGGGTTACTGGCTTCTTTGTCAGACACGCACCCTGGGTGGTCGGCAGTACACTTCGAATACGCCAAAATCCTCTGTGCGCTCCAGCGTGGCGAAGAGGCCATTGTGATTCTGGAGACCGTAGTTGCCTTGGAGCCCGATCATCCAGAGGCCTGGCGGATCCTTGCCGATCACCTCGCTGCTGTAGGAGAGCAGGATAAGAGTGAATCTGCCTATTTGAAGCATTTACGATGCTCTACGCAAAATGCTGAGCTGCAGCAAGCTGCCAAGGCAATGATCGATAACGACTTGTCAGTCGCAGAGCGCGTGCTTAAATCACACCTCAAGGTGACCCCTACCGATGTGACAGCCGCTCGCATGTTGGCAGAAGTTGCCGTGCGGGTTGGCCGCAATGAAGAGGCGCAATCGCTGCTGGAGTATTGTTTGGAACTAGCGCCGGGGTTTTCGGGTGCTCGGTATAACCTCGCTGTGCTGCTTCATCGCAGCAATAAATCCAATGAGGCACTGGTTGAGGTGGAAAGGCTGTTGGCAGAGGATCCCAAGAGGCCGGGATACCGGAACCTGGCGGCCGTGATTTGCAGCAGAATTGGCGAATATGAGCGNTCCAGTCAGCTGTACCAATCATTGCTNGATGAATATCCGGATAACGCCAAGGTATGGTTGAGCTTTGCNCACGTACTGAAAACNGAGGGAAAGCGGGAGCAGTGTGAAGCGGCTTACCGAGGGGCGATAGAGCGCGACGNCAGCTTTGGAGAAGCCTTCTGGAGTTTGGCAAATCTCAAAACGTTTCGTTTTTCTGAGCGCGATATTGAACAAATGAACCGCCAGCTACAGCAGCCGGAAATTGAGCTGAGTAGCCAGGTGCAGTTTCACTTTGCGTTGGGAAAAGCCGCAGAGGATAACCGCGATCACGCCCTATCTTTTTTTCATTACGAAAAAGGCAATGCGTTGCAAAAATCCACTATCGGTTATCAACGCGCCAAGAATACGGCTCGCGTCGACAGAATGAAATCACGTTTCACTGGTCAGTTTTTCCAGNAGCGAGCGGGGATGGGNTATCGTGACAGCGGACCGATCTTCATCGTGGGTATGCCTCGAGCGGGTTCGACATTGCTTGAGCAGATTCTGGCGAGCCATTCTCAAGTAGAGGGCACGACGGAATTACCTGACATCATCACTTTGGCCAAAGAGCTACGGGCACAGGCGGATGATAATGAGATCGGTGCCTACGATGGTGTGCTGGCGCGGATGACACCCGATGAGCTGGAAGGGCTTGGACGTCAATATTTGGAACGCACATTGATCCACCGTAAAAGCGATCGTCCCTTTTTCATTGACAAAATGCCCAACAACTTTCTTCACATAGGGTTGATACAGGTGTGTTTGCCCAATGCCAAGATNATCGATGCGAGACGCCACCCTCTGGCCTGTTGCTTNTCCAACTTCAAGCAGTATTTCGCGCGAGGACAAAACTTCAGTTACTCGCTAGATGATGTCGGACATTTTTATCGAGATTACGTTGAGTTGATGGCCCATTACGACACTGTTTTGCCGGGCCGAATTCACCGCGTAATATACGAATCCTTGGTAAAAGATATTGAGACAGAGGTGCGCTCGGTGCTCCAGTACTGCGAACTGCCCTTTGAGGAGGGTTGTTTACGCTTTTTTGAGAATGATAGGCCGGTTCGTACAGCNAGTTCAGAACAGGTTAGGCAGCCGATTTACCNGGATGGANTTGAGCAGTGGCGCGCCTACGAAGCGCATTTGGANCCACTAAAAATGGCGCTNGGAAACGTATTAACCGCTTATCCCAGCGCCCCGGNATCCCTGTAACGGCGCGTGTATGCAGGCGCTAAGCAAGCTTGCTTTTTCAGGGTAACTTTGCGTTTACACCGCGGGCAAATCGTCGTATAACTACAGCGCGTTTTCCCGCATCATCAAAACTTTAGTAAATGGAGTCGAGCCTTTATGTCGAGCTTAACTATTAATTCTCGGAGCNGCAGAGATCGTTTCGTTAAAGCCCCGTTGGTTGCCGCATTAATTGCTGCTAGTCCGGCCCTTTATGCGCAGCAAGGGGGACTGGAAGAAGTTGTTGTGACAGCCCAAAAACGGGCACAGAATCTTCAAGACGTACCGATCAGTATCGAAACCATGAGCACTCAGAAGATTGCCGAACTGGGTATTCAGGATTTTAGTGACTACGCTAGGATGTTGCCGAGTATTTCGGTGCAGCCACCGGCAGCTGGCGGTGTGGGGTTTTTTCCGGTCTACATGAGGGGTATCACGACCGGCCGTGACGGACAGGCGACAACTTCGCAACCCAGTGTGGGTATGTACCTCGACGAGCAGCCGATTACCACTATTCAAGGTAATCTGGATATTCACATGTATGACGTTGCCCGTATCGAGGCGTTGTCAGGCCCTCAGGGCACTCTCTATGGTGCGAGCTCTCAGGCGGGCACCATCCGAATCATCACTAATAAGCCCGATCCCTCTGGGTTTTCTGCTGCTTACGGCCTTGAAGGTAATATCGTAGACGGNGAAGACTCGGGTTACACCGCTGAGGGTTATATCAATGCCCCNGTTGGCGAGAACGCCGCCATCCGTCTGGTTGCCTGGATGCGAGAGGACGCGGGTTGGATTGATAACAAGCGCGGCACGCGCACTTTTCCGGGTGTGGCCAGCACCACCGCTGATGACATTACTCTCGATAACGCGGCCGTAGCCAAAGACGACTACAACACGGTTGAAACCCAAGGTGCGCGCCTGTCTATGTTGATTAATCTCAATGACAACTGGACGATTACGCCTCAGGCGCAATATCAGAAGCAGGAGGGTAAAGGCTCCTGGGGTGCTGATATGAGTGACTTCGTCAGTGATGACGATGCNGTCACGCACTTTAAAGAAGAGTTTACCGATGATGAGTGGTATCAGGTGGCCATGACCATCGAGGGCCAGATCAGCAATTTTGACGTGGTGTATGCGGGGGCTTACCTAGACAGAGAGGTAGATGGGTCGTTCGATTACTCAGACTACTCTTATTGGTACGATTCGGTTTATACCACTGGCTATTACGCAGACTTACATTTCCTTGGCGGCGGCGACCGGTCGGTGCCGAATCAGTTTTTCGATGATGCCGGCACTCGTATCATGCCGGGCGCGCGCTTCATCAATGACGATGGTTACGAAAAAACCAGTCATGAACTCCGTATCAGCTCGCCGCAGGATTGGCGGGTGCGTTTTCAGGTGGGTGCTTTCTACCAGAAGCAAGAACATGACTTNCAGCAGCGCTGGGTTGTCGAGGGTTTGGCGCCCTCAATGTGGCCAAATCAAGGCTCCGATCAGAGCTTCAAAGATATCGTATATCTCAACAGTCTTTTCCGTGAGGATGAGGATGAGGCCTACTTTGGTAGCGTAAGTTTTGACGTCACCGACAACCTAGAGGCCACTATTGGGGCGCGTTACTTTAAGCCCGAGGTGACCGTAGAGGGCTTTTACGGCTTCGGCCTTGGATTCAACGGTGTATGGTCGGGAACAGGGGAAACTCAATGTGCGACTCAGGACGATTGGAAAGGTAAACCCTGTAAAAATGTTGAAAAAGGTATCAGTGAGAGTGATTCCGTTTACCGAGCCAATCTCACCTGGAAGATCTCGGATGACCATATGGTNTACGGCACTTGGTCAGAGGGCTACCGGCCCGGGGGTATCAACCGAAAACCGTCTGCCGGTGAATACACCTCAGACTTCCTGACTAATTATGAGTTGGGTTGGAAAACCACCTGGGCAGACGGCCGGCTGCAGTTCAACGGGGCCGCCTTCATGCAGGAGTGGGAAGACTTCCAAGTGTCCTTTGTTGGCGCAAACGCGATCACTCAGGTTGACAATGGCCCCACTGCTGACGTGAACGGTATCGAAGGACAGATACAGTGGTTACCTGTCGATGCGCTTAATATTTCCGCATCCTTCATGTTCCTTGATAGTGAGCTCCAGTCTGCTTACTGTGCCGGTTGTGGTGGAGATAACCCGGAAGATGCGTGGGCCCCAACGGGCACTAAACTGCCGATTTCGGCAGATTTCAAAGGTAACTTGGTGGCCCGCTACAGCTTTAACATGGGCGGCTTTGATGCCCACGTACAAGGCGCTGTTTCTCACGAAGGCAAGCGCAACTCCGACCTGAGAGTGAGCGATAATCTAGTCAAGGGCGAGATTCCATCTAATACCTTTATGGATCTGGCCGCGGGGATTCGAAATGATCAGTACGCTGTGGAGCTTTACGTCAGTAACCTGACCGATGAGGACGCGGCGCTTTATTACACCTCTCAGTGTGCGACTGGAACGTGTGGCTCGCAGAACTATGGCGTCAGAGCGCGTCCTAGAACGGTGGGGATTCGCTGGTCGCAAGAGTTCTGATGGTTTGATCTCATCGAGAGCATGATCAAAAAGGCCACCTGAGGTGGCCTTTTTTTTGATGTGAATTTTGTTTATCTGAACTGGATCAAGCCACAAAACCTTGATTGNCNCTGGANTAAACCTTGCGTCGACGTGAGCGACGTTTGCCACCCTCAGCAGTGTTTTCCTTCGCCGCCAGCGCCGCCCAGGGCTCTCCCAGTAAGGTGGCCATGGCTTGAGTATCCAGCGCTTCAGGCTTGGTGGTGTTGAGCGCCTCGACCATTGCGGCAATATGTTCGGGGGTGGTGCCGCAGCATCCGCCGATAATGGAGGCACCCGCCGCGCGAGCGAATAGTGCGTANTGTGCCATGAGCTCGGGACTGCCGTGGAAGTGAATCGCACCGTTTACATATTGGGGGATACCGCAATTACCTTTCGCAATCACCGGAATCTTAATGCCAGTCGCTATCATTCCCTGGGTCGAGTCCATCAATTCCGCAGGGCCTACGCCACAATTAGAGCCCGCCATNTCGAGGCCAATTTCGACGGCGAAGTGCGCAAATTCGGTAGGTGTGATGCCCATCATGGAGCGCCGGGCGGTATCGAAAGTCAGGGTTGCACACACGGGTAGACTCGTTGCGCGTCCTGCCTCAGCGGCCGCAGCGACCTCTTCGAGTGATGACATGGTTTCGATCCAGATGACCTCCGCGCCCCCTTCGGCCAGCGCGNGGGNCTGATCCTTGAAAATCGCCACAGTCTGTTCATGGGTGAGCGAGCCCATGGGCTCGAATAGTTCGCCGGTAGGCCCGATGCTGCCGGCGACAACTGTACGTCTTCCGGTGTCTTCGAAGTGNTTCTGTGTGGCTGTGCGCGCNAGTTTGGCGGCAGCGATATTCAANTCGGCCACGCGATCTTCCGCTTTGTGTAACTTCAGCCGCGGCGCATTGGCGCCAAAGCTGTTGGTCAAAATNACGTCTGCACCGGCATTAAGGAAAGCACCATGGAGCCACAGCACATCGTCGGGTCGTTCCACGCACCAGAGATCCGGGGGATAGCCCGCCTCCAGGCCCCGGTCAAAAAAGTTTGAGCCGGTCGCCCCGTCCGCCACGCACCAACCCTGTCGGGCAATGATGTCTTTTATTGGGTTGGTCATGGAGAGGCTCNGTTGTGTGACGAAAAATAACGAATTCACGATCATAACGCCCAACGAACATTTCTTTAACAAAANAGCCCGAAAAGCGGTAAAAATAGGGCCACATAAATAGGTTTGTGTCATGGGCCATACGGTGCCCGTGGTGTTGGATCGAGGAAAAGGATCATGCGCACAGAAAATCATGCCGAGGATGTCGAGCACGCCCTTGCTTTACTGAATAGTGACACGATGAAGCGGGTGACTCTCAGTCGTCGTCAGGCGCTTCAGGGCATGTTGTTGGGCGCAGCGGGGATGTCGTTATCGCTGGAGTCGTTTGGACAAATTACAATTCCACCAGGGGAGATTCGATTAATCTTTAACGAGAACCCCTATGGCCCAAGCCCCAAAGCGCTCGCAGAGGTGGCTAAAATTTTGCCAAAGACCGCTTATTACCCTGATGATATTGGAGGCGAACTGATCGACCTGTTTATGGAGCGACTTCGACTGGATCGGGGCCAGCTCTTTTTGGCTTCGGGGTCTAACGAGGGGCTGCAAGCCGCCATGCTAGCCTTCGGCAAGCAGGGCAAGATCTTGTCTCCGAGTCTGACCTACTCGGAACACCTGCTTTATGCCGAGAATCTCGGTATCGAGGTAGAAAGAGTGCCGCTGAGGGAGGATATGGCGATTGACCTAGAAGCCATNGCGCGAGCGGTGGATGACTCCGTCAGCCTCGTCTATCTCTGCAATCCCAATAATCCCACTGGTATGGCGATTGACGGTGATGAGCTCCGATCTTTTTGTCGAGAGGTGAGCGGCAAGGTTNCTATCATGATTGATGAGGCATACAGCGAGCTCACTGATAAGCCCGATTACACCTCCATGGTGGACCTTGTTCGTGGTGGCGCCAATATTCTGTTAACGCGAACGTTCTCCAAAATATTTGGTATGGCGGGTCTCCGAGTGGGNTATGGAATGGGGCACCCAGATATCGTCAAAGTTGTAAGAGATCACGTAATGGCGTGGCCAAATGGAGTAGGACTCTATGCGGCCTATCACAGTTATTTGGACGAAGATTTTATTGCCTTCTCTCGAAAAAAAATATTACAGGGTCGTGAGATGGTTAACGGGACTTTCCGTCGTCATGGGATAGAGCCGCTTCCCTCCCAAACAAATTTTGTCTANGCCGANATTGGACACGATGCGGATGTTTTCAAAGAGCAATTGGCTTCGCGTAATGTCATCATTCGCGGCGCATATGATGACTACAGAACTTTCTCTCGCGTTAGCATGGGACGAATTGAGGATCTGGCGGTATTTGATCGCGCAGTGACAGAGATCTGGGCTGGTTGAACCCTTCGTTGAAGGCTGCTGTCGCCTTTTATTTATTGTTGTGATGTTTTAAGTAGGGCAAGATCGGTGGTGAGATGCTGGGTTTCCGACGCTGTATCTAGCGCAGCATATCGGTTCGGGGTAAAAGCCTTATGAGCGCCTCTGAGAGAGGCACGCCTGATTGCATGCGCCAATCGTCAGGACAATTTCGCGGTTGTTTCACATTACATCGGTAGAGAGTGTTAATAATTGAGGGGGCGGGCTTAGATGGAAACGGATATTTTTGGCCAGGAGGCCAAAATACTGGCGGCTGCGAAGCAGATGATGGATGAAGGCGCGGCCTCCGCTGAGGACTATGCCGCCCTGACAACCCAGTACGGCAAACTCCTGCGGACTACCAAAAGAATTATCAAGCTAAGTGATAAGAATGAACAGAGGCTCAATGAGTTAAAGCAGGAAGCGCAGGATACCAATACCCAGCTTGAGGGCATGTCGTCACAATTATCCAAGTTTCTATCTCCGCAGTTGTACAACTCCATTTTTTCAGGTTCTAGGGCGGGCACCCGGGTTACGAGACGTAAGAAGCTCACGGTATTCTTTTCTGACCTCTGCGGTTTCACCAACTTCGTAGAAAGTATGGAATCAGAGGACGTAACGAATCTTCTGAACCTGTACCTCGAGACCATGACAACCATCGCGCTCGACTATGGGGCTACGATCGATAAGTACATTGGCGACGGCATCATGCTCTTTTTTGGCGATCCTGAGACCAAAGGGCTCAAAGAAGATGCCACGAGTTGTATCAAGATGGGGCTCGATATGCTTAAAGAGCTCGATAATCTATCGGATCAGTGGGTGAACTATGGGATGCGAGAGCCTTTGCAGATGCGCATCGGCATTGATACCGGCTTTGCAACTGTGGGGAATTTTGGCAGTGAATCGAGGCTGGACTACACCGCAATCGGTTCAGCAGTAAATCGAGCCTCCAGACTGGAAACGGCAGCCGACCATGGCTCTATTTTTATATCCGAAGATACTTATAACCTGGTGAGGGAAGCGATAGATGCTATCGAATTAGAGCCCATTCACCTCAAGGGTATCGGCGAGTTCAAAGCGCGAAAAGTATTGGGAACAATAGATTCACAGACTATTTCGGTGAACTTTGGCAAGCGAAACCTTTCGTTAGTGCTCGATCGTATGTCGCAAGATGATTTAACGTTAACGAAATCCAGCCTTGCTCGGGCCCTGAGGGAATTGGAGGAGTTTGAAGGGGAATAGCTGCTCTACCGAGTAGCGTCTATTTTACCCAGCCTCGATAGACAAAAAGCGCACCGTCTTCGGATTCAACAAAGTCGAACTCGAACTTTTTCACTCTGCGGGCCATCTCGATAAACCCCAGTCCTGCGCCGTGAGAATCCTCTGGCGGGCCCTCTCTCAGTCTCTTTTTGTAGAGATCGCGAAGCTCCTTTTGGTCTTTGACGCTAAGATCTACAAGAGTCGCCTCTAGAATATCCTTTTTTGATGGGTCGACTACATTGACCGCTTCGATCAGGAAGCCATCTTCTGCAGTGCTGATGGCGATAGTGCCTATGCTGTCTCCCGTTGCCTTGGTCTTGTGATGAGAGTAACGAATAATATTCTGTGCNTGCTCTATGAATACGCCGAACACGCGTTTAGCCACGATTTCTTCGGTCTCCTTGTCAGACAGCTGGTGTCGGACCGGATTGGAAATGGTTGTCAGAAGATCCTCGGTCAGTGGCCCGGAATAGCAAAATAGGGTTTTCCTCTCTTGCATAAAACTATGCAATTCAACCGTGTCTTGGCTCGCAATATTGTCTGTCATTTTCCTTTTCCTCGAATAATACTTTGCTATTCAGGAATTACTTTTACGCCTGCTCGACCATCACCATGTTGTAAGAGCACGCAGAGACATCCTCTTCAAAATCCTCTCCCGCCTCTTGCATCGTGTCATCCTCGGCACGGTATCGCCAGTTAACAGTGATGCTTTTCCCGCCTTCGGCGCTTTCTTCCAAAAACTCAAAAAAATCAAACAAAAATTTAGCTGAGGAGCTGTTGAAATAGTAGAGCTCTATATCGACTACATAGGCGCCTTCATCGTTTCCGAGGCATTCCTCAAGCGCCTTCAGAATGGGATCAGACCACTCAGAAATATTCTCTGGGTAACATTCACCACGAATGAGGCATGATGTGGGCGTCAGTTCGACCTGAGGTGTTCGCTGACTGGCTTCAAAAATCATGAGTCTTCTCCGACTACTGATACTGTACTTGATTCGCTGTCGTCCTCAATCAGCGAGAAGGCAAGCAGTGTTAAATCATCGCGGAATGGCGCATCACCCCGATATAAATTCACACTACGCATAATATTTTTAACGATCGTGGACGGCGTTTTTTCTAACGATTCTCTCAAGATCTTGATGACACGTCGTCGACCGAAAGCAATAGGTTTTTCTTCAGGGCTCATCACATCGGTAATGCCATCTGTGAGCATGACAAAAGCCCCTGCGGGGGAACTTATTTCATGGGTAGTGAAGGTGAAGTCAGCGGCCATTCTAGTGGAGCCCACAGATTTTCGATCTCCGCTTATCTCAGTTGCCCCTGTGCCATTGACATTGAAAATCGACGACTTCGCGCCCGCAAATTCGAGCTTTTGTTCTTTTCGGTAGTATATACAGACGCCGCCGTCAAAGCCCTCTTCGCTGGTATTCTTTTGATCTGAGCGTGAGAGGGTTTCTTTCAATAACTCATTGACNGTTGTGAGATAGCTGCCGGCACTTTGGTAGTTTTCGGCGTCNATCGCCTTGTCCAAGTGACTGCGAGCGATGATAGACAGGAAAGCGCCAGGCACACCATGTCCTGTGCAATCCACGACCGCGATATAGACTCGGTCGGGGTAATCTTTGATAAAGTAAATGTCTCCGCCAACCATATCTCTAGGCCGCCATTCGACATTGATATCGAAGTCGCCCGGCATGGTCTTGGGAAGCAGCGCGTTCTGTAGTTTGGCTGCGTAACGAATAGAGCTATTGATCTCATCTTTAGCAGCAACCAGTTCATGAGTGCGGGCATCGATTAAAGTCCCAACTTCATCAGACATTCTGGAGAACGCTTTGGACATCACTTCTATCGAGGCGCGCTCCTTTTCCTCATCGCTACCCGATGAGACGGTGTCTCGCATTGTAGTGATTTCCTCTTTGAGCATATCTCTAGCTTGGCCTTCAAGCTGTTCGGCGAGAGAGGACATTTTTTCAAACATGATTTGATCGCGCTCGTCTCGCCTTTTCGCGCGTTCTCGCCTTTGGACTTCTGCCTCTTGACGGTGATGTCGGTAATCATCAATGGTGCTTTGGAGTCGACTGACCTCGTCATTTTTAGAAGAAAGCAGCCCCGCATTGGTGGGCATCTCGACAGACAGATCGCCCTCACCCATTTTTTCTAGGAGATGAATGGCGTCCAAAATCCGATTGAAAGAGGAGGTGGTCATGACAAACACCAACCCAAGAATGACCAGAGATACAGTTGCAAAAATAATGAAGGCGGTTGTCTCTGCTTCTTTCAGTGTGGCGAGCAATTCACCCTGATCATCAAAGATCAGAATTCGTAGATCGCTGGCCCTGATTTCCTTGCTGAAAGGGATGGAAGAAACGCGAGTGCCTTCCTTCTCCGCGATAAAGCTGTAAGAGTAGGTTCCTGTTTCGGTCGCGTGCGACAGCCCTGCTCGAATCAATGTGTTGAGTTCGGGACTGCGCTCCTCTTCATAGTAATCGTGAACAGTGAGTGCTTTCTCGCCGATAGCGATAGCGGTTTCGATTTCAAAGTTCTCAGAAAACTGCTCCAGGCTATCGATAACGTTTCGGCCCACAACAACCATAGCGATCAAATCGTCGCCGGTGCTCATCAATGGAAATGCCAGTGTGTCATTGATTGAGACCGGTTGTTCTCCAGATAAATCACTGATCTGAGTAACGCGCCTCACAGAGCCGTTTTCGAGTGAACTGGCGAATGACCCGAATTTCAGAAAATAGTCGGGCTGTGCCGATTCAGCACAGGGATCTACACCAACAAGATACAGACTGGATTCGCAATAAAGCTGCAAACCTCTTTTGTCATAGGCAATGGCGAACGTGATCTGTTCTTCCATGATGGCGTCAGAGAACACCTGTTCAAACAAGCCTTCAGCGGTCTCAGCGTCTTTCTCTAAAATCGCAGTAAAGAGCGGGTTTTCACCATCTGATTCTTCGAATGAGTCTAATTCCGGATCCCAGAAGTTGGCATTCCTTTCAGAGCCATCCATGGGGTCGTATGCCAGTAAATTGCTGACAAACTGGGTGTCCATATTGCTAAACCACGCAGAGGAATGCGCGGTAAGGCTCTCATCGGAGCTGTACTGTTTGTGGGCACCATTCATTTGAAGTGAGGAGTAGAGATTTGCGGCAAACAGAATGCCAATGCCCACCAGGATGATCAGTAGCATTTTACTTTTTATCGTCATGGCCGGGGCTCGCCTATCTTTGAAGCTGGAACTGAACGCGGAACTTGATATCGCTTGTCAAGATTCGGTTTCCATCCTCTTCGGGCACGACAAAGTCCATACCCTTAACAAATTTCAATGCCGATTTATCAAACATTAACCTGGGTTGGCTTTCAATCACCCTCAAATCAATGAGCTCACCGTCTGCAGACAAGTCGAAGCCAACGGTCACGAACCCCTCAACGCCCAAGCGCTCTGCCCGCCGAGGATATTTCAGACTGGGGGTTTTCTTGATTTCAACGACAACTTCGTTGCCGGCCGGTGATGTGCCCTTGACGCTCGCTGCAAATGAGGGCATGGCACCGAGCAAGCATATTGCTAGGAGTAGTCGTGTGGTCAGCGCCAGTAGTTTTGTCTTGTTGTACATGAGTTTATCCAACCTTCGAGTCGTTATCTGAGGCACAGCCTTATACCCGTTGTTTCGTGCTGGCCGAAACCTTTCTGGATGTCTGCCAAAGCAAAAGCCCATCCACTTGATAAAAGCAAGTTGCGCGCCAAAAAATCTGGTCAATGAATGAGCGGTTGCATCGAATGCCGATGAGCCTGACGTTATAGCGGTAGAAAGTATTTTTCAACCTTGCGAATGCTCTTTGACGCAATTAGCTATGCCAAATAAGCTTCTGTGCGCCAAAATGCTGCCATGTGCGCCATGCTGGTGCATAAAGATCGGCAGCGGGTCGTGATATTCAGCATGCGCTCATTACTTAGGAAAAAAGAACCGCTTGATTTAGCTAATTCTCTCACCTAACAACGCGCGATCACGAAACTTCTCCGAAGGGAACCTTATGCGTCTATCGTGCTGTTTGCCGCGATGAGGTCAATGCGGAGTTCACCCACGGTGGCGATGTGCCGCGGATCGTGTCGGCGAGAAACCTATTTTCAGCACGCTTCACGNTGGATGACTTTTCGGCCAAGCTGCTGGTAAAAGACGTGGAGCGTCAGAATAACGTTGGCCTGGGTGAGTCGAGCACAGAGGGCTTTACTCTGGTCAATGCTGCCGCGACATGGTCATACAGTTTCACTGACTCAACGCGCCTTGTCTTGACCGCATTTGCTCGAAATCTCACGGATGAACGTGCACGCAACCATACATCGTTTGTTAAGGACCAGGTGCCGCTACCGGGGAGAAACCTCGGTGTTCGCATTCGTCTGAACTTCTGAGATTTACTGAAGGCGGCTCCTTCGGGGGTCACCAGTCTGCTTACTGGATGCTTAAGCCCGCGGCCTCTACCGTGTTCATATGAGCGGTCATCTCCGATACCAGCAAGGGGATTACTTCGTCTGGCATGTTGTGCGCCATCCCTTCAATGAGTAAAAAGCGAGAGTCTTGAATCAGTGAGGCGGTATGGCGACCGTGTTGGGGGGGCACTAATCCATCGTCAGCGCCATGCAACACGAGTGTTGGTGCTTTTATACTGGCGACTTCGCTCGAGCGATCACCGGTCTTAAAAATTGCCATCAGGTGCCGCTGCATTGACTCTGGATAAAAGCCGNGCTCGCGGATCGAGCGNTCGCGCTCTTCTTGCGCGTCGCCCGTTGCGAGGTTGCGCAGGTCCANCTCCGCTTCCNNTGTAGGTGGTGGCAGATGGGGCGCATTGGTGGTGGACATGATGGATATTAGGCTGCGCGTTCGCTCCGGGTATCGTGCGGCGACAATTTGGGCAATCATGCCCCCCATTGAAGCACCGACGATATGGGCCTCTTCATACCCAATCTCCTGCATAAGTCCGGTGATATCTGCAGCCATGTCATTCAGGGTGTAGGGCGCGTTTACTGAAAATCCTAAACGATATTTAAGCAGTTGCCACCAGAGTAGGGGTTGCCCCCAGCTGTCAAAACGGGTTGATGCACCGGTATCCCGATTATCCAATATGAGGATTTCATATCCGCCACTGGTCAGGCCTGAAATCAGCGCATCTCCCCAGGCCACATTGGAGCCGCCGAGCCCCATTATGACGACAGCTTTGGGTTTATCGACTGCTGGTTCCACAATTCGATAGGCAATAGTCAGTTCGCCAACCTGGGCTTTTTCCAGCGGGTAACTGTCCAGATAAGCGCGGGAGTATTCCGCTCGTGNTAAAGACGGCAGTGATAGGCAAATAATGATTAGGATTAGGGATCGCACGGTGGTTCCTTATCAATGGCGCGCAGCATTATACGTCGTAAATTGTCGAACCGATTCAGTCCGGGAAGGGATTGGTGTAAGGCCCTACAGATGCCTGATCTGAACTGTACTTTTGACCGAATATCCCTAACATGGCTCGTCACGCCGCGGGCCTTTCCCACTCGCCTTGGCCAACTCGGAAACACCATGAATAGCGCTCAACCGATGCAACATCACCCCGCTGTCAGCGACGATATTTTGCTNGATACCGGCGCTCGAGACCCGCTGTTCGAGGAAATATATCCCCGCCTGCCAGACTTTAAGTTAGGGGTCACTCATAGCTGGACTCGAGGTCAGCCTTTTGATTTTTATCGCCGCATGCGCGAAGAAGCGCCGGTAATGTGGTCGCAGATTAGAAAGCCGTCGTCAGGATTTTGGTCGGTGGTGCGTTATGACGACGTGAAGCATGTTGAGCTCAATCCGCAAATTTTTTCTTCGCAACGCGGCAGTATCAATATGAGTGTCTTGCGCAATGATAAAGGCAAGGCTGAACGGCTCATGTANGCCGCCTATAATTCTCTAATCAATCTNGATGCCGATNTGCATCGAGATCTGCGCACCCAGCAGGCGGCCTTCTTTTTCCCCGCATATATCGAGACGCTAAAAGATAAGGTAGGGCAAAAAATAGATGACCTGCTCGACGATATGGAGCGTCAGGGGCCGGTTGTGGACTTCGCCAAGCTGTTTTCTATCGAGTTACCTATGTTCACTTTATGTGAAATGCTTGGAGTAGATGAAGAAGATCGCGCTGACATTATCAAATGGATGCATTATCTCGAGTTGGCGCCTCAGTTCATTACCCACCCATTTCGGATGTTACTGGCGGAGCCCTCTTTTCCTTTTCGGTTTGAGAAGATTCTCAACGACATGTTCAGTTATGGCGAGCGGGTCATGGCGGATCGGATCAAAAATCCGCGGGAGGATTTGCTGACGGTAATCGCCAATGCGACCCTTGGCGAAAAACCGCTCTCGCAGAGTTATCTAGATGGTTCCTGGTTATTAATAATTTTTGCGGGCAANGATACTACGCGGAATTCTCTCTCGGGCACAATTCGTCTGCTGACGCAATTTCCGAAGCAACGGCAGTTGGTGCTGGACGACCCTTCTTTGATTGAGAGAATGTCNCATGAGGCCTTGAGAATGGTCTCACCTGTTATGCACATGCGCCGCACGGCCATGGAGGATACTGAGCTTGCCGGGCAGCGTATTGCCAAAGATGAGAAGGTCATTATGTGGTACGGCGCGGCGAATAGAGACCCGGCCGTATTCCCCGATCCAGATAACTTCGACATGATGCGTGATAACGTCGAAAAGCATCTGGCATTTGGGCATGGTGTTCATCGATGTTTGGGCAATCGCGTTGCACAGCTGCAGCTCAAAATGGCTTACGAGCGCATCCTTGAGCGTTTCCCAAATATCTACTGGACGGGTAAGCAAAAGATCGAACCCATCATTNTAGTGCACGCGATTTCCAGCTTGCAGGTCAACCTGTATGGCAAGGATGGCAAAAGACCGGTCATGGTGGCCCGCTCCTAATTTAGTCTGAGTGGCACGCTTTTAATTTGTAACGGCCGGTGCTGATTCGAGTATGTTAGCTACCGTCTGTTGATNTAAAGAAAGGAGTTACTGAGCGCTATGGAATCCGCTACCGACCAAGCTATGACTCGCGAGAGTCTCTACGGTGTGATGGAAGAGCCCACCTATGGTGGCATTGTCAGTTTTATGCGCCGCCGATACTCCAGGGATTTGTCGCAGGCTGATGTTGCTGTGCTGGGAGTGCCGTTCGATTGGGCGACAACCAATCGTCCGGGCAGTCGTTTTGGGCCGCGTGCCGTCCGCGAAGCCTCGGCGAGTTTGGCTTGGGAGCGACAAGCTGTGGGGTGGGGATTCTCCCCATTTGACGAACTGGCGGTTGTCGACTACGGCGATTGCGACTTTGATGCCGGGAATCCTGCCGGGGTGCCTGAGGAAATTTATCAGTGCGCTAAACAGATTCTCGCAACCGATACAGCACTTCTCGCCATTGGAGGAGACCACTTTATTTCTTATCCGCTGTTGCGAGCGCATGCCGAGAAGTACGGCGAACTATCTTTGATTCACTTTGATGCTCATTCGGATACCTGGGCAGAGGAAAGTCAGAGAATCGACCACGGCACCATGTTTTTCCACGCGGCACGAGAGGGGCTTGTTTCACCTTCCCAATCCGTTCAGATAGGTCTGCGCACCNATAATGACAGTGATCACGGTTTTCATATTTTCGACGCACCCTCAGTTCACGATTTGAAAGCAGTTGATCTTGCTGAGCAGATCAAGGACATCGTCGGGGATCGACCGTGCTACCTGACCTTCGATATAGACTGCCTCGACCCCAGTTTTGCCCCGGGTACAGGAACTCCTGTCGTAGGCGGGCTGTCCACTCACCAAGCGATGCAAATACTGCAGCACCTTAAAGGCGTAAACTTGGTCGGNATGGATGTTGTGGAGGTTGCGCCCCAGTACGACGTGGGTGACATTACCTCTCTGGCTGCTGCGACAGTGGCGTTACAGCAACTCTGCCTCTTCGCCCGGACACGGGGGTAAGTGGCGTTATGACGCAGGCAACGGATCGAGAGGTCAAGGAGACTCTGGAGCGAGCAGGTCATTACGCCATTAATTGGAGGGATCTCGATAAGATCGAACTTCCCACAGGCGTGATCTCTTCGATGTACCGAGTGGGTGACCCGACCCGCCCAGAATCGCCCACCGTATTCAGAGTGTTCTATCCCCCGGGCTGCGAGATTGAGGCGCATACCCACGATTGCGATTACACGGAAATTATTCTTGAGGGTTCACAGCGGGTCGGTGCAACCTGGCATCAGGCTGGAGACATCCGCATCGGACTGGCCAACCGCGGTTATGGTCCTTTGGTTGCAGGACCGGAGGGCGCGACAGTGTTGTTTATGTTTGCTACTGGCGCGTGGCCCGCCATCAAGTTGGGCAACAATGATGGGTCTACTCTAGGCAGCGACATTCTCGAAGCGCATTTCAAAAAACGACAGTCTGCTTAGTGTGACTCGGGGCGATGACTCTGTCTTTCGCACCTAGGCCAGCATATTTAAGCGTTAATTCTGTTTCCAGTTCTCCCCCGCTTTATCAAAGTGTTTGTTGCCGCCTTGGGTCATCTGATGGGAAGCGATTATTGCTCCGAAGATGATCACCAATACCACTCCAAAAATGATGCCTGGTTTCACGCTGCAACCCTCGCTTTATTGTCTTGGGGGATTATGGCCCCTTTAGCCATAAAGTGAAGNGTCTATCCAAAGCCTATTTGTAAATCAGAGCGGTTCGTTNGGCGTTTCCATAATAGTGCAAGNCAATTTTTTTAAGGTGATACCCAGTAGTGGGGGAGTAGACCTCACCTTTGCATTGACGGTTTGGCTCTTTGCCATTAATCGCACTTTTTCACCGTGACCTCTGTGGGTGTACCCTGCACTTATGCANCGCAAGATTATTCATCTCGANGCCGATTGTTTTTATGCCGCGATAGAAATGCGCGATGACCCGGCTTTGCGCGGTATTCCTATTGCGGTGGGAGGTAGTGCAGAGCGCAGGGGGGTGCTGACNACGTGTAACTACGAGGCNCGTGCCTTTGGCTTGCGTTCTGCCATGCCAACTGCGCAGGCCATGCGCCTGTGCCCATCGCTGACAGTGGTAGCGCCGCAAATGGGCAAATATCGCGAGGCATCAAAGGCTATGCGCGGGATTTTTTCTGATTTCACCGAGATCATAGAGCCGCTATCCCTGGATGAGGCGTATCTCGATGTGAGTGAGGTATCCGACGGAGATCTGACCGCCACCCGAATTGCCAAAGCGATACGACAACGCATTCGGAAGGAGCTACAAATAACGGTTTCGGCCGGCGTCTCGGTCAACAAGTTCATCGCCAAAGTCGCCTCGGACTGGCAAAAGCCGGATGGATTGACGNTCGTGCCTCCTGACGAGGTCGACGCCTTCGTTGCTGCTCTTCCAGTAAAGAAAATCCCCGGTGTGGGGTCAGTGACCGCAGAAAAAATGCACCGCTACGGACTGAGAACCTGTGCTGATATTCGCAAGTGGAGTCTGCTTGAACTCAGACGCCGCTTCGGCAAGTTTGGGGTAGTGCTTCATGAGCGGGCACGGGGTCGTGATGAGCGCCCTGTNCAACCTGCCCGCGTACGGAAGTCGATCAGTGTTGAGCGCACTTTTATTGAGGATGTCAGTGGGCCGGCAGAATGGTCGCCNATTATTGAACAGCTGTACACCCAATTGATGGAGCGAATTGAGTCAGCCAAGGCATGGAATGGGATTACCAAGGCATTCATCAAGCTAAAGTTTAATGACTTTACGACTACGACAGTAGAGCGAGTGGGTACCAAAGCCATTGAGACTGATTTTCAGCAGCTTTTGTTGGAGGGTTGGGAGCGACGATTGCAGCCGGTCAGACTTATTGGTTTGGGGGTGCGTTTGCTGGATGATGGCGATCAGATATCAGAGCGGCTACCTTTTTTGGATTCGACGCCCTCAGGTGAGGTATGAGCGACATTAACTATTGGCATTTTCTGTGCCAATATAAACAGATTAACGCGTTTATCCAGTTCCCCCGAAGTCTATTTCAGAGGTAAATTCTTATGTTGAAGCTACATTTCGCACCCAATAGCCGGGCCAGTCGCACGCTGTGGTTACTCGAGGAACTCGGCTTGGAATATGAACTGAATCGCATGGATTTTCATCCCAAAGACCTCAAATCGGAGGAGCATCGGGCGCGTCACCCTCTAGGGCGGATTCCTGTGTTGGAAGATGGTGAAACCTCCATTTTCGAATCCGGCGCGATCGCCGAATATATCCTTGAGCGTCATAAAAATGGGGGCCTTAAGCCCGCTTCAGATGACCCGAATTTCCCCGAGTATCTGCAGTGGTTTCACTATTGTGAGGGGATGGTAATGCCACCCATCAACACGATTGTTGTGCATACGCTTCTGTTACCCCCTGAGCGCCAAGACGAGACGGTAAAGGGTCAGGCGGAACGCTTGCTGGCAAAGGCTTGGGTCCCGGTTGAAGAGTCTATAGCGGGGCGCGATTATCTGATTGGCGCATTCTCCGCTGCCGATACCATGCTGGGACACGCCTGCATCATGTCAAAGCGACTGGGAGTCATCACTGCTGATGTCTATCCCAACCTGAGTGCCTATGCGGATCGTTTAATGGCGCGTCCCGCCTGCGCTAAAGCGTTTTCTGCCTGATTCAGTCCGCGCTACACTCCCCCCGAATTGGGGTTATTTGAACCGACGACCGTGTCGCGGGTGCGAGGGTGTTTTGAGGTGAATCTTTACCAAGGGGTGGAGCTACAGAAAACGGCGGCCAATTTTGCGCCATTGACGCCGGTCTCTGCGCTAAAGCGTACTGAACGCGTCTATCCAGATAGTCCCGCACAGATTCATGGCCGTATCCGCCGCGACTGGGCAGAGGTGGCTGATCGCTGTAAACGCCTTGCGTCGGCCCTATCTCAGCGCGGTGTTCGCAAGGGCGATACGGTTGCGCTCATTGCGCCAAATATCCCCGAAGCACTGGAGTGCGCATTGGCGATACCGATGCTGGGTGCGGTACTCAACGCCAACAATGTGCGGCTTGATGCGGCCACACTGGGTTATATCCTCGCCCATGGCGAGGCCAAGGTGCTTCTCGTTGATACCGAATTTTTCGCGCTGGCTCAGGAGGCGGTATCGCTGTCGGGTCGGGCTCTGCTGGTTGTCGATATCGAGGATCCTGAGGGCCCGGGTGGGGAACGGATTGGCGCATTGACATACGACGCGCTCCTCGCCGAGGGGACGTCAGAGTTTCCCTATACACCGCCTGACGATGAATGGGACGCACTAGCTCTCAATTACACCTCCGGGACAACTGGTCAGCCGAAAGGCGTGGTGTACTCACACAGAGGCGCCTGGACGAATGCGGTGAATAATGTCGTGACCTGGGAGATGCCGCATCACCCAGTGTATCTGTGGACGTTNCCGCTCTTTCATTGCAATGGCTGGTGCTTCCCCTGGACCATAACGCTGCTCGCTGGGACCCATGTGTTTTTGCGAAGCCCTTCAGCAGCGGGTATCTATCAGGCTCTCGCTACCCAAGGGGTCACGCATCTCTGTGGCGCGCCCATTATCATGTCGATGATGGCTAACGCCGACGAGACGGAGCGATTAGATTTTACTCAGACCGTCCGGATGATGACGGCGGCGGCGCCGCCCCCGCCACAGACGATACTGGCGATGGANCGAATGGGCATTTCAATTACCCATGTTTACGGATTAACAGAGGTCTACGGACCCGCAGTGGTCTGCGCCAACAAAGCGAGCTGGTCCTCCTTGAGTACCGAGGAGCAAGCTAAGCTGAAAGCACGTCAAGGCGTGGCATATGAACTCCAGGAAGACGTTCTGGTAGTGGATCCGACCACCCGATTGCCTGTTCCCTGGGATGGTGAAACCCAAGGGGAAGTTGCGTTCCGCGGCAATATTGTCATGAAGGGTTATTTCAAACAGCCTGCGGCGACCGAGGAGGCTTTTGCGGACGGTTGGTTCTGGTCAGGTGATCTTGCGGTGCAGCATCCAGATGGTTATATCGAAATTAGGGATCGCTCTAAGGACATTATTATTTCTGGTGGCGAGAACATCTCGTCAATCGAAGTCGAGAATGCCATCTACAGCCACCCGGACGTGCTGTGTGCCGCAGTCGTTGCGCTGCCCGATGAAAAATGGGGAGAGGTGCCGTGTGCGTTTGTCGAGCTAACTGAAGGCAGCNATGTCACAGAGACAGAGCTGATCGCGCACGCGCGTAATCATCTTGCCGGTTTTAAGCGACCTAAACGGGTCATCATAGCGCCACTGCCAAAAACCTCGACTGGGAAAATTCGTAAAAACGAACTGCGTGAAAGGGTGCGCTCACTAGATTGATAGCACTGCGCAGCAGCACAACTTGATCATCACAAGCGACTACAACGCAGTCCAACCGTTTGAACCGCAACAGCTTTGCGGATTAATGGTTACCCAGCACCCGAGCTAATACGCTTTTTGGGGTCGTAAAATGGCTTGGGCACCACGGTCGCCGAGCGTTTTTCGCCGGGCATCTCGACAGTGCATGTGGTGCCGATCTCAGCACTGTCAGTCGAGATCATGGCGAGCGCAATATTCTGCTTCAGCCGAGGTGAGTAGACCGCTGAGGTCACTTTTCCCACGGCTGTGCTACCTGCCGTTACTGGCCAAAATTCGTTGTTAGGTCCGGGCAGTGGTTCTCCCTCAATGACAAGGCCGACCTGAGACCGCGCGACACCGGATTGTTTGATAGCACGGAGCGCCGCTTTGCCAATAAAGTCAGCGGGCATCTCCAGGTCTACCAATCGATCTAAGCCAAGCTCAAACGGATTGGTCACTAGGTCCATATCTGCATGATACGAGAGCATCCCGCCCTCTATCCGCCGTATTGAGGAGGTGTGTCCCGGCTTGAGCCCGAGCGGTGCTCCAACCCCCATGAGCTTTTCCCACAGGGCATCCCCCTGACCGCCATTTAGAAGATACATTTCGTAACCTAACTCGCTCGACCATCCCGTTCGGGAGATAACCAAGGGAATCCCGTCGAGCTCAAAGTGATCAAACCAGTAATATTTCAGATCACGAATACGCGGGCCAAAGAGCGTCTCCATAATGTCGCCGCTCTTTGGCCCCTGAAGTTGCAATGGGGACACGTCGGGCTCACTAATGCTGATTTGAAGGTCTAAATGAGTAGCCACTCCCAGCGCCCATAACAGGACATCACTGTCGGCGAGAGAGAGCCAAAAACGATCTTCCGCCAAACGCAGCAAAACCGGGTCGTTGATTATCCCGCCGTCGGCGTTGGTGATCAGTACATACTTACATTGACCTACAGCACACTGGGAAAGGTTCCGCGGCGTCAGTAATTGCGTGAACTGGGCCGCATCCGGGCCAGTGATTTCAACCTGTCGCTCAACCGCAACGTCACACAGGATGGCGTCGTTCACGAGGTTCCAGAAATTTTGCTCCGGATCGCCAAATGAACGCGGAATATACATGTGGTTATAGACCGAAAAATCGGTCGCTCCCCAACGCACTGTTGCATCGAAGTAAGGGGATTTGCGAATCTGTGTGCCGAAGCCAAAGGTCTTTGCAGATGAGCGGGTCATAGCGTATCTCTACAGTACGTGATCGGAACCGACAGCTCGTCAGCGCCGCAGAACCTGAACATGTTCAGAATCCGGCGTTATACACGCTTTATTAAGCGCTGAATATCAAAATGGGTNGCCGATTTCTTGAGATTCCAGTGGCGTTTAGATTGCCGAAAAACAATCCATTCTCCTATTGGTGCCGTATCGGTTGCGCATTCTGCAAAGTACCCATAAGTACCTAAGTCGGCAGCCCCATGACAAATATCCGCCAAGAGTGGTTCTCCAACATACGCAGCGACCTTCTGGCCGGGCTAGTGGTGGCGCTGGCGCTGATACCTGAAGCGATTGCCTTTTCTATTATTGCCGGTGTGGATCCACGCGTCGGGCTCTATGCCTCGTTTTGCATTGCTGTGGTCATCGCCTTTGCGGGGGGCAGGCCGGGAATGATTTCGGCAGCGACCGGTGCGATGGCGCTATTGATGGTCACGTTGGTGCGGGAGCATGGCCTGCAATATTTGTTTGCGGCAACAGTGCTCACTGGAGTACTGCAGATCATTGCTGGTTGGATCCGATTGGGTGAGCTCATGCGCTTCGTGTCGCGGTCTGTGGTCACGGGTTTTGTAAACGCGTTAGCCATCCTCATTTTTATGGCCCAATTACCCGAGCTGACCGATGTGCCCTACTCGGTCTATGTTATGGCCGCGGCGGGTCTGGCGATTATTTATGGTTTCCCGTACGTCACAAGAATGGTGCCGTCGCCACTGATCGCGATCGTACTGCTGACTACTATTTCGATCTATTTCGGTATCGATGTGCGCACTGTGGGTGACATGGGGGATTTACCCTCAACATTGCCTGTCTTCCTCATTCCCGATATTCCTCTCAGCATGGAGACGCTACGAATAGTGCTTCCGTATGCAGCAACATTGATGGTGGTGGGATTGCTGGAATCTCTTATGACCGCGACGATTGTTGATGATCTGACTGATACATCTAGCAATAAGAGCCGAGAGTGTGTGGGGCAGGGCGTCGCCAATATCACGAGTGGCTTTCTGGGAGGCATGGCAGGTTGCGCCATGATTGGTCAGTCGGTGATTAATGTGAAATCGGGAGGACGGGGCCGCCTGTCGACGCTCAGTGCAGGGATTTTCTTGCTGCTGTTGTTGTTATTTTTCAGTGACTGGGTCCGCCAGATACCGATGGCGGCACTGGTGGCTGTTATGGTCATGGTATCCATTGGCACCTTTAACTGGGACTCTATCCGCAACCTTCGTACCCATCCGCCGAGCTCTAGTGTTGTCATGGTTGCGACGGTAATCGTCACGGTGGCGACCCATGATTTGGCGCAAGGTGTGCTGTCGGGAGTGTTGTTATCTGGTTTCTTTTTTGCGCATAAAGTGGGCCGCATTCTCATTGTCAAATCGCAGTCTGGTGATGAAGGTCGCCTTAGAACGTACACGGTGCTGGGCCAGGTATTTTTTGCCAGTGCTGATCGCTTTAGTCAGTCCTTTGACTACAAAGAGGTGATAGAAAAAGTGCGAATTGATGTCAGTCGGGCACATTTTTGGGATATCACCGCTGTCAGCGCACTTGATAAAGTGGTGCTTAAGTTTCGTCGTGAGGGCGCCGATGTCGAGGTGATTGGATTGAACGAAGCCAGCGCCACGATGGTTGATCGCTTTGCGCTTCACGACAAAGCTGAAACTGACGATCTTTTGCTACCTCACTAACCCGAATCTATGAATCAGCCAAAGAAAATTCTTGCCTGTGTTGATCAATCTCCCTTCGCGGATTATGTCGCTGACTACAGTGCTTGGGCCGCACGCACATTTNCGCTGCCCTTGGAGTTGCTACATATCATTGATCGNCATCCCGAAATTGCGACTAGCGACGATCACAGTGGTGCGATCGGTTTTGATGCGCAAGAAAACCTACTGAACCAACTAAGTGAGGAGGAGGGCCAACGATCTCGTGAGATCCGCGAGCGTGGCCGTGTTTTTCTTAACGGNTTGAAAAAACGATGTGAGAGCGCCGGAACAGACGATGTGGATATTCGACAGCGTTACGGACAACTTTTAGACACACTGGATGAGCAACAGCGGGACGTTGCGCTATATGTATTGGGTCGACGCGGCCGCTCAGCTGCGCACACCCAACGTGATTTGGGTCGACACGTTGAGCGCATCAGTCGCAAGATTCAGCGACCTATCCTCACGGTTGCCAACGANTTTTCTGAGCCAAAAAGCCTACTGGTAGCCTATGACGGGAAGCGTATGACCCGGGGTTGTATTACCTTGATTGCCGGCAACGCTGCCCTTGCGGACTTGCCTGTGCACGTNGTGATGTCAGGCAAGCAGACCAATGAATCAGAGAAACAGCTCCAGTGGGCCACCGAAACTTTGGAAGGCGGGGGTTTTTCGGTGGAGACTGCTTATTTGCCCGGAGACCCTGAGCAACAAATAATGCGAGCCCTCACTGACCGAGAAATCGACGTGCTGGTNATGGGTGCCTATAGCCGATCTCCGCTAAGAAGCCTATTCCTGGGGAGTAGAACAAATGATCTTCTCAGAGCGTCGCGGGTGCCCACGGTTACGGTGCACCTGTAAAAGTGCTGAGCTTAACTCGCGGCTTTAAGCAATTTTAAAAATGCCATCTGACTGCTGAACCAGTTGCTGTACTTTGGAAGCGCATCTTGCATATCCGTTTTGCGCGTCCCATAGAACACGTGCATCGCGCTTTTTGGTAGCGCCTCTGGGTCGGTGAAATTTTGCGCAGTAATGAACGCGTAACCTTTGTCATCCTTGCCCATCTTCGCCATCACNGGTTTGTGGCAGTGATCACAGATGCCACGATCAATCGCTACAAAGCGTTTGTACTTACCATAACTCACCGCTTGATCAGGCATTGTGACGTCGCTCAGCTTGAACAACACAACATCGGCAAATGGCGCGTCGTACTTTTTCTGACAAATACTGCAGTGACAAAAAAAACGAACAATAGGCTCGCCACTGACCGAGAATTGGTTAACGCCGCAAGGGCATTGGCAGGCTCGTTCCATGAGTCAGTTGTTACTCTTTTAGCGAGGGATGAGTTTCGAGTATGTCACTACTGCACAGCAANGGGTGACTGACGGCGCGGTTTTTGATCTTGGCAAGCTCATGTGGGTCTGCAAGCAAAGAAAATGCCGAAGGAGTATCTTTCCTCTATTAATAATCAGTTTCGGTATTTCCGGGGCAGGAGTTTACCATGAGACTTCGAAAATTATTTTTGGTGCTCGCGCTTCTGGCGCTCTTGGCGGCTTGCCGGAATGCCGCAGTCAGTCTGCTCGATGCCAGCTCTGAGACTTATCAGGCTGTCGACCTTGTGATTCACAACGCTCGCATTTATACGGTGAATCAGGATCAGCCATGGTCACAAGCTGTGGCAATTAAAAATGGTAAGTTTGTTCGGCTTGGAAAAGATTCTGAGCTCGCGTCACTTCCGGCGCGCCGACGACTAGACTTACAACAGCGATTGCTTCTGCCAGCAATGGTAGATGGCCACTCTCATCCAGGTTATGTCAGCGTTGAGGATTTTGGCGAGGTAAACGGAGATACACCCAAAGCGCTATTGTCATCGGTAAAAAAATACGCCGATCAACACCCTGAACAAAAATGGCTGCGTTTGTGTTGCTGGCCCACGACGATGTTTGTGAACGGAGATCANGGACCCAAAAAGGAAGTGCTCGATGCGATCTTGCCAGATCGTTTGGTGTGGTTTGAAAGCGAGACTGCGCATGATTTCTGGTTGAATTCTGCTGCCTTGGCGGAGCTGGGTGTGACGCGTAAGACACCCGACCCAAAACTCGGGTTGGCAATGTATGCGCGAGATGAAAATGGTGATCCAACCGGCTGGGTAAAGGAGGGAGCGGGAGTACAACATTTTTCCACTCAGTTTGCTTTGTCTAAGCCCGATCATATTAAACGGCACAAGGATAGAGTTGCTGACATCCTGCAACATATGAGCAAACACGGTTTAACGGCCATTTTTGACGCGGGTAATAAGGGCTATGGTGATTATGTTTACGATGTGATCTCCACCTTGGAGAGAGAAGGTAGGCTTCCTCTCAGGTACTTTGGGACTTANCAAATCTTTACCCCCGAGCGCGCTAAGNTCGCGGTAGATGAAGTAAAGCGCTATCAGCGAGAATATGGCGGTGAGCTGTTGCGTTTTAATTCGGTAAAGCTTTTTATGGACGGAATCAGCGCAAACCAGTCGGCGTCCTATACGCGGCCGTATCTGGGGAGCAATATTGCCAGCGAGCCATTACTTACCACAGAAGAGTTGACCGCTCTTTTGTTNCGATTACACGAAGAGCGGTTGGATCTCATGGTGCATAGCATCGGTGATCGAGCAACACGGACGGTATTGGATGCGGTGCAGGCCGCCCGCTCAATGNTTCAAGATGACTTTTATCCGCGAGTAACAGTGGCGCATCTCGCGCTCGTTGATCCTGTCGATATCCCGCGTATCAGCGCACTAGGAGTGGTGGCAAATTTTTCGCCTTGGTGGTTTGGAGTGGAGTCGAGCTCGGTTGTCTCAGACCTTCTGGGCAAAGAAAGATATGGCGCGATGTATCCTGCGAGATCCGTGTTCGAGAGTGGCGCGACCGTTACCTTTTCCAGTGATGAGTGGTGGGGCGGAGACATGTTGCCCACTTATCTGAGTCCGTATCTGGGGATGCAGACCGGGCACACTCGCCAATACCCGAAGGAGTGGTGGCAGACAGAAGATGATGGTATTCGGTTGCCTGCTTCGGAACGTCTCACTTTGGAGCAACTGGTAACAGGTTATACACGACACGGTGCTTATCAGCTTCGATTGGAGGATCAACTCGGTTCGATCGAAGTGGGTAAGACGGCCGATTTTATCGTGTTAGACCAGGATCTCTTCACGATGAAACCCGATGAGATATGGCGCCTGCAACCTTCACTGGTAGTTATGGAGGGAAANGTGATGCAGGGCGCGTATCCGGAATGAGCGGCACAAGACTTAACGCATGCTAAGCATCCGCCCGACAGCATAATCGCATAGTTTGATGGCGCTAAGGTATCTTCGCTGAGCGTTGCTACTGGGGTTTCACTATTGACGGGCTATCTGACAATTCGCCGACTGCCCGATGTGCCTGATCAATGGCGACATGCGTGTAGGCGGAAGCACCGGCATCGGCATTGGCAATTGCAATCGAACCAAAGGGTTGTCGAGCGATTTCATGTGGCGCTTTCCCGGGCTCCCATTCTGGATCCCATAGTTGCATATATTCATAGGCATACCCGTGAGGCCAGCGATTGACGGTAATCGCGAGAATATCCTCTGCCACATCAAAACCAGCGGGCCCCAGTAATTCATCAAGCACGGTTCGAACTTCACGTTCAAAATCACTAAATGTGAGATCGAGCAACTGTTGACGCGAGGCCCTCAGCTGACTGCGAATATCAATAGCATCTTTCGGTGGTGAGATTGAGCCCCAGAACACGAGCGAAACGGCCTCGCTTGGATTTTCTGGGCGCTCATAACCACCGGTTTGAATGCCCTTGAATAGAAAAAGTCTGGCGTGAAGTCGACCAGGACAGGAAACAGCGTCAACACCCAGTTTGTCCAAAGCCTCACTGTTTCGTATCAGCACGTTGGTCAGAATCATAGGCACTTTAACTTGATACTTGAGTGCCTCCTTTTGGGAGGTGCCCATTGATGGGCACAAATAAGGGATGATGCTGTGATAACAGGCCAACACAGCGTGCTGCGATGAAATTCGTCTCAGCTTACCTGTGGACGATGCGTAGGTTACTGCTACGCCTTTATCCGTATTCTCCAGCCCGATCACAGTGGAATTGAGGCGGAGGCGCACAGCCGCGGCTTCTTCATCTAATTGTGAGTAGTCAAAGTGAGCCAACGCCACATTATCTGCGGTGGTTTCTGGCGCGACATGAGGCATCAGCTTAGCGACCATNAGGCGCACCAAACTTGCGTTGCCATCTGGCCACATCGCAACTGGGTAGCCAGAGCCGTCCTCGCCCCACTCTTCGCCAAATAGATGCGCGCCGGGATAACCCTCCCAGAGCGCCTCTTCTGCTGATATCGCCCGCATTTCTAATCCCCAGGATCCATGCTCCTCTTTGTCGAAAAGTTGCACTGCATCCTCGGTTAAGCCGCCGTATTTGCGCAGAAAATCTGGGTAACTGGTGTTTACCAACATACGCTCGGCTTTGTCTTCTGACCAATCTTCAAGGGTAGGACCACTGGCGTAAAACTGCTTCAGAGAGAGACGACCCGCCTCGGATATCGGGACGCTGTCGATGTCTGCGTCGCTAAGTTGCGCAGACAGGTTAAAGTTTGTCACTAGTCGATTCGTACCATAGGTATCCTGGTCGAACCACATCGCCGGGCTCTTAGGCGCATCGCGCCCATAGGAGAAGGTCATTTTGTCCCGCATGGCCTCGTAGTCGACGCCATGCTCAGCCATGAAGGCTTTGACTACCTCACTAAAGCGCCACCATTCCAGGTTGTGGGTACCACCAAGTGACAGCACCATGTCGCCGCTCTGGTGAAACTCGTTACGTTTGGCATGACCACCAAAATCATCATGATTTTCGAGAAGTAATATGCGTACTGTTGGTCCGAAACGTTGCTGATAGTAGTGGGCCGCGGCGAGTCCGGAGATCCCTGCTCCAACAACAATTAGATCGTAATGCTCCGTTATGGGCTCTTCGGTGGTAAAGATAGCTCCGTCGCGCGCTAGGGCGTGGGCGACTTCGTAAGCACCAGAGTGCGATCCGCGCATACCGGTTTTTATTGGTGGGTAATCGATCACCGAGGTATCGGCGCTTCCTCCTTTAGAGGTCATGTGGGGCAANGCGCGGCCCCCAGCAGCTAGCGCGCCAGATTGACACGCTGCACCGGCAACCACCGCAGCCCCTTGCACAAAGTCCCGTCGACTAATCGGTCGCTCCATTCCCAGTTTTTTATCCGATTTCTTTTTCATTACGGTGCCGCTCTTTTTTCTAGATGTGGTTTTTGACGTGCCGTCGGGGAGCCTTCAGGTTGCTGGGTGATTCACCAACAGGCATAGCGCTTAATTGTTTCCTCTGGTGCTCAGGTAGGAGAAGGTAANAAAGCTCAAAATCATGCCAAGTCCCAACATCATCANAGAAAACATCCCGCGCAGCGATTGGTCAGGCGACCATGTTTGACTCTGATCCAGCCAAAAATGTAGGTAGAGCGAGAACACCCAGGGTGTCAGTACCAGGCACCAGAATATCAGCTGACATAAAACGCGAATCATCTACTGCCCCCTTAATATCACCAGCTTGGCACTGATTAAGCCATCATCATTATGGGCCTATAGAGGCAGAGTCTAACCTGAGTCAGAATTGACACAATGGCCTTCATAGACGAGCCTGTGGTAACAGAAAAGGAGGTGGGCGTGCGCGCAAGATGGATCAATGGGTGGCATTTATTCGTTTTGACATCAGCGACGATCACCGCCTTTATGCTTGTAAGGTTAGTGTCAACGGATTTTTCCTCACCTCAAGACCTCTCGGCGATGATCCAGTACTCCGTGCGCTGGGCGGTACCCTTTATCTTTCTGGTCATCGCGATTTCTGCCCTCTATCGATTGTTTCCNGGTGACGTTACCCGATGGTTAATGCGTAATCGCCGCTATATTGGATTGTCCTTTGCTGTAGCGATGGCCTGGCAAGGGGCATTTATTTTTATCGTTTCTTATTTCCACTCTGAACACTACTACGCAGAAATCTACTATCTCCGTGATGAGTTAGAGGGTAGCAGTGGCTATCTGCTATTAGTTGCTATGACTTTGACCTCGTTTGGCGTTTTCCGGCGGCACATGTCTCCCGGGCAATGGCGGTTTCTTCACTTGAGTGGTGTGACGTTCTTGTGGGCTTACCCTTTTAGCGTTTATTGGTGGAACGTGTTCTATTATAAGACGCAGTATTGGTTCGATGTTCTTTTTTATGTCCTAGGATTCGCGGCGTTTGCGCTGAGAATACTTGCCTGGGGGCGGAAGCGAATCGAAGATGATGTGGCTTGGTTTCAGCGTGGTATCGGCGGCTGTGTGATGCTCTGCTCGCTATGGCTCGCGGCCACCGGTCATTTTTGGCAACCTGCATTATCGGCGGCGGTGCTGTCCCGCCCCTGGTCTGCCGAGCTGGAATTATGGTTGCCATTCTGGCCATTTGAACCCTTTTTGCCCTTAGTCACGTTGGCTCTTGGAGTATGGTTTGTGTCCGGAGCGAAGGTGGTTAATAGACTGCCGCGGCGTGCTGCTGCGTGACGGTTTATGGTGTGGTTTGAATGCCTCGCTCCAACGCGCTTTCACCATCCATCTATAAAGTCGTGACCATCGCTGGCACCCTATAGGGAAAGTGGTCACAGCAGGTGCCGTACAGTAGTGTTAAATATCAACTTCTGATTGACTGAGATCTTCACCGATAGCTGGGTAAGTGGGCAGTGTTGGTGGGCGGGAGCGGACGAGCGAGTGGCGATGACGGCACAGGATACGATCATTATCGGCGGCGGGCATAATGGGCTGGTTTGCGCCACTTTGTTAGCCAGATCAGGTCAGAGGGTGACGCTCGTAGAAGCCAATCGAGCGCTGGGTGGCATGGCTGCGGAATACGAATTTCATCCGGGTTTTAAGGCCTCGCTAGCGCAAACGCTGTATGCAATGCCTCAGTCGCTGATCAGCGAGCTTGATCTTTTCGCCCATGGGCTTGAAACCACCGACGAGAGCTTGCCGCTCGTTGCACTCTCGCCATCTGCAGCACATCAGAAAATCACGGCTCAAGGCATCAATGGGAGTAATGAGAACGATATAAAGGCCTACCCACAGTACGCTGCGATGTTGTCCAAATTTTCTGGTGCGCTAGCGCCTTTTTGGGAGCGAACGATGCCCAGGNTGGGCGCGAAGGGCCTCTCAGACTTGATGACCTTCGGCAAGCTGGGTCTCAAACTGCGCATGCTCGGAAAACAGGACATGCTGGAGTTTCTTCGGGTGGCTACGCTACCAATGCGTGATCTCCTCGATGAGTACTTCACGGATGATGCTCTCAAAGCGGCGTTGTGCTGGGATGCGCTTGTTGGCTCGCAGTTGGCGCCGCGATCACCCAATCAGGCAGTTCTCACTTTGCTTAATCGCAAATCGGGTAAAGATGATGGGCAGCATGCCATACCNAAAGACGGCATGGTGGGACTGATTCGCGCACTGGAGCGCGCTGCCATTCAGGCGGGGGTAACAATCAGGACCGATTGTCCGGTTAGATCGGTGCAAGTGGCTGGCGATGAAAGTGGTCAGCGTTGCACTGGTGTTGAACTTGCCAATGACGAAATTTTATATAGCGAGCGGGTAGTGTCGAGCGCAGATCCGCATACGACATTTTTGAAGCTGGTCGGTGCAGCGCACCTCGAGATTGAATTTACGAATCGTATTCGTCGTCTTAGAACTAACGGGTATGTTGCTAGAGTGCACCTGGCGTTATCTGCGCTGCCTCACTTTGAGGGGTTGGATTCTCCCTTGGGTAGACTGATTATTGCGCCGACGATGGACACTATTGAATTTGCTTGGGATGCCGCGAAATACGGTGAATTACCCGACGAGCCTGTAATGGANGTGTTAATCCCATCGCTNCAGGAACCCAGTCTCGCACCTCAGGGGCAGCATGTGCTCACCGCCAATGTGATGTACGTTCCCCATGACCTCAAAAGCGGTTGGACCCCCGAGAAACGCGATGCGTTTCTTGCCATTGTCATGACTAAGCTGGAGGTCTTTGCGCCGGGTATTCGAGACCTTGTACTGACTTCAGAGCTTCTGACTCCGCCTGATCTTGCTGCGCAGTACCATGTTACTAATGGCCATTGGCACCACTGCGAGCCTGCCATTGATCAGCTTCTGATGATGCGTCCTACCTACGAAGCTGCGCAATATGCCACGCCCATTCCGGGTCTGTATTTGTGCGGTGCTGGCTGTCACCCAGCGGGCGACGTGAGCGGAAACCCGGGTCGTAATGCGGCCAGGGAGATCCTGTCATGAAGCCATATGACGCTATTATTATCGGTGCTGGCCACAATGGTTTGACCGCTGCGGCCTACCTAGCTAAAGCCGGGTTAGATGTGATCGTCCTTGAGAAGAATGATTACATTGGTGGCGCGGCCGTCACTCGGGAGATGCATAAAGGTTGGTTTTACTCTAGCTGCTCCTACGTTTGCTCCATGATGCGTCAGTCTATCCACCGTGACCTGGATCTTACGCGACACGGATTACTACTGGTGCCGTATCTCGGCACAGTAAATTTCAGCGATCGAGGTGATCGCGTACTGATTGATTATCCCGACGACGAGGCCGCATATCTGGAGTTGCGGCGCCACTCACCTCATGATGCCGACGCCATGTCGCGCTTTCAGGCAGATCTCGGTCGTTATGCGCAGCTGATTCGAAAAACCTTGCTAAGAACGCCGCCCGATCCGAGTTCCTTCAAGCCGCGAGATATTCAGGAACTGCTGTGGTTGGCCAAGCAGTTTTGGAATTTGGGCGAGCGCGAGCTCTATGAGTACATTCGTTTCTTTACGATGAGTGCAGCTGATTTTCTTAACGATTATTTTGAGGATGACTTGATTAAAGCCGCCATGGCGAGTCCTGGCATTATCGGTACCGCATTGGGCGTGTACTCACCCGGGTCCGCCTACATTTTGCTTCATCATGTGATGGGAGATGTGGATGGCAATGTTGGGGCTTGGGGCTTGGCCCGAGGTGGCATGGGTGCCATCTCTCATGCATTAGCCGGGGCACTAAGAGAGCATGGTGGCGACATTAGAACCGAGGCACCGGTCCATCAGATTTTGGTCAAGGACGGTGCCACAGTTGGCGTTGCTATGGAAAATGGCGATGAGCTTTTCGCCAACATTGTGGTATCGAATCTTGATGCGAAGCGCACTTTTACTCAAGTGATGGATCGCGCGGACTTGCCAGAGGGTGTCTACGAGCGCGCCGAGAATTTCAAAATCCGCGGCTCGTCGGGCAAGGTCAATATCGCTTTATCCGGTATGCCGAAGTTCAACCATGTGCCGGACAACCGCTACGTTAATCGCGGCGGGCAAGGCTTTACAGGTTCTATGGAGACGATGGAGCGGGCTTATGACTGCTGGAAGCGTGGTCGCTGGTCGGATGATCCTTTTATCGAGGCGGTGATCCCATCTGCTTGGGATCCCACCGTGGCACCTCCGGGATGCCACTGGATGTCGACTTTTATTCAGTACTGTCCGCCGACCCTTGCTGACGGAGAATGGACACCTGAGAAACGGGATGCTTTTGGTGCGACNGTGATTAATAAAATTGAACGCTATGCTCCGGGTTTCAAAGAGCTGGTAGTACATGCCGAAGTCCGGACTCCGCACGACATCGAGAATGAGATCGGACTGACAGAGGGAAATATTTTTCAGGGCGAACTCACCATCGATCAGCTGCTGTTCAATCGGCCTTTTCCGGGATATGGGCAATACCGTATGCCATTGAAGAATATGTACATGTGCGGTTCTTCCACTCATCCAGGTGGTGGTGTGTCCTCAGCGTGCGGCGCCAACGCAGCGCGAGAGATTTTGCGAGATCTGCGCAAGCCTAATACCGTTCCAGAGGACGACTTTTACGATGAGTGAGACGGACATTCTGAGAAACGATCCGACGGATCCCTATGCGGGTGAGCGCCTCAAGCTCTCTTACTTTCACGAGCGAGAGTCAGCGTTGAATCTCCGTGATGCTTGGTCATCTTGGAACGGCTTTAAATTTGCTGACTATTACTACGACGTACACTACGAGTACTTCTGTATACGCAATACCTGTGGGACCTACGATATTTGCCCTATGCAGAAGTATTTGGTGGAGGGAGAAGACGCGCTGGTCATGCTCAATCGAATGGTGACNCGCGATTTACGAAAGCTCAGAGATAATCGTGTGACGTATGTGGCTTGGTGTACTGATTCAGGACGCCTTATAGACGATGGGACGATTTTCCGTCTGGACGAGGAGCGTTATCTCTTAACCTGTGGCAGCCCGTGTCTTGCTTGGCTGCGAAAGAGCGCTTTCGGCTTTCATCACGTCCAGATCACCGATGCTACAGAGGATTGGGCCGCGCTGTCGCTGCAAGGCCCTACCAGTTTTGCGGTGTTACAGCGCATGGGGCTTGAGAATGTGGCAGCGCTTAAGCCTTTCGATATTGGCCATTATCCTTTTATGGACACCACGTTGATGGTATCTCGAACAGGCTTTACTGGTGACCTTGGGTATGAATTGTGGATTGATCCTGAGTACGCGCTACCCATGTGGGATGCGCTTTATAGCGCAGGGGCTGATTTTGGTATTCAACCCTACGGGGAATCCGCCACTAATATGGCACGCCTTGAGGCTGGCTTTATCATGCCCTACATGGAATTTAATGAGGCCCTTAAGACTGTTAATTTCGAGTACGATCAAACGCCCTTTGAGCTAGATCTTGGGTGGCTGGTAGATTTTAAGAAGTCCCATTTNAACGGCCGTTCGGCCTTACTGACACACAAGCAACATGGTCCAAAAGTCATTCTGACTAAGCTGAATATTGAGGGTAACAAGCCTGCGGAGGAATCAATTCTGTACGGTGACAAAAAATGTTCTCAAGAAATTGGCTACGTCACGTCGGCAATGTGGTCTCCGGCGGTCAAGGCAAATATCGCGCTGGCCATGGTAAATAGCGAAGCCTTGGCGGGAGAAATCTGGGCGGAAATCTATTACCAGCGGGAGTTACGACATCATCACAAGGTCGCACGATGCACTGTGCAGGATAAGCCGTTTTGGTCTCCAGACCGAGCTCGCGCTACGCCGCCGGGGTTGGTGTAGGGTCCGGTCTTTTATCGGGTAACGTCTACGAACTGAGCGCACCGCGGTTGTCGGCTTGCGCTTGTTTCAGCTCCTTTTGCCAGTCTGTGAGATTCATACCGATGGCCATGAAGCCAAGAATCCACAGTGCTTCATCCCAAGCAAATATCCAGTGACCGCGATATGCCCAGTAGCCTGCGATGACCCATAGCCCTCCGTAGAAAATAAGCTTGATATGGGTGGCAAAGGATAAAAGTGAGCTGTTGCTGATACCACGATCCTGTAATTTGATGCGTAACTCTATGAACAGCATGATAAACAGCCAAAGCACCACCTCGATGGCGTCCGCCCATGCCAGCTCCAGCTCGACCGTCATACCAGTGGCGTCACTGATCGCTTGCCCCTGTGAGAAGACATAAAACTCGCTACTGGAGGATAGCCAGCCACAGTTGACGGCATTCAACTCCCAATATTCGAGATTGCGGGTAAACGACAGTCCTTGATCTAAGAAAGAACAGAGCTCAGTGCCAGTGTGGTGGATGGCGCTTTCCAGGTCTAAAAGGTATTCAGAGAAGGCGAACACGGCATGACCTATTGCGAAATAACAGACCATTCTGATCACATTTATGACCACTAGCCTTCCTCGCGTGAAGTCGTCATCCGACAGCACATAAGTTTCAAGCTCTAGTAGCAAGAGCAGGGCAAACCAACCGAGTTCATCCAGNGTAGTGGCGAAGTTGGCGGTCCAGTCGTGCCATTGCCAACCAGCGTGAAAGGTGTGCCGGGCTTGCTCAATATCGTTGCCCACGTAGTGAGCAAAATTTANCAGTAACAGGGGATATACAACTAGCTTTATCCGCTGCTTCAGGTCCAGCTTTTGCCACCAAGAAATTGCTCTATCCATATTCGGTTGATATTGACTGTTACTCGCTGTTAGCAATCGAGTCTGACACTGTTTGTCTCGTCGGGCGATATTTGTTCCATGTTGCTAACAATACTGTGCTCCAGACTCCTCGGTGTCTGGCCCGATAGGGAAGTATTTTGAGTCAGGGTGTATTGGTGAGCGCGTTGCGCTCGCTGAAACCGAGCGATCCAAAATTTCCGACTAACCACTTTTGCAATAATAGAGTCGCGTCGGGTTTGTCGCCGCCTAGCAGTATAGGGTTGCTTAGCTACTATCAATCACTCATTATCAAAGTGTTCGTTTTTGTAGGATATCGACTGGATCAATGAGAAAAACTGAAGCCAAGTCGTTTGTTGCCAGTTATCTGGACGCTTGGAATGAGGGTAACGCTGGGTCCGTCACAGACCACCTTTGCTCTGAAGGCCACTACATCGACGAGGTTTTGCATGAGGACATGACTCGCGAGACGCTTTTCGAGGCCTTGCTGGACTATTTCCAAAGTGACCAGTACTTTTACGAGGTCATGGGCGACATCCTTTGCAGTGGGACAACTATCGCTTTCCAGTACTGTGCCAAGCCATTGGAGCCTGGTAAGCATTCGAGTCCGTGGCATGGTGCGGAGTTCATCACCTTAAGCGGTAAATCGGCGCTCGAAATTCGCGATTATTATCAGTTGCCTAAAGAAAGGGCGCTCAACGGCACCGGCAAAGGTCGATATGTTAAGTCCGGACTAAATCAGCGGGGCATGGGAGAACTGCTTGCCAACCTNGAGCAAGTGATGCAGCGAGAGCAGCTGCACCTTGATCCTGATTTATCGTTACCGAAGCTTGCCGAACATCTGAACGCGACAGTCAATCACGTGTCGCAGGCTATCAATGCGGGGCTTCAAACAACGTTTTTTGATTACGTCAATCATAGGCGTGTAGATGAGGCCTTAAGGTTAATTCAGTTAGATGCGGGACCCCACAGGGCAATGCTCGATATCGCTCTGGCAGTGGGCTTCAACTCCACCTCCACTTTTTACAGCGCTTTTCGCAAGGTGACAGGGGTAACGCCAGGTGCCTATCGGCGCCGCGTAGCACGTCGGGCCTAGCGGATTCAGAGCGCTCTCAGGTACCAGGCATAGTCGAGGTCAGGCACTTGAGCGTGGTATGAATTGCTCTCTCCCTGACGGATACCTGTGTAGATGCGGCTGAATTCGTGCCCAAAATAACCTGGGAGCACCTCACTTNGTCTGAACAGATCAATGGCGGAGTCCACTCTCGATGGCAGTGTGGTGTCGTCCTGAGACAGATCTGCATCTCGGGCTATTGGGTCACCGGGATCAAGTTGGGTGGTGAGCCCATGATGAATGCCTGNAAGCACTGCTGCGAGGACAAGATACGGATTGGCTTCTGCACCCGCTACGCGGTGTTCGATACGTCGGTTGTGCTCGGTGGATCTCGGGATGCGTAGCGCGACCTCACGATGGTCGTAGCCCCAGCTCTTTCCAGAGGGAGCTAATGCGCCCGCTTTAAAGCGACGATATGAGTTCGCGTGGGGCGCAAAGCAGAGCATCGACTCGTCCAGTAACTTCCCTAGGCCGCCAACTGCGTGCCTGAGTCGCGGCATCAGCCTGGGGGGTTCCACAGGCTCTGGGTCGGCAAAAATATTGGAGCCTGCCGAGTCATAGATACTGGCGTGGATGTGCATTCCGCTGCCGGCTAGTTCAGCAAAAGGTTTGGCCATGAACGTGGCGCCATAACCGTGCTTTCTGGCGACGCCTTTCACAATACGCCTGAGCAAGAGCGCATGAGTTCCAGCAAGGATGGCATCTTCCTGATGAAGCGTATTGATTTCCCATTGGCCTGGAGAAAATTCGCCATGCAGCGTGGTCAATGGAACTCCCTGCATTTCGCTGGCAATGCGCACATCATTGAGGAATGCGTCACAGTCGAACAAGTCGTCTGCCATGCAGTATTGAATTCCTTCTTGTTCCAGTTTTGTGCCGGGGATATTGCCCTTGAGCGGCACGGGTCGGGTATCGTTTGCATTCGCAAGCAGATAAAACTCGAGTTCTGTCGCAACCGTCGCTGCCAGGCCATCTTCAGCAAACCGCGATAACACGTTCGACAATGGTTGTCGGGGATCAACCCAGTCCAGTTCGCCATTGTCCTGGGTGTAGGCCACCATCACCTGTGCGACAGGAGAGTCGTACCATGGCACCGGCGCTAAGGTCCCTGTCACGGGAAGAATGATTTGGTCAGGGTCGCCGCCCAGCTCCGACAGGGGGATCTCGTCATACCAGTCACCCTTNGCGCCCAGCAAAGGTGCTGATCGAGGAGTCAAAAAATCCCCCTTAAATAAGCGCAGAAACTCCGAACGATGGATCCGCTTCGCACGAAGGATGCCCGAAATGTCGGGCATCAGAAGCTCTAGAACTTGAGTGTCGGGATTGGCAGCTAAAAACTGCTCGAGTTCTGTTACATCGGCATATTTCATGTGGTGTCACTGTTGTTCGCCTGTGCGCCAAGCTTAGAGCGACGGCTGAATTTGTCTACCAGTCGTATAGGCCGCCATTCACGACAGGCCCAAGTCCGATAAGCTATGCCTATATCCAGCAAAAGAGCACGCTATTTCGCGGCGTGTTCGTCTTAACTTGCACTTTGGAGACCGACCAATGCTCGGACTGCGCGCCATCAAAGACTCCTCGGAGCATACCGGCTCCTATTACGCCGCGTCTCGCCAACCTACTACCGATTATCCCTTCCTCTCCGAGGCTGCTACGTGTGATGTCGTTGTTGTAGGTGGTGGGTTTTCTGGGGTCAATACCGCCGTTGAACTGACCGAGCGCGGCTATGAGGTGATATTGATTGAGGCAAATAGAATTGGCTGGGGCGCTAGTGGAAGGAACGGCGGGCAAATTATTGGTGGTATTGGTCATACACCTGAGCGCTTTAAAAAATGTATCGGCGAGCAGGGAATTAAAACGATTTACCAGATGGGCATTGAAGCCCGTGACGTTATAAAAGAGCGGATCGAGACCTACGATATTGATTGCGATCTCAAGTGGGGCTACTGCGACGTGGCATTAAAGCCGCGGCATATGAAGGAATTTGCCACGTGGAGGGACTGGGAAAGAACCATCGGTAATCCGCATCCTTACACGCTGCTTGATGCTTCTGAACTCAAAGATTTTGTCAATTCTGATCGATACCTTGGTGGCCTGCACAATACTGCCAATGGCCACATACATCCNTTAAATTTGTGTGTTGGAGAGGCGGCAGCGGCAGTGAGCCGTGGTGCAAGGGTATTTGAGCAGACACGCGCTATAGAGATTATCCCAGGAGACAACCCGGTGGTGAAAACGGAGCACGGCAGCATCACCGCTAAGCAGGTCGTCCTCGCAGGTAACGCCTATATGGGCAAGCTCATTCCCAAACTCAGTTTNCGCGTTTTACCCTCAGCGAGTTCGGTCATTGCCACTGAGCCGCTTTCAGAAGCCCTTGCGACAAAGCTTTTACCCGGTGACGTCGCCGTCTGTGACCCTAGAACAGCACTGGACTATTTCAGATTGTCGGCCGATCGTCGCATGCTGTTTGGTGGGCTTTCCAATTACACGGGTATGGAACCAAAGAATCTTGTGCCGGTGATGCGCAAGAAGATGCGTAATGTTTTTGCTGAACTAGCGGAGATCAAAATTGAGTATGCGTGGAGTGGTTGGATTGGAATTGGTATTAACCGCATGCCGCAGCTCGGGAAATTGGCGCCGAATATTCGTTACATTCAAGCCTATTCGGGACACGGGGTTGCACCGACGCATATGATGGCGAAAATCACGGCCGAAAATATTGCTGGTGAAACCGACCGTTTCGACGTAATGGCAGCCATACCCCATATGGCCTTTCCCGGAGGGCGTCTGCTTGGCAGGCCGTTGCTCGCTGCGGGGATGGCGTATTATAAACTGCTTGATCTGTTCTAGAGGTTGCCGATCAAGAGGCTTCGTCTGGAACCATCATTGCGTAAACCTTACGCACTTTTTTAATCACTTCAGCCGTGCCTTTCCAGCCACGGGGAAATACCCAGCTGTCGCCTTCCTTCACTTCGGTAACGACACCGGTTTGGGAGGTGAATTTCCAGTGACCTTCCAGTAAGTAACAGAATTCCGTGAGCTCGAGATCCAGCTCTAGAACACCGGGCTCGCATTCCCAGGTTCCGGTATATAGCTGACCCCCCGCAAGATCGCCCTCAAAGAATCCGGCATTGGTCTGCAGAGGGAGCGCACCCACTGGCGCGCCAAAAGACTCACACGCCTCGAGATTAACCAGCCTCGCTGGGTTTTTCTGAACGCTGATTTCCACCATTACTTGGCCTCCCGCCATATCACTGTTTTCGCTGACTGTTGGTCGATAAAAGGACCGACTCACATCTCGANTTTATGCATCCAAGGGCACGGATGCTTCCCAGCCCATATGCACGGACTCAGTGTGTCGTTTTATGGCATACGCTAGACGGTGATAATCTTAATATAGTGTAGGGCTTCTCAAGAGGAGCAGCGATGTGCGTTGGCCAGCATAAACTAGAGCTTGGAGCGATTCGAATGGTTCAGAAGCATTATTCGCGAGAGCGCAGATCGATTTGAGTATTTTCGCCATTACGATTGCGCTGTCTGTGATCACTTTTGTGTTCATTGGTAGCTACGCTGGCCGACAGGTTAAAACCCTCGACGATTACTATGTGGCAGGGCGTCGCGCACCCACTCTTCTCATTGTCGGGACGCTGGTAGCGAGCAACATGAGCACTACCGTATTCATGGGAGAAGCTGGATTCACTTATGCCGGCCAGTTGGGCCCCTACTTGTTGCTGCCCGGATTGACTGTTATCGGCTATGTGTATGGCGCATTATTTTTTGGCACGTTTCTGAGGCGTAGCCGCGCGACAACGGTGGCTGCGTTCTTCGGTGAGCGCTTCGCATCACCAGAGTTGCAGCAGATAGCGGGCTGGACGATTATCTTGGGGTTGGGTGGGTATCTGNTGGTGGTGACGCAAGGTGCAGCATTGNTGCTCTCTGANCTTACCGGCATTAGCTACGAAGCTGGCATCGCGATCGCATGGTTGAGTTATTCGATGTTCACGCTATATGCCGGATCAAAAGGCGTTGTGATTACCGATACCTTGATGTTTTTGCTATTTACCGGTGCATCCCTCTTCGTTGCTATCCATCTTCTAGAGGGGTTTGGCGGAATTTCTCAGACGATTCAGGATCTAACGCGGCTAGAAGAAAAACCGGACCTTACGAGTTGGCACGGCATTATTGGTGAAGGCACCGCATGGTCAACCGCATTGGATTTTTTAATTTGGATTGTGGTGATCGATCTATCGTGGAGTTTGGTCTATGCCGTGAGCCCATGGCAGTCAAGTCGTCATCTGATGGCCAAAAGCGAGCATGTTGTACTTCGGGCATCGATCTACACGGTGTTGGTGGTTATCTTCCTGCAATTAGCGATATACGGGGCGGGCGGTTTTGTGAATCTCGCAAATTCGAGCATCGAGAATGAAGAGACAGTCTTGATATGGGCGGCGACTCATTTAGTGCCGGCTTTACTCGGCGCGGTCCTGGTTGCGGGCATTGTCTGTGCAGCGCTGTCATCGGCGTCTACGTTCTTGTCTTTGATTGGCTTTAGCGCCAGCAATGACCTGACGGTAAAAACGGGTGCAACCAATCTCAACAGGACCCGTCTTGCCATGGCCTCAATCAGCGCAGTAGTGTTGGTGCTCAGCCTTTTCCTGCCTCATGACCTTTTCTGGATCACGCTTTTCATTGGGACAGTCTTTGCCTCCAGCTGGGGGCCAGTGGGGCTAATGAGCATTTGGAGTCGGTCGATTACTGCGCGTGGAGCTCGCTGGGGCATGATTGCGGGATTGCTGGCGAACATTGCGCCGGCAGCGCTGGACTATCTGGGCTTCATTGACTTGCCAAGTTATCTCGAGCCGGTATTGCTTGGCATTGTGGCTTCGATCATGTTTATCTACTTGGGATCCAGAGGCGACGCTATTACGCAGCGAGAGCGCGACTATTTGGCATTCCTCCACCGGACTCCCGCTGAGGCCATCAGCCAAGATGCAACGCGCATCACCTTGGTCGCACCGATGCTTCTTATTGCTTATGGGTGCCTCATGCCATTTTTACTATTACATTTTTATGTTGAGCCTTATCAGATCGGTGCAGGCGTGATTGCAGTAGGTGAGAGTATTGATTGGAGCGGGCTGGAGCCATGGTTTGTATTAGGTCCGCTGGTGNTCCATGTGCCGTTAGGGGTTGTTGCCTGGCGGGTGATTCGTAAACGCTACACACCTGAAGCCGCATAAAGTTAGCCCAAACCGCATCAGTAACNTGGTTTGTGGNCTCAGACGATCACCCATCTTTTAAAATTCNCCGTGCAGCATTGTGTCCTGGTGCGCCCGTTACACCGCCACCCGGGTGGGCGCCTGATCCGCATAAATATAGGCCTCGAACGGGTGTGGCATATTGAGCAGCTGATGGATGCGGTCGCATGTTAAACAGTTGATCCGGTTCCAGTCGTCCGTGGCAGATATCTCCGCGAGTCATGCCAAGCATNCGCTCGATGTCCAGCGGTGTCAGACATNGGTAGCCAACGAGGTGTTCTCTGAGGCTGGGAATGAAATGCTCTACGTAGTCGAAAATGTGATTCGCGATGCTGTCTTTTTCTTCATCCCAAGAGCGGCCTTCACTCAAGTTATAGGGCATGTATTTACATAGCAGACTCATAACATGGTGATCGGGTGTGTCAGTCAGTGTTTCGTCCATAACACTGGGAATAATCGCTTCAATTATAGGTGGGTCAGCCGGTTCGCCACGCTTAGCAGTGTGGAATGCTGCGTTAAGGTGATCAGCACTCTCAATCATTGTAATGCTGGCTCGATGATGCGGNCCCTCGGGTCCCGGTAGCGCAGCGAACTCGGGAAGGGCGGATAGGGCCAGGTTCATTCGCAATGATGCGGATTCTTGTCGAAAACTTNTTATATCTCGAGCGAAGTCCTCAGGCAGGTGCTGCTCCCCTAAAAGCTTCAAAAATGTCCGATTTGGATCTGTATTCGCTGCCACAACAGGAGCGGTAATCACCTCGTTCGAGGCGAGCCGCACACCAGTCACCTGTCCTTCTATGACGTTAATTTTCTCTACCGCAGCATCTGTGCGAACTTCTACCCCTTTCGCAAGAGCTGACTGCATCATGGCCTGCGTGATACCACCCATACCCCCCTTTACAATGCCCCAGGAACCCGGTGTGCCATTCACTTCGCCAACCGCGTGGTGGAGCATGGCAAGGCTAGCGCCAGGTTGGCTGAGTGGTGCGTAGTTTGCCGGCATGATGTGTGCCGCCACCATGGCTTTCACTTTTGGGCTCTCAAACCAGCGATCAATGATAGTTTCGGGGGCGCCAATAAAGAACTGCATCAGGCGCCAGCGGGCATCAGCATCGAGTCGGAAAACGTCTACACCCATCTTTAGCATGGACAGCAGATCTCCCACACCTTGTTCCCCAAGTTTGGGAGGCTCGTTCAGCCATTGTTTAGCCAATAGCTGACCAATTTGATCGACAGAGTTTTCAAATGCNTCATAAGCATAAAAGTCGGTAGCAGAGAATTTCCCGAACTGCTTTCGGTTGAATTCTTTATCTGCAGTGAGGAGAAGGTAATCTCCTGCTGAGTCGATATATAAGGCGTTCTCCAAGGTAATGGCTTCGTAACCAAAATCTGCAAGCTTCAAGTCGCTAACGACTTCCGGGCGCAGCAGGCTCACAACATAGGAAAAAGTGGAGTTACGATACCCGGGGTAAAACTCTTCCGTTACCGCAGCGCCACCCACCACTGACCGCTGCTCAAGAACGCATACCCGCATTCCTCCCTTGGCGAGGTAGTTAGCGGTGGTAAGGCCATTGTGGCCTGCTCCGATGACAATGGCGTCGTATTGGCTCATAGAGGACCTGACAGATCAGAAAAAGAATGATCGTTAACAGCGCTTGGCCTTTTAACGCGGGCAATCGATTGCTCGCGATCGACTAGCGATGCATCTTAGGCAGTATGCGTCCGTGAAGGCCTGCATGTCGATATCCCCATTCCAGTCTACAATAACGATAGGGTTTTAAGGTGTCAGTTAATGGCGACACAGGCTTCTAAATCGGACGTCATCATTATCGGTGGCGGGCACAACGGATTAGTTTGCGCGGGATATNTGGCGAAGGCTGGCAGGTCGGTGCGTGTTTTTGAAGCACGGGATGTGCTGGGAGGCGCGGCGATTACTGAGGAGTTTCATCCTGGCTTCCGCAACTCTGTTTACTCTTACTCCGTTAGCTTGTTGCACCCGCAGGTTATCGCTGATCTGTCGCTAGAGAGGCANGGGCTGGAGATTATGGAGCGCGCGGCGGGCACTCTCAGCTTGNTGGAAAATGATCGCCTGCTGTTGACCCGCGACGAAGCGCAGGCGCGCGCTGAGATTGGNCGATTTTCGGCCCGTGACGCCGANCGTATCGAACAGTTTGAGAGTGAAATTAGCACTGTCGCAATTGCCCTCAGGCAGTTGGCGACGCAGTCACCTCCCGACTTTGGCGGCGGCTGGCGTGATTTGATGCAACTGTTAACAGCGGGAAATGTTGCAAGAAGGCTAGGTGCCCATTCACAGAAAGTATTGGCGACATTGATGACCAGCTCGCTGGGCGATTATCTTGATAGCTGGTTTGAAGGGGAGGCCTTGAAGGGCGTACTTGGGCTTGAGGGGGTCATCGGTAATTTTGCGAGCCCCTACCAGTCCGGCACGGCCTATATTTTACTGCACCACGCTTTTGGCGAAGTCAAAGGGCGCGCTGGAGCGTGGGGAATTGCTAAGGGCGGCATGGGGGCGATTAGTGACGCCATGGCAAGTTTTGCGCGAGCACAAGGCGTTGTATTGGAAACGGGTACGCCAGTAGAAGAAATCTTGCTGGATGGGAAAAAGGCTGTGGGTGTTAGGCTCGCAGATGGTCGTACCTTTGACTCGCGCCAAGTGGCTGCCAACCTACACCCGCAGACCTTATTGACCCGGATGCTGGATCCGAATCTGCTCAGTGAGGAAGACAAGCGTCGTGTTGATGGTTATCGCAGTCATTCAGCGACCTTTCGTATGAACGTCGCCTTATCCGAGCTACCGCAGTTCACTTCAATGGCGGGTCAAGGTGACGCGCATTTTCAGGGTGCGATCGAGGTGTCGCCTTCGCTGGCTTACATCGACCAAGCGTATCTGGATGCAAAGCAAACAGGTTGGGCGAAAAAACCTGTTATCTCGATGCAGGTTCCCACCACGCAGGACGACTCTCTAGCGCCTCCGGGAGCACATGTGGCCAGCTTGTTCTGTCAGCACTTTCAGCGCCACCTACCCAGTGATCAGAGCTGGGATGATGTTCGAGAACAGGTTGCGGATGAGGTGATCAATACCATCGACGCTTATGCGCCTAATTTCAAAGGATCTGTTCTTGGGCGGCAGATCAAGTCTCCCCTCGATATCGAGCGTGATTTGGGAATGATCGGCGGCGATATCTTTCACGGCGCGTTGCATCTTGATCAGTTCTACTCGATGCGACCGATACCGGGCTATGCGTCCTACCGCATGCCAGTGGATAACGTTTTTTTATGTGGNTCTGGAGCTCATCCCGGTGGTGGCGTCACAGGGCTTCCGGGTCGAAACGCAGCACAGGTAATGTTGCGGAGTCTATAGGCGGGTTATCAACTGAAGATTTAAGGAAAGTGCAGGTGCGACGCCACGCGATACCCATGTTGGGAATGCACCTCCTATACGACGCCATGTGGTGAGCTTTCATGTACCCCAAACGCAGCTATGGAGAGGGCTCCTCAAACAAGGCGACGGGACTCAAGATGGCGAGGCGTCTGAGTGGTTAATCTCCCACGGGGAGTTGCGGATCAGTAGCCAAGGACGCTTCGTGGTCCTCTATGACTTGATACAAAGGAAAGTCCACCCAGGTGTCGTTAAGGTAATTAAGCTCGGGAACTTCTTCTTTGGGGTCAACGATGAGGTTGTATACCGAGGGGTAAGCCATTTCTCGGATGCTGTAGGTATCGGAGTCCATTTCTTTCAGTAAGATTTTCCAGTTGCGCCACTTCGCGCCAAAGAGCGTATTGCCGATATAAATAACCAAGCTTTCTCGAGCGGACGTATCTGTCTCACCCATAAAAAAGTCGGATTGATCAACGCCATCCAGCACGCGATCTTTCGGTGGTGTTGCACCAACGAATTTTGCAATCGTAGGAAATACATCCAGTTGGTGGACTACCTCATTGGAAACCCGTTGCGCGGGGATCTTTTCGGGCCAGCGAATCAGGAAAGGCACGCGGAGCGAGCCCTCATAGGGCGAAAACATGCCGCTGCGCCAGGGTCCGGTGAATCCGAAGGAGCGCGGCACACCCTCTCTACCGTTGTCCGAAGTGAATATAAAAATAGTGTTTTCAGTGAGTCCTAGCTCTTCCAGTTTCGACAGCAGCTGTCCCACGTAGACATCTGTTTGCGCGAGCACGTCAGCGAAGCTGCCATGACCTGTACTGCCATAGAAATCTGGATGGGGATCCACAGGTTCATGAGTTTGCGTGTAGGTNACAAAAGCAAAAAACGGCTTGCCAGCGTCNGATTGACGCTCGATAAAATCGAGAGTGTTTTCAGTAATTTCCTGGTCCATCACCCTGCGTTTATTGCGATCGAAGACTTCGAGTTCTGTCGGAGTGTTGCCTTTCTGACTCGACATGACATGGGCAAATCGAATGTCAGGGTGAGCGTCGGGTTGAAAGCTATTACTGTCTGGCCAGAAGGCGCGATCCGAAGATCTAGGGATACCGACCCACTCGTCGAAGCCTTGATCAGTGGGAAATCGGCCCTCGGTATCGCCCAAATGCCATTTCCCAAAAATACCTGACACGTAGCCATGCTTTTCAAGCAGTTCGGCGAGGGTGATCTCCCATTTCGTGATGCCATACCAGACACCTCTGGGAGGTAACCCCTCGCGCTGTCTGGTTCTGATTCCGTAGCGTCCAGTCATAAGAGCTGATCGCGAAGGCGTACACTCNGCCTCGACATTAAAGTTAGTGAGGCGCATGCCCTGAGCGGCGATGCTGTCAATGTTAGGCGTCGGCGCGCCCCTCATCACTCCGCCACCATAGACGCCGATTTCGCCGTAGCCGAAATTATCCATCAACACGAGAACGACATTGGGCTTCCCAGCTGGAGCAGCATCGGAGGCTATTGCTGAGAAGTGCGGAATCACAATAATTGACAAGAGTGTCGCTAANTTGATGATTGCTACGATGCGCTGTGTGCTGCACATAGATAATCATGCCTCTTCGCTGGCCGACAGGTCCTACGCATCATACCGCAAGAGAACAAGAGTGGCCGTGTCCCGCTACAAACGGTTCACGAGTAAGATAGCGTAACAGGCGCCGCTCTTGTGGATGGTTGATCTGAGCTCAAGTCGGGAGGGAAGCGAGGGTGATTCGTTGTGCGTGCATGGTGCCAACATGGCGTATCAGAGGTGGATCGAGGTGTGTCTGAGCTGGTGATCGACATGAAATTTAAGGAAATGTAGCTATGATACTGGGTAAAAAATGCAATATCGGGTCTCTTCTTGCGACTCTTTGTTCGACNCTAATGCTCTCTTTCACAGTACTTGCAGAACCGGTTTATCCCGCCAAATTATCTTTGAGTGACCTATCTGGAATGGCCTTNAATCATCCTTCGACGGTGATCACTGAGGCGTCGGGTAAAAAGACGCTGGACTTTTCTTCTTTGAAATCCTCTGATGGAAAATTCGCATCAGGTATGTATAGCGCTGACGCGCAGACTTTTGAAATTACAGAGCCCTATGGTGTGGATGAGTTTATGTTTTTTCTTGAGGGTGATGTGACGCTTACTTCCAGTGATGGGTCAGCAATTACCATTAGCGCCGGTGAGGCCGTTACCATTCCCAAGGAATGGACAGGGCGCTGGGAGACTGATGGTTATCGCAAAATTTGGGTGATCTATTCTGCCGACGGATCAGGACTGTAATCTCAAGCAGGATTTAGGAGCGGGGTGACTAAAAGTGACGATANGGCTAGCGAAGAACCAAACATTCCGGCAACGCCTGACGGCGATTTCTCTGCTCTTGCTTGCCGCTCCGCTATCAGCCGATCAAGTGACCTATCGTGTTTTGGTAGCCGGTGAGGACACGGGGCATCTCATTGTTGATCGGAGTGAACGCCAGTTTTCCATTGATTTTGATTATAAGCAGAATGGTCGGGGCCCCACCTTCACCGAGTCATTAGAGTTGGATGAGCGTGGTTTTCCCGTTAACTGGAAGATTTCCGGAACCACCACTTTCGGCAGTCCGGTCGAGGAATATTTTCAAGCCAACGACGACGTTGCTCGGTGGCGGGATGCAAGTGGCCCTGGCGATGCGAATTACAAGAGCGATCCTGATTTTTACGTTAACCAGAATGGGAGCAGCTATGCCAATGCATTGCTTGTGCGTGCGTTGCTGCAAAGTCCCGATGGAAAAATCCCGGTCTATCCGAGCGGTGAGGCGTCAGTAGTCAAGCGTTGGACGAGAAGAGTCGAGAGTGGCGGTGTTAAAGCAGATGTGACGGCGTACCAGATTCTCGGTCTGGATACCGATCCACGCCTGGTTTTTTTTGACGACGAAGGAGAATACTTCGGTACCGCCAGCCCACGTTCAGCGATTGTGCGACAAGGCTTTGAAGCGATTGAACAACAGTTGAGAGCACTTTCTGAGGCGCTTTCGACAGATCGCTTTGTCGATATCCAAGCTGAGGTCGCACATCAGTTTGATCGACCGGTGCGTATTCTTAACGTTCGCATTTTTGATCCTGAAAGCGGGTCACTGACGACACAGCGAGACGTCGTGATTTACGGCGAGAGGATCGCTAGCGTCCAGCCCGCGGGCAGCACTGTCATGGACGACGAGACTGTTATTGATGGTGAGGGCGGTGCTCTGGTTCCAGGCATGTATGAAATGCATGGTCATCTTGGCCAAGACAATGCTTTGCTCAATATTGCAGCGGGCGTCACGTCAGTTCGTGATATGGGCAATCAAAATGCCGTGCTTGAAGATCTCATGGAGCGAATCAATACGGGGCTGATTGCGGGGCCGCGCATCACTCGCTCGTGTTTTATCGAGGGTGAGAGTCCTTTTTCAGCCTCATCGGGTGAGACCGTCGCTACGCTCGAAGAGGCTTTGGAGATGGTTCGATGGTGTGCCTCACGAGATTTTCACCAGATTAAGCTTTACAACTCTATGAGGCCAGAATGGGCTGAAACTCTGGTGAGTGAGGCACATAAATTAGGTATGCGAGTTGCGGGCCATGTCCCGGCATTTTCGACAGCTGACGCCATGATGGAGGTGGGATTTGATGAGATCACGCATGCCAACCAACTGATGCTTGGCTGGGTACTGGCGCCAGAGGAGGACACCAGAACGCTGTTTCGNTTTACCGCTATGAAGCGTTTTCAGAATCTGTCGCTTCAAGATGATGCTGTGCAAAAGACACTCGGAAATCTCATCGCGCTCGGTATTGTTCACGACCCTACAATCGCCATACATGAATATGGCTTAACGGCGATTGATGGCGAGGTCGCCCCGATGGCGAGGGCTGTTATCGATCATCTTCCAACCAATGAGCAGCGATCACTTAAACAGGAGATGTTTGGTACGGAGTCTGAACAGGAGCGAGCCGACTATATTGCGGCTTTCGAATTTATTATGGCCGTACTCTCGGAAATTCACAGCCAGGGAGGATTGCTGGTCCCGGGCACTGATTTAGGCGGGTCATTCTTCTACCACAGGGAGTTGGAGCTATTCCAGCAACTCGGTATGACTCCTGCCGAGGTGTTGAGACGGGCGTCTTGGGATATGGCGGAATATCTGGGTCAAAGTGAAGATCTGGGTTCAATCGAAAAAGGAAAATACGCGGATTTCTTTCTGGTCGAGGGTGATCCGACGGACAAGCTCGATGCCCTTAGCCAGATTAGAATGGTGGCCTCAAATGGCGTCATATATTTCCCAGAGGAAATTTATCCTCACTTTGGAATAAAACCTTTCGCCACCTCGCCGCCTGTCACGCAAATCGAGTAACTGCCACGGACAGCGACTCACGCTGATCGCAGTGCGCGCACAGAAACCTATGCTTCTCATCTTTGTCCGGAAAAGCATTGGGGCCTGTCCCACGCAAATCGGCAGCCAAAGTTAGCGGCAGGTTGAGCCCAGTCGGTCTAAGTTAGCGCTCTATGAAAAGATCTCGTCTGCCACGCTTCGCTTGCGAGCCTAAAATCGGCAGGCCACTGGCTGTGGGTGTCGTTAACAATATCGATCTCAGTAGCATGATCACGGGTTTCGAAGGTATCGAGATGGGTGGCGCTCCTTGAGCCTATGGGGCGAGGGTGCCCTACACTTATAGACTCAAAGCGAAGTTTAAAATAATTGAGGGGGCTCAGAGCTTCCTTTTCTCATGCTATGAGCCAGCCTCGTATAATGCACTTCCCAGTATTGGGTCGACACGGAACGGATGGAGAGAATGTGTGGCGGGTAGTGATGTGAGTCGTGGCAAAGCGGCTTGGTGGGCGCTGGCTTTGCTGACTGCAACCTATACTTTTTCCTTTATTGACCGGCAGATCATCAATTTGCTGGTCGACCCGATCCGGAACGATCTTTCGTTGACGGACTCACAGGTGAGCTTTCTCCAGGGTCTAGCGTTTGTCTTTCCTTATGTGATTCTGAGCATGCCACTGGGCCGTATTGTTGATCGTGCCAACCGGATACGCATTTTGGTAGTAGGCATTCTGGTCTGGACAGTGAGCTGCGTGTCCTGTGGTCTCGCCAAGAACTTTTGGCAGTTGGGCGCGGCGCGGATGGGTGTGGGCGCGGGCGAGGCCAGTGTCACACCGGCTTCGTGGTCTCTTTTGGCGGACTATTTTCCTAGAGAAGAACGGGCGCTTCCTGTGAGTATCTTTTTGATGGGACCTTATCTTGGAGCTGGATTGTCGCTCATTTTGGGTGCCGAAGTAGTGGCCTGGGCAAGTAGATTGGGTGCCATCGAGTTGCCATTAATCGGTCCATTGGANCCGTGGCAACTTACCTTCATGCTGGTTGCGCTACCGGGTTTGTGCATGGTGCTGCTACTGCCTTTACTACAGGAACCTGAGCGAAAAGAGCGCCTCTCTCAAAATGNCGACAACCTCAGTTGGCGTGAAATCAAGCGCTACATATGGCCCCGCCGCGGGGTATTTGGTGCCTACCTTTTGGGAGCGCCATTTATCGTACTAGTGTTGTATGCCATGCAGGCGTGGNTCCCGAGTTTGTTGATTCGAGTGCATGGACTCGACATCGTGCAGGCCGGGCGCTATTACGGTGCGATTGCGCTCGTGGCAGGTTCAGCAGGGGTACTGAGTGGGCCGATAGCGGCGCGACACCTTGCTCGGCGGGGGTATGGCGCTCGGGCGCCACTCGTCACCTCCATCACATCGACGTGTCTTCTCATACCGATAATGATTGGGGCGGGTCTGGTTGAGTCACTCGTTCCTGCGTTGATCTTNATCACTGGCGCGAATTATTTTGTGACGTTTCCTCTTGCACTTTTCGCCACAGGTCTGCAGAACGCTTCTCCAAACGAAATACGTGGCTTGATGGCGGGGTGCTATGTGATGAGCACGAATCTCATTGGTTTGGCACTAGGTCCCGCCAGCGTAGCTTTGGCGAGTGACTATATCTTCGCTGACGCGAGAGCCGTTGGTGNCTCCCTCTCTTTGGTGGGCGGGATATTCTTGCCCCTTGCGGTAGTGCTGATGTGGAGAGGTCTTGTTGCGCTGGAGCGAGAACCGCAGGCCGCTGAGCCTGGGTAGGGGATGCGTCGGTAGTAGATTGTGGAGTTAAGGACAGTGTGTAAANTCGNTCGGACCCCTCGTGCGGCGCCCAAGCAATTCGATGCGCTGCCACGTAGTTACATCNGCTAGCNTCTGTAAGCCATGTGTTGTGGGCGGCATGGCGCCGGTGATACTGGGTGGCAAGGTGAGGCGTTCCCACACATTTTATNCTTGAATACTGTTGGGGTTGCTGGAATAAGGGAATTCCCCCANGTCATGGTCAGGTATACCGTTGGCTACTGGGTTCCGGACAAACTCGCTGCAGCGCCCGCTAGTAATGTCGGGGGATGACTGGTTGTTCTCGGTCGTATTTGTGTCGCTGCCAGCACTGGAGGTGGCGCGCGGTCAGCGCATGGGTGCCTGTAATCATAGGCTCAAAGTTCCAGATTTATCCAAAATTTGAGTGGAGGGGGTTGGCAACACCGGGGTACGTCATTCATACGCCTCTCTGCTTACCACCGCAGGGCACCTGGCAAGGGCTGCTGATGTAACGTTCAATCCGGTCGAAACGTGATCGAAAATGATTATCCCTTTATACGAATAGAGTCTATAATATGGCATAGTTAATGCCAATATATCGGTAGCCTCAGATTCTTTTACAGCTCAGCGAATGGGAGACGGATGTGAAGAAGCTCTATGNAGGCCTCGGGGTGATCGTTGGGCTTGTTTTGGTCGTGCTCACGGCCCTACCCACTATCTTGCATGCGGCTGGCTTGCACCCTATTTACGAGGGGNCAGCCGTGGCGTTGCCCGGCAAACGGGCGTTGATTATTACAACCAGTCATAGCGTGCTTGCCAAGCCGGGCGAAACCGAAGGTCCCGAAACCGGCGTAATGGCATCCGAGTTTACGCACCCTTATTACACTTTCCTTGATGGCGGGATGTCCGTCGATATGGCCAGTATTCAAGGCGGCGTGATACCTATTGATCCGCAGACCCTCTCATATCCAGTGGCCACGCCAGAGGATAAACGCTATCTCAATGATTCGATCGCGCAGGCAAAAGCGCAAAACTCGCTGGCCATTGCCGACGTTGATATGCGTCTGTACGACATCATTTTTATTTCTGGCGGTTGGGGCGCGGCTTATGATCTGGCGCAGACCCCTGCGATGGCCGCACAAGTGACCGAAGCCTACTATGGGCAACGCGCCGCGGTGATTGGGGGCGTTTGCCACGGAGTTTTGGGGTTGGTTAATGCTAAAGATCTAGACGGCAATACGCTGATAGCGGGGCGTCGCATGACCGGTGTGTCGGACAAGCAGATCAAAGAGCTCGGCATCGAGATGACGCCCTTGCACCCAGAGACTGAACTGCGACGCGCAGGTGCTCTCTACGAGAGCCAAACCGCCTTCCGAGATATCTTCGCTACTCACGTGGTCGTAGATAAAGAGCAACGCTTCGTGACGGGGCAAAATCAAAATTCAGGGCTGGAGACTGCGCACCGAATGATGCAAGTGATCTCGGAGCAGGGTTAACCGTAATGATTACCTTGTTGAAAATTCTGGTGCTGGTGCCGGGCGTAGCATTTCTGGTCACCGGCTTGCGCTGGTTGGTAGCGCCGGCGGGTGTGGCGCCGGAGTTCGGGCTGTCACTGGCAAGTGGCATTGGTCTCAGTTCACAAATTGGTGATATGTCGGCTTTCTTTTTGACCTTGGGTATTTGCATCCTGATGGGTTTNGTGACCGGTAGAAAAGTTTGGTATTACCCTGCGATGACGTTGCTTGCTCTGACTGCACTGGGCAGGACACTCGCCTGGCTCTTGCACGATGCCGCGCTGGCTACCAGCCTGATTGCGCCAGAGGTAATAGTGGCACTGCTGCTCTTTTTTGCCGCCCGGCATTTACCCGACAAGGCCTGAGTGCTGCATGCACAGGCGCCTGAGTGCTTTAATTTCCGATGCCAGTCTTGCAGCCCTATGCAGTCTGGTCGCGGTCTCAGCATTGTCAGATGAGTATCGGGAGCCTCTGAATCAATCTGGCGGCCACGATCGACCCAATATCGTATTAATTCTGGCCGACGACCTGGGCTTTTCTGACACAGCCCCATACGGGAGCGAGATCAATACGCCAACGTTATCGGCGCTGGCTGCGGCCGGCGTAACATTCACAAATTATCATACCGCCGCTAACTGCGCGCCGGCGCGCGCCATGCTTCTGACCGGGGTCGACGCGCATCTGGCGGGAGTGCCTAATATTCCCGAGATGCTGGCGCCAGAACAACGGGATGACCCCCATTATCAAGGCGTACTCGGCAACAACGTGGTGACAGTGGCGACCCTGTTGGAGGGGGCCGGATACCACACTTATATGGCGGGNAAATGGCANTTGGGCAGCGAGTCGAGCATGTTGCCGAGTCANCGGGGTTTTGAGCGAACGGTTGCGCTGGCAGACTCAGGTGCCGATAACTGGGAGCAAAAGCCCTACATCTCGCTTTACGATAACGCCAACTGGTATGCCGATGGTGCTCTCTATCAGTTACCTGAGGATTTTTACTCCTCGCGTTTTCTGGTCGACAAAACCATCGAATTTATTGATTCCAATAGTGAGGACGATGCGCCTTTTTTCGCCTATCTGCCTTTTCAGGCAGTGCATATGCCGGTGCAGGCGCCACAGGAATTCATAGATTCTTACATGGGTGTTTACGATGTGGGTTGGACAGCCATACGTGAGCAGCGCCTGACGCGAGCGGTNAAGCTGGGGATTACTCCGCCGGGTGTCGAGATGGTGACCATGAATACCACCNGTGATTGGCNGGCATTGGACTCAGAGCGACAGCGCTACGAAGCCAAGCGCATGGCGGTGTATGCGGGCATGGTTGAAGCGATGGATTACCACATTGGCCGTTTGGTGATGTTTCTGAAATCCCGAGGCGAGTTTGAAAATACGCTCTTTATCTTTACTTCTGACAACGGTGCCGAGGGCTCGGGGCCTGCTGATCCAGGNAACTTCATGACACAACGGCAGCTCGGCTCACTGGGCTATGTCAGTNACTACGATACGCTTGGTCTGAAAGGCAGCTTCAACAGCATTAGCCCTAGCTTCGCCAGTGCCGCCGTAAGCCCGCTGGCCTACTACAAGTTTTATTCGGGGGAAGGGGGGATGCGCGTCCCTATGATCGTGGCCGGTGCGTCTTTACCNAGACAAGGCGTGCTCAGTNATGCCTTCTCTTTTGTTACCGATATTACGCCTACCATTCTATCGCTCGTCGGTGTTGATCCTCCGCAGGGTCGACACGGCGGCAAACCGGTAGAAGCCATTATTGGGCGCGATTTGTCGCCCGTGTTACGTGGTAGCGCAGAGCGGGTATACGGCGAGACCGACGCGGTGGGTTACGAACTCGCGGGTAACGCGGCGCTATTTCAGGGAGACTACAAGCTCGTCTTTAACCGTGACCCTCTTGGCGATGCCCGCTGGCACTTGTTTAACATCAAGATAGATCCCGGTGAAACCCGCGACCTCTCCGCGGAGCTGCCTGCGCAGCTGCAGACCATGTTGGGGGCGTATGAACAATATGTTGCCGACAATAACGTCTTGCCTATGCCCGTGGGTTACGACCACATTAAGCAGGCGGCGCTGAACATGCTGGGCAAGGGACTGAGAGAACCCCTAATTATCGCACTTTTGAGCTTGCTCATGCTGTTACCCTTTTATGTTGCTTATCGTATGAAACTCGGTGGGTAAGGTTATTCTTCGAGACTCAGTGCGCGTCGGTTCAGGCAGTTACTCTGTAGAAACCGAAACTGGCATGGCGAATGACTGACGTCGGCACCGTGGCTACGTTGGCGGTGCGGGACGGTCATCGGGCCTCGGTTGATGGCGATGTTCTCCGCCGCGTTTTGGGTGAGCGGGATGCCGTGATTGGCCCTCNATCAACATGCGCCTTATAACCGCCTCGCGTTGTGGCGGCGTAAGTATCGGTAATATCGACTCTATAGAGGCCTGCAGTAGTGCCTGGTATTCCGCCTGTGTTTCCTGACGGTCAGATAGGATCGCCTTGAGTTCTGCTGTATCAACATCTTCAGCGCGAACTACCGTCACCAGTCTTTTATCAATAGCCTTCATATCGCGGCGTAATGAGCGGGCCGCGGGTGCTTGTTGCATCAGCATCTTTTTAATACTCGAGCGGGTGCTTTCATCGAGCTCTCCCGTCGCCCAATGCATGGGTGGCGGTGCGCGTCGAGACTGATTCACCCACTCGCCCAGAAGCGCGCCGATGAAGAGCAAGTTAATGGCCACTGATGCGAATAACCATTTGTTGGTTGGTACGCGGTTATTCATCTATGAGTACCTCCATGGGCGGATTCAAAATCAAGAATTCGGTTTCAGACCAATCAAGGGTGGATGGATCTCCCGACACGCCCCAGATAAATCCTAGCAAGAGCGGCGCCCCTGCCAGAAAACCCTGTCGCCAACTCATTGGCTTGGGCAGGAAAAACGCCGTCAACTGATCGCGCCAGCTTTTCTTTGGTCGTTTTTGGGCCGGCAGTGATCTGATCAAGGTGTCCGTGTCGGGGGCCGTTTGTGGTTGCCATGCGTCAAGAAGGTTGTCCAGTTCAATGGCAGTTTTTTGTATGGTCTGTAGCTCTGGNGATTGAGCCAGTAGCTCAACCAAAGCTTGCCGCTCTTCCTCTGGCCATCGTTCCGGCGTTGCCCCATACGCGTTCAGAATCTCTTGCGCACGGGTTTGGGAAAGCGGTNCTTGGAGCAGGAAATGTTTCATGNCGACTCCTCCAGGGTGATTTTTATTTGTTGGCGCGCACGGGCCAATAGAGACTCGAGTGCTCGTACCGACAGACTCATGATCTCGGCAACTTCGCGATTCGATAAGCACTGGTAATAGGTGAGAACTAATGCGGTGCGATGGCGCTCGCTGAGTGCCGCAATCGCAAGGGCGATTTTGTTATTGGTTTCGAGAGCAGTTATTGCNGTTTCAGCGGAATCGATCGCTGTCAGGGCNGTTTCCGAAGCGTGAGCANCCGATAGCTCGCGACCCTGACGTCGAAGAACGTCGACACAAAGATTATGAGCAATCCGATGCAGCCAGGTAGAGAGTCGAGCCCTGTTGGGATCGTAATCACTGGCTCTTTGCCAAGCGCGGGTCAGCGTTTCTTGCACNACTTCCTCTGCTTGCTGTTGTTGGAGCAGGAGCCTGACTGCGAATTTTTGCAGTGCGGGTGCGTACCGCGCAACAACTGCGGTAAAGGCATCGCGATCTCCTCGCGACACCCGCTCCATCAGAGCGTGATCATCCATGTTTCCGAACGGTCTTTTTAATGTCGAGCCCGTTTGTCGCGTTTCTGTGCTCTGGCCAGCTCTTCGNGTGAAAGATAGCCATCACCATTGGNATCTATCATCTCAAAAGCCACCTNTTTACGTTCATCNGGGGTAACAAAATCATCGCCATTCTGGTCGGCGTGCGTAAATCGGGCTTCCGCTTTGGCTGTTATTGCCTCTAAATGGCCATTTAATTGTGCTTCCATCTCGGCGCGACTGATATTGCCGTCGCCGTCTGAATCCGCGTCGCCCAATCCGTAACCACGGCGTCTGTGATCCGGCACTTTGAACTCTTCAAAGCTGATGAGGCCGNCACCATCGGTGTCNAAGTGGCTAATCATTTTTTCTGGNGGGGGTTTTCTTATGNCACTGTCATGCGGGCCTGGCCCTCCCGGTTGTCCCATGACAGCCTGAGTAAGTAACATCAGCGTGCTCAGCGTGAGGTGGGNATGGCTATTAGCGTCTTGGTCATCGTTTCTCTCCTTGAAAACAACACATAAGCGATGTGCCTTTCTAATGATACGGCGAAGCCACGAAAACCCGTCGCGGCTTTTTCCCCCGAGAATGAGTAGCTCGAATACGAGCCACACTCCGACGAGCCAACGCCACTATTGCCATGCATCCTCTACATTTTTTTGATTTCCCATATACTGGCTGATAGCAAGCACCGCGTGCGCTACCGTAGCGGTAGCGTTCAGCTGTAGTGTAGGCTGAGAGCTGGCCTGCCCTAAATGCGATATGAGTGCGTCGATTGCTCAGATCTTTTGGTGTTTGAGACAGTATTCGCAAGTGACATTTTTTCGGAGTTGTCTATGGAGACATGCAGGCGCCAAGCAGTTTCGGTAAACGAAGGTCTCTCGATCGCTGCTGTCTCCTGCGACGAGTACTCCGGCGAGCAGCGGCTGAGTTTTGACACCCCGGAGGATCTCGATCGCGCCTGGAAACTCGGTATCTTTTATCTCAAAACGCCCGACTATCTGGACCTTGATCGGGCACGTCAATTTGGCAGTGAACTGATCTCCGCCGATAGTCCCCACCGACGAATTCCCCAGTATGGCGAGCTGGAGGGGTTTATTGCGCTTGAAAACAACCAGCAAACCAAGCTGGCGCTCAGTCGTCCTCGCTGGGAACAACACTATCCAGCAGAAATCACCCAGTTTGGCCGTTGGCTCGACGGAATTGGCATTGCCATTATGCGCGCGGTCTTTCGGCAGTCGGGGATTCCCGAGGCGCGATGGGATCGCGCATCAGGCGGCTACTCTTCTGGGAAGGGTACGGCGTTTCTTAATTTCGTCCACTACGACACTCGTAATCCCGACTGGGGACTCCACCCCCACACAGACTACGGCTTTGTCACAATTCTTGATGCTACCGCTCCCGGATTGCAGATCGAGGTGAACGGTGAGTTCGACGATGTGCCCGTTCGACCCGGTCATCTCGTGATCAACTTTGGCGAAGCGTTACGATTCATCACGGAACACTCCGATCGAGCAGTGACCGCTGTGCGGCATCGCGTCGTGAGTCAGCGTGCGACGGATCCAGTTCGCCATGGCATCGTGTACTTTGCCAATCCGGACCTTGACGGCATGTTGTGGCAGTTCGATGTGAGAGGCGAAGTTAAGGGAAGCTCCTCGGTAGAGGATCTGTTTGCGCTACTGGAAAAGAACCTCATCCAAAGCAGAAACTAAAAGAAATTGACGGAGCGCAACAGCAAGCAGTAGACATCCCGAAAGTTTACGGGGGTCTTTTTCCGTATACTGTTGCTTCCAGACTGAGATTTTTTGGTGGACCCTTGAAACAGTTCTTTGCTGCTACAGCACTCATACTTTCATTATTCTCCCACGCTGGCGCCCCGCCATTGGAATATTTTATAAAAGACAGTGATTACCTGGATGTGGCGCTTTCGCCTTCTGGAGACCGCATTGCTGCCAGAGCTCAGCTAGACGGCAAGGTTGTTCTGATCGTGATGGACCGTCATACCAAAGAAATTATTGGTGGCCTGCAGCCCGAAACGACAGACGCAATTAATAGCTTTAATTGGGTGAGCAATGACAGGATCGTTTTTTCTTATGCACAACAATTTTCTGGTAGTGATCAGCGGTCTTCCGCGGGTGAGCTATTTGCGGTGGACTTTGACGGATCAAATGTAGAGAGGCTAGCCGGGTTTGGCGCTTCTAATCAGAGGTATGGATCTCGTATTAAGGGTAGTCGAGACAGTGAGAAAGCTGCGGTTTTTATGCTCGACCCTTTACCCGATGATGAAAATCACATTTTAATAATAAAATTTCCGTTTTCTCAAAAGGGATTGGTTGGCTATACCCTCGATGGGAATAAACCACCCATCGTCTCAAAACTAAATGTTCATACAGGCAAGCAGGAAACGGTTGAGCGGCTCCCCTTTAAGGGAGCAAGGCCCTTAACTGACAGCAAGGGAGAAGTTCGGTTCCTTACCTATGAAACTGAAGAAGGTCTAACGCAATCCGCATATCGTCAAGATAAGAAATCGGAGTGGCAATTACTGAGCGAAGTTTTTGAGTTGGACGATGAGCTCTCGGTGGTCGGTCTGAACGACGCTGGTGATGCACTGTTTCTCTACGGACCTGCTGGAGATTTTGGGTATAAAAATATTTTTCGGTTCGACTTCAATGAAAAAGAATTCCAGCCACTTTTCTCCGATCTCGATGCGGATATTTCCGACTGGCTGTCAGATCCTGAAACTGGCGAGATTGTAATCGGCTCGTCCCGTCGAGGAAAAGCCAGACATCACTACGCCGACGCGGACAGTAGCTATCAGCGGCTGCATCGTTCGCTAGTGAGAGCATATGAGAATCAAGCGCTCACGATCATGAGCCAATCTCAAAATGGGAAGCAGCTCATCTTGAGAGCCAATAGCGATATAGATCCTGGCAGCATATTTGTTTTTGATACTGAGACAAAGCGGGCCGACTTTTTTTGGGCAAATCGCTCGTGGATGGACCCTAAGATCATGCGTCCCATGCAGATTGATGAAGTACCCACTCAGGACGGCTTTTCCATTCCCGTTCGTCTGACTGTACCTGAGGTAGCGGGTCCAGTGCCGCTCATAGTGAATCCTCACGGTGGGCCACATGGCGTATCTGATAATTGGGGCTTCAATTATGAAACTCAGTTATTGGCAAGTCGCGGCTATGCGGTACTCCAAATAAACTTCCGCGGTAGCGGCGGGCTTGGCAAAAACTTCGAAGAAGCGGGTCACAAAGAGTGGGGCGGAAAAATGATCGACGATATCGCTGTCGCAACCCGTTGGGCGCTGTCTCGCCAAGACATAGATGAGGAAAGAGTGTGCGCTTATGGCGCCAGCTATGGTGCCTATGCATCCTATATGCTCGCTGTCCGAGAGCCTCAAATGCTGCGCTGTGTGGTGGGATACGTTGGGGTATATGACCTCAACATCATGTATAGCACCGGGGATATTCCCGATTCATGGGGAGGAACCAGTTTCTTGGAGCGTGTGATAGGACGCGACGAGAAGATGTTGGATGAATTTAGCCCCGTCACCCATGCCTCAAAAATCACGGCGGCTCCAATGTTGATACATGGGGAGGATGATATTCGTGCGCCCATTGATCACGCCTTCGCTATGCGAGAAGCCCTTCAGGATGTTGGTAGCGCGCCAGTCTGGCTGAAAATCGACGAAAGTGGACACGGTGCAGGCAATATAAAGACTCGTCTTGAGTTATATGAGTCCCTCCTAGCCTTCCTTGAAGGACATTTGAGGTAGTGATTAAGCTGGTGGCACCAAGACACGTGTGAAAACCCCGCCTGTCTACTTATTTTAGGCGTATTGGCAACTCGGTCGTTTGTTTGAGTTCCTCCATTACAAAGCTTGCGCTCACATCAAAAAGATCGGCTTTAATCAGTTCCTGGTAAAGCCTGTCGTAGCCGGGCATATCTTCCACGGCTGCTTTGATTAAGTAGTCGATCTCGCCACCCATGCGGTACACCTCGAGTACTCCGGGGATCTTTTCTACCACGGATTTGAAATTTTCTGCCCACCGCTGGTTGTGCTGGTTGGTGCGCACAGAAATGAACACGGTGAGGGGAACCCCAAGTGCGACTGGATCCATGAGGGTGACTTGCTTTCGGATAGTGCCGTCTGCCTCGAGTTTCTGGATACGGCGCCAGCAGGCGGACTTAGAAATGCCAATCCGATGCGCGAGTTCTCCTACCGATAGAGCAGCGTTTCCCTGCATGTGGGACAGCAATCTACAGTCAGTCTTGTCCATAATGAGCCCTTATAAAGCACAAAAAGCCATAAATAATCACTTAATCGAAATTATATTCCATAATGAAGGGGATACTAACAACAAAGAGGAACAATGTTTGATGCGGCCGGCACTATCATCTCTACTCACCTCTTTAAAGGTACGCAAACTAGGCTGTGTCGAATCTCATCCAGAAAATCCGCGATTCCATCATTGGTGATCACGCCCCCATCGAGACACCCTTCGGCTCTCGGCCATTGATTTATGCGGATTACACCGCCTCGGGGCGCTCGCTGTGCTTTATCGAGGATTTCATTCGCGACGAGGTCCTGCCCTACTACGCCAACACCCATTCCGAAACTTCCTTCACCGGTGCCCAGACTACGGTGCTGCGTGAGCAGGCTCGGGAGCTTATTCGTCAGGCGGTAAACGGTACCCCTCTAGACAAGGTGATCTTCTGTGGCTCCGGCGCTACGGCGGCGATTAATAAGCTGATTGAGATGCTGAACCTGCGGCTGTCGCAAGACCTTTTGGATGATTATGGGTTGGACGGCGTTATCCCGGTGAAACATCGTCCAGTGGTTTTTGTCGGTCCCTATGAGCATCACTCCAATGAATTACCCTGGCGCGAGAGCATTGCAGATGTGGTGGTCATTCCCCTGAACAGCACAGGTCAGCTAGATCTCGTTGCGCTAGAGGATGCCCTCGTGAAGTACATCGATCGGCCGCTGCGAATCGGTAGCTTCTCAGCTGCGTCGAACGTCACCGGACTAAAAACCGATGTGCCTAGGGTGACCTCGATATTGAAGCACCACGGTGCGCTGTCGTTCTGGGACTACGCTGCTGCTGCACCGTATGTTCGCATTGATATGAATGACCACTCTCCGCTTGACGCTGTGTTTATGTCGCCGCACAAATTTATCGGCGGTCCGGGTACCCCGGGGGTGTTGATCGTCAAAGAGGGCGTGGTCAACAACGCAGTACCGGCCACAGTTGGCGGCGGCACCGTTACGTACGTTACTCCCGAGGATCATCACTATGTTGCCAACGCTGAGCGCAGGGAAGAGGGTGGAACGCCGGGTGTTGTGGAATCAATTCGCGCTGGTTTGGTATTCAAACTGCAGGGGGACGTGGGTTTCGAAGAGATCGCGCGCCGTGAAAATGCNTTTGTTTCTCGCGCGATTGCCAGACTTTCGCAGTGTGAGAATCTCGAGATTCTCGGTCCACTCGACGCGCCCCGCCTGTCGATCCTGTCTTTGCGGTTTAAGCTAGGTGATAAAGATTTGCATTACGGTTACGTGGTGTCCCTACTGAATGATTTGTTCGGTATTCAGGCGCGGGGTGGTTGTTCCTGCGCCGGCCCCTATGGGCACGCACTGCTAGGCATNGATATGAACTACAGTCGGGCTATTCAATCCGAAATGGCCGCTGGCAATGTGATCCTGCGCCCGGGTTGGGTGCGCCTTAACTTCAATTACTTCATCAGTGAGTCAGAATTTGATTATCTGCTGGGCGCGATTGAACTCGTGGCACAGCACGCTTGGCGAGTGTTGCCTTATTACGATTTTGATATCGCGAGTGGCGTGTGGCGATTCCAGGATGAGGTTAGGTCATTACCGGTTAGCCTGGAGGATTTGGCTTTCGATCAACTGGAGTCGAAAACGAAGGCGCTGCCGTTGCCATGGGATCTGGGCGACCTGTTAGTTCAGGCGGAGCGAGTAATGACAACCTTGAAGCCTAAACAGCCGGAGACAACTTTTCATTTATCAGGCGAGGCAGAGAGATTGCGCTGGTTTGCGCTGCCCTAGCCTTGATGTTTACTTCACCANAGAGCTCACATACTCTCGCGTGCCCTGCCGCTGACCTTCAACTTCATGGCAAGGCTGATTGGATGCACTAAGGCTAGATAGGTCACCTTGGGCATTTGCATCCAAAATGTGGAATCCGTATTTCAATATTGAGCTGTTCAGTTCGCCACTTTGTGGGTCAATAATAGAGGCCGCCTAGGGTTACTGCGATTTTATAAATCACCCACGACAAAGAGATATGTTTGTGGGAGGGTGGTGCACTCTTTCCAGATACAGGTTCGCAATTAATGAGGGTGCCATTGAAATTTACGATCGTTGCGGCGGTTGTTGGGCTGTGTGTCTCTCATTTGACGATAGCCGAGCATGAGCAGACCGAACCTGCTGCCTCCAAGCCCGATATGGTAATTGGGGGTACGGGGTCGGATTGTCTCGCTGATGCAGATTGTATCAACCGCTTCCACCCTGACATTCCGATGAAGCGTATAGCGCAGCAGGGGCAAACGCTCATTTTTAAGACTCGGGACGCATTAGACGTATTGGGGACTGTTGACCAACAGCGAGACGCGGAGCAGGACCTCGACTCCGAGCGCTTCATGACCTTTCGGAGCACCTTTGGTACTGCGCATCCCATGGCTGGGCCGGTCCATATAGCGGGCGCTGATATTGGCGATACACTGAAAGTAACGATTCTTGAAATCGATGCAGGCCAGTACGGCTATACCTTTGCAGGCCGCAGTGGATTTATGAGTGATTTGGTTGAGGGTGGCTTTGTGGCAGTTTGGAAGCTGACCGACCGGTTTGCCACCAGTGCTGATATCCCTGGCATACAAATACCCAATGGCAGCTTTCCTGGGATTGTGGCCACGCTACCCGGAAAGAGCGACCTTGAGGCCATCTTGACTCGGGAGCAGCAGCTTCACGATGCAGGCGGCACAGTGTTCTTGCCATACCCGGAGGACGCATCACCCGTTGCGCTGTGTGGCAAAGACGGTAGTGCCGCGAATGCGTGTCTCCGAACTATTCCTCCCCGTGAACAGGGCGGCAACATGGACATTCGGCATTTGGGTGAGGGTGTGACGGTGTACTTGCCCTGTCAGGTAGCCGGTTGTGGCTTAATGATTGGCGATTTGCATTATGCTCAAGGGGACGGCGAAGTATCCGGCACGGCCATTGAGATGTCAGCTGACGTGACGGTCACGACTGAAGTCATCAAGGGATATTCGGATTTGAGGACTGGGCCCCACTATGAGGGTGATGCGTCCGTGCTGCAGATTCCCTCGAAACGCTTTTATGCAATCACGGGCCTGCCTCTAAAAACACCAGGGGCAAGTTACCCTAACTTGCATTATCTTGGCAGCGATGTGGCGCGTGATCTCAGTAATCTATCCAACGATATTTCATTGGCCGCTAGAAACGCGCTCGATGGAATGATCGACCATATCGTCGCGACTTATGGTTATTCAAGAAATCAGGCTTATGTGATCGCTAGCGTTGCCGTTGACCTGCGTATTACTCAGCTAGTTGACGCACCCAATGTTGGGGTGACGGCCATTCTACCTTTGGATATTTTTGTTCAAGCGCCTCATTAGCGGAACTCCAGTTCCTTGTCGCGCAGTTTGCCAAGGCGCAAGCTAATAAAATCCTTGATGTAATTCTGGTAGTTTTTCCACGGTAACCGGTTGCCCTGTTTTGGAAAACGGTCCCGGGAGCGCAGCACGTATCCCGCGTTAAAATCGAGAAAGGGCTCCTCTTTGATGCTGTCTTTCAATTGTGGCACAACGTAATCGAGCCCCTGATTTTGCATATGATTGAGCAGCCGACACATGTAGTTTGCGGTGAGCTCCACTTTGAGTGTCCAGGAGGAGTTGGTATAGCCAACCGTAAAGGCCATGTTGGGCATATCGGAGAACATCATGCCGCGGTAAATATAGTGCTCAGTAAAGTCGACNGGNTTCTCGTCGATTTGATANNCNACNCCGCCCGCAAACTTGAGGTTGAGTCCCGTCGCGAGCACCACAATATCGGCTTCAAGGTGCGCGCCTGACTTGAGTTGCAACCCCGTGGCGGTGAAATGGTCGATATGATCGGTTACCACTTCTGCGCGTCCTTCGCGGATAGCGGCAAACATGTCTCCGTCGGGCACCGCACACAGACGCTGATCCCAAGGGTTGTAGCGAGGCGTAAAGTGAGTTGCCACATCGTAGTCAGGGCCCAGCTCTTGGCGTACCTGATCAAGGAGAAAGCGGCGCAAGCCTTTTGGTCGTTTCCGCGAGAGCCGATACAGGTATATTTGGAAGAGGACTTTCTTCCAGCGTGTCAGGCGAAAGGCCCAGCTAATGGGCAGGAATTTTCGCAATAGTCTGGCAGTCGGGTCTTCTTGCGGCACGGTGGCGATGTAGGTCGGTGAGCGTTGTAGCATCACGAGGTGACTCGTGTGATGAGACATGGTGGGTACCAAAGTGACCGCGGTCGCGCCGCTACCGACCACGACAACGCGTTTGCCCGCGTAATCGAGCGCTTCGGGCCAATGCTGGGCATGAAACAGCTCCCCTTGAAAGTGATCGACGCCCTCGAAATCCGGGGTGTAACCCGACTCATAGTCGTAGTAGCCACTGCAACTGAAGATGAATTTACAGCTGACAGTGATTAGCTCACCGGTATCGCTGCGCTCTGCGGTCCCCCGCCAGCGTTTTTCGAGTGAAGACCAGTGCGCCGCAATGACCTTATGCTGGTAGCGAATGTACCGCTCGACGTCATACTCCGCGGCGGTTTCTCGGATGTAGCGAAGAATTTTATCGCCATCGGCAATGGCGGCGGCATCGCGCCATGGCTTGAAGCCATAACTCATAGTGTACATGTCGCTGTCAGAGCGGATGCCAGGATATCGGAACAGATCCCATGTACCACCGATCGCTTCGCGAGCCTCCAAGATGAGGAACGTCTTTGAGGAGCAGCGCTCCTGGAGGTGGTATGCTGCACTGATGCCAGAGAGACCTGCGCCTAGGATCAAGACGTCCACACGTTCATGTTCCTCCCAGCTTTTCATGACGGTGGCCCTCCCAGAGCTCAACGAATGTAAATGCC
>NYTE01000055.1 GCA_002683335.1 Halieaceae bacterium
TTTTTCGAAACCGTGCGTGTGAAGATTCAGTTAGAGCAATCTTGGTACCTTAATCTGAAGGAGATACAAGATGACTGCCAGTAACGCTAACAAGACTTATAACCAACCAATGGGCGGCGACGAAATGCCAAGGTTTGCTGGCCCCAGCACCATGTTTCGTTTGCCCTCGCAGACCACCGCAGCCGGCTTGGACATTGCCATACTCGGTGTGCCGCTGGACATTGGCACCAGCCTGCGCCCCGGTACCCGCTTCGGCCCCAGAGGGATCCGAGCCGAATCCGTCATGACTCGCCCCTATGGGATGTACACGAAGGCCGCACCCTTCGACTCTTTTCAGGTGGCCGACGTTGGTGATGTCGCACTTAATACCTTCAACCTGACGGACTCTATTGCCATTATCGAAAACCATTACCNCCAACTNCTNCAANACAACGTAAANCCCGTCACNCTGGGAGGCGACCANACCATNGCNCTGCCCATTCTGCGTGCCATTGCCGCAAAACACGGCCCAGTCGCTGTGGTCCATGTGGATGCCCANACCGACACCAACGACCGCATGTTTGGCGAGTCTATTGCCCACGGCACTATTTTCCGACGNGCCATTGAGGAGGATCTGATCAACCCCCACAAGATGGTGCAAATCGGTCAGCGGACCACAGGTTACAGCGCTGATGATTTTGAATGGGNACGCCANCAAGGTGTGCNANTAGTGAACGCAGAGGAGTGTTGGTATCAATCACTGACACCGCTGATGGCTGAAGTCAGAGAGCAAATTGGTGCAGAAACACCGGTGTATCTAAGTTTTGATATTGACGGCATCGATCCAGCCTTTGCGCCAGGCACAGGCACACCGGAGCCGGGCGGTCTCACNAATACCCAGGCCATAGAAATCATTCGTGGCTGCTGGGGACTCAACCTGGTCGGCAGTGATCTGGTGGAAGTGTCACCACAATATGACACCACCGGGAATACCGCATTGCTGGCTGCAAATCTGGTNTTTGAAATGCTNTGTAGCTTTCCCGGTTGCCTGCGGCGTGATTAATGGCAATTGCGCAGCGCGCTAGATGCGATGCCTCAAGCACAACTCCCGATAGCTTTTTTACAGAGNATCGCTACTAGGTTTTGCTGGTANTCCAGACTAGCGTNGGCATTNTCNNTCANCANGCCGNNAGGAATNTGNCTGTGGTCATACACATCCTGATGAAATTTTTTACTCAAAGCGGTCTCTAGCGCTGGGCACAAAAAGGCTGCTCTCTGAGCCCCGACAATCGCGACTCGACACTTTTTCTCGAATCTGCTTACCAAAACACCTATTACAGCATCGGTGCTAGACGCTTTAGTTTGCTTCAGATAAATGCCTTTAGAGGGAATTTCAAAGCATATTTTGGTTATCAGTTCTCCCTCGGTTAAACCTCCTCTCGAAAAGTAGTCTTCAGCCATGTGACTCGCCTTGGTTGTATGGATCGTTGCATCCAAGGCAAGCAAAGCCGCGTTCCAGTCAGAAGACCGCGTTTTAGACGCTATTGCGCCACCTAACGTTCCTCTATTTCTCGTTTGCGCATCACCAATGTTAGCGGCAAGCTCGCTTAACACAGGGGCTTTTTGGGCAACTACCGCTGACCCAGCTATTGCAGCGTGGTTCTCGCCCGCACCAATTGATAGGGTGGAGCCCTCTGCATAGACACCATGCAACTCATCGATCTTGGATATATCTATTAAGTCTGAGATATCTGTCAGGTCATGCTGAAGGCGCAAAACCACTTCTTGACCGCCGCTGAGATAGATTGGATTAGTCGACTCGCGATAAATTGCTTCAGCATCAATGGTCGTTGTAGGGCTGTGAAATATTGAGGAGATGTTCACNCACTCCCAGCAGATTTTTTGATACAGCGCCAAACCTTTTCAGGAGTGGCGGGCATTGATATGCGCTCTCCCAACGCGGAGTAAATAGCATTCATTACCGCTGGTGGTGCTGCTATTGCTCCTGATTCTCCGCAACCTTTAACTCCAATAGGATTGTGCTCACAGGGAGTCTCGGTAAAAGAGATATCAAATGAGGGGAGCAACTCAGCTCGTGGAACGGCATATTNATTGAANGAATCGGTTATTAGATCTCCGGTCTCNCAATCGTATTNAATATGCTCCCATAGCGCTTGGCCAATTCCTTGGGCAATACCACCATGCAACTGNCCNTCTACGATAGGTTTATTAACCACCACACCGAAGTCGTCGACCGCAGTGTAATTAACCACTGCTACTGATCCGGTATCAGGATCAACCTCCACCTCGCATATGTGCGTGCCAGACGGATAGGTAAAGTTTTTCGGATCGTAAAACGCGGTGGCCTCCATCCCTGGCTCCAGATCTTCAGGGTAGTTGTGAGGGGCATGGGCGATGCGCACTATTTCTTGAATCGTAATTTGATCCTCACCGGCGGCACGTTTGAATACACCAGACGCAAACTCTACTTCTGATGATTGGCAGTAAAAACAATGGGCCGCAATCACCCGTCCCTTCTCAATNAATTTTTTGGCGGCTAAGACAATGGCCGAACCACCAACTGAGAGAGATCTTGAGCCATAGGTGCCCATACCCACAGGNGTGCANCGAGTATCACCGTGCAGNACAGAAATATCCTCTAAAGATATCCCAAGCACACTGCNCGCTACCTGCGCGAAAGTGGTTTCGTGACCCTGTCCTTGAGAATGAGACCCNGTAACGACCTCTAGTTTGGCGGTGGGTAGGAACCTAACAGTGGCTGACTCCCATAAACCGTAATCAGCTCCCAGAACACCCGCGATAGCGGAGGGCCCTATTGCGCAAGCTTCGACATAGTTCGAAATACCGATACCGCGCCTCTTGCCCTGCTTTAAGCTTTCTTGCTGCCTTTCTGTAAATGAAAAATATTGGGCACGTTCAAGCGCTTTTTCAAAATGTGCTGGAAAGTCTCCAGAGTCAAACACAAGTCCTGTCGGTGTTTGATATGGGATCTGCTCCGACTGGAGTAAATTCCGGGACCTTAACTCACTAGGATCTAGACCTAGTTCATTCGCGGCATTATCAATGAGTGTTTCAACTACGAATGTTGCCTCTGGCCTTCCCGCCCCACGATAGGCGTCGACGGGTGAGGTGTTGGTATAGAGACCTGTCACATCTGCAAAAACATTGGGAATTGAGTACGGGCCCGCTAACATCATCGCGTAGTTGTATGTGGGAACGAGCGAACCAAACGGTGAGAGGTATGCACCTAAATTGGCTAGTGTGTTGACTTTGATTGCGGTGATACGAGCATCCTCATCAAGCGCTATAGCGGCCTCGGTAAGATGGTCTCTTCCGTGAACGTCGGCTGCAAAACTCTCTCCTCTCGTCGCGGCCCACTTGACCGGCGCTTTTAATTTTCGCGACGCCCAAAGGCAAAGACATTCCTCTCCGTAGACGAAGATTTTAGAACCGAAGCTGCCTCCAACATCCTTTGAGATCACGTCGATCTTATGCTCTGGCGCTATACCTACCTCTTCAGCCAANACTCGCCTCAATATNTGCGGATTCTGGGTGGTGGCGTACAGGGTGTATCGCCCCGTCACTTCGTCATATTTGCCATTGGCTGCTCGNGTCTCTAGTGGNGCCGCTATTAANCGGTTATTCACTATCTGCATCGCTGNAACATGCNCCGCAGAGCTAAATGCTTGCTGAACTNCTTCTTCATCGCCTAATTGCCAGTTGAAGGCCGTGTTGTTATCCAGTGNTTGATGAACGGGTCGAGATTTTANTGCCGAATTGAGATCGATCACGGGTTTNGATTTATCGTAATGGACTTTGATTTTCCGTACCGCNTGNTGNGCGACTTGCCGGGAGANAGCTACGACCATCGCTATCGGCTGCCCTACGTATTTCACCTTTGTGCTACTGAGTAGCGGTCTGCTTCTTGAGCGCATAGGCTCGCCAGAAATATCCATGACTTGCCAGCTGCAAGTGGGACTCGCGAGACCATCAGACGACACGTCGTGCTCAGTAAATACGGCGCTGACGCCATCAAGTTCCTTGAGAGCTGATAGATCAATCTCTTTTATCTCCGCAGACGCCACTGCGGAACGGAGGAAGCCCGCATAAAGTTGACCAGGCAACTCGGTGTCGTCAGTAAAAGTGCCCTCTCCGCGCAACAATCGGGAATCCTCCACACGACCCGAGTGCGTAAAAAGATNCTCCGAGTCAGGCTTGTCAGAAGCCTCGCCCTGCGCAGCCANAGTGATAGCGTCGACAATGTTNTGGTAGCCAGTGCAGCGGCATAGATTTCCACGCAACANTTGACGGATTCGAGCAGGATCCGGATCNGCGTTTTGGTCTAGGTATTCTGTCGCCTTCAGCAACATGCCAGGAGTGCAGAAACCGCACTGCAGTGCATGCTGTGTTGCGAAATGACTTTGCAGAGAACAGCTGCCTTTAGCCTCGACCAAACCGTCGACAGTGACAACAGACTGACCATTTGCCTGAAGCGCTAGAACTGAACAGCTCTTTACTGACTTGCCATCCAGCAGCACTGTACAGCTGCCGCATTGAGCACTGTCACACCCNCCCCTGACACTCTTGACACCCAAATCATCTCGCAGAACCGTCAATAGCGTGTCGACGTTGCTAACGTTGATCTCATGTGCATTGCCGTTAATGACAAGCTTGAGCGGCGAGCGCACACCCATGCTAGTTCATGCCTTTCTTAAGCGGAACAAACTCACTAACCCAGTAAAAGTAGGTATGAGCTGAGGAACCTTAGCTTGGTAATCAAAGTACGCGTTCCCGAATCTTTGCTGAAGCTCACGCTCCTCGAGGGCTGCTATGAAATAAAAACCGAGTATGGCGGCTGCACCCACCACGTAGGTGCCCAAAAAGTTACAGGCGAGGCACCACCCAACGATACCGACGATCACCAAGGTATACCTTGGGTGGCGCACGACCGTATACGGACCCTCTGTAATAAGGCATTGCGAATTATTTTTTATCTCCGGCACCCCCGCAAAAGTACTGAGGCTCAGGTGCGCTCGAACAGATTTTGAGAGCCAGATTGAGATGGCGTATATCAAANCCCCCGGAATTACNGTCAACCAACTAAANCCNAGGTCGNGCCCAAGCAGCAGCTCCCGCCAATGCCATGCAAACCATGCNGCGATTGTCATAGTAATCGCCGCNGCACTGTAAGCGGGTATCACGCCTGCNTTGCGCCAAANTTTGAGACACCCATGAATCGTTANCCAGAAGGCCATAACGGCTGGCAGCACCAGCGTCACAAAGGTTGCCAGAATGAGGCGGGTATCCATGATTAACCTCCGGATATTTGTTATTGGTGGGCCGGTGGTCTTTCGGCAAGGATCAGGTTACCTTGCAACATCAGGGTATCACGTTGCACATATGACAGATATCAAAGTAAAGGACTTTATATTCGGTATGCCCACACGATTTGCCGGCGAAAAAGCGCTGGGACTCGAGGCGACTATCCAGTTCTTAATCAGTGGGGACGATGGTGGCAACTTTGTGCTGCATATTAAAGATGGCACATGCACTGCTAATGAGAGATTGGAAGCGTCACCAACGCTGACATTGAGAATGTCCAGCGAAACGTATATTGGCATGGCAATCGGAAAGCTAAAGGGACCGCAGGCTTTCTTCATGAGAAAGCTACGGTTCGAAGGTGAAACGAAGCTGCTTATGAAAATGCACTCGCTTTTCCCTTCTGTGCACGAAAGTGATCTCCATTAACTTGGAATTCGTTACGTTCATTGCAGACAAAGAGCGAAATCTTCGTTAGATGGTCTGAATGCACGGTTTCTCAGAGCCATGTTTGTCAGCGATTGAGCTATCACTCAGTTGCCGCTACTTTTAGCTGGCTCATGCGTATCTCAGTGCGGCCGATCGGTCTTAACATGGTAGAGGTCGGCGGTTCGATTAAATGCGACTGCAGCGTTGGCCCAGCTGATGTGGGCGCGCTCAACGCGTCAGGTCGATAAGCACCTTGCACTGATGGGCGGGGCTCCGTAGGGCTTCAAAGGCGTCGGGCACCTCGTTCAGGCCAACCACGTCGGTAATCATGGCACTCGCATCCACGCGCCCCGCTACCATCATGTCAATGGCGTACTGAAAGTCTTCCTTGTCATAGCCCACGGCCCACTGGATACGCAGTTGTTTAACAAAAGCCGTCAGCGGCACGATTTCGTCGGGATGGTCACATACGCCGATACCCATGATGACGCCCTTAGCTGGCGCCCGATCGATACAGGCCTGCAACATGCCGGGGGCCCCGACACACTCAAGCTGCACCGCCGGTCCCACGCCCATTAGCGCCTGATACTGCGCACCCACGTCGCCGGCCGGGTCGACAAAATCCGTGAACCCTAGTGTGCGTGCCATTTTCAGGCGCGCCGCCGCCATCTCGCTCAAGACGACTGAGCGCGCGCCGAGGAAACGGCTCCAGATAGCGCAGGCCAATCCGATAGGGCCAGCGCCAATAATCAACACATCTCTCTCTGCGATGCCTTCGGCCATCTTGACCGAGTGCAAGCCCACGGCCAGCGGCTCAATCAGCGCGGCATGGTCATCGTCCAGACTCTCGGGAATCTTCAGCACGAGTTCATGGCCCACCTTGACGTACTCTGAGTACGCGCCAGAGATTTCACCAAGACCAATGGTCTTTTCACCAATGAAAGGCAATGAGGTAACGCGGTCGCCAGGTGCAAACTTTCCACCGGGCACCGCCGCCCCGACCTCAACAATATTGCCAACAAACTCATGTCCGAAGACGGTCTCGGGAGGCGCCATGAAAGGACCTTCACGGGAGGCGTGGATATCGGTGCCGCAGATGCCACAGCGACGCACCTTGACCAACATCTCGACGTCGCTAATCTCCGGTTTGGGGACATTTTTGATGGCCAATGGCCGCCCGGGGCCCTCGAATACTGCTGCTTTCATCATCACTATCCTGCGGAGCGGCATCAGAGACTAACAAAGTCAGCAGGCAAAGTCGGCAGGACTCTGGTCACCACCCTTCCGGGACAAGTGACCTGCAGATGACACAGGCCCGGCCTCTAGCGCGATCGAAGGTCCTTAATGATATGCTGTATCATTTATAACCGAAGCGCAGGTCTCTGAGACCGTCGTTTGCACAAGCATTGGTCCTGAAGCCCCTCGAAGCCAATAAGCTGGATGATTGATATGAACACAGAGAAGCCTTCTGCCTTTGCACCGCGTCAATCCGTTGAACAGGTGGAAGAAGGAGTTGACCTCGCCCCCAAATTCGACGCCGCAGGACTGATGCCCTGTGTGACCACTGACGCCGATACAGGTGAGGTTCTGATGTTGGGATACATGAACTGTGATGCGCTTCAGCGGACCATCGAAACTGGGGAAGCACACTATTGGAGCCGCAGTAGACATTGCTTGTGGCATAAAGGAGCTACCAGCGGCCTTACCCAAGCCGTCGTAGATTTGAGAATTGACGATGATCAGGACTCAGTCTGGCTACGTGTGAAAGTTGCCGGCTCCGGCGCTAGCTGTCACGTTGGCTTTCGGTCCTGTTTCTATCGGTCGGTGCCAGTGCGCGACAACAGCGGAGGGCCATATACATTGGTATATCAGGAAGACAGAAAAACCTTTGATCCTTTTGATGTCTACGGTGATGTGCCCAATCCAACACAGTTGTAGCCAATCATCCGATCGCCGCACAGGTATGAGAGATGTATCCCCTCTGGTACCCAGCATTGCGGCTCATTAACAAGCTAGAATTGTCCTCTCACAGCATATTTCCCTTGGATTAAAAACACTGAAGATTCTGATCAAGAACGCTAGCACTGCCACCTCACTACTGGGGGGGCACGGCAATTCGATGCAAAACATTAATGTGCTGGTTGAGGGAAAGCGAGTTGTCAAAATAGCTCCCTCCGAAATCTTGACTAACCCCGACAGGGTGATCGATGCCACCGGCTTGTTCCTCGCTCCGGGTCTGGTGGATCCGCAGGTTCATTTCCGGGAACCCGGAATGGAATACAAAGAAGACATTGAGTCTGGCAGCCGCGCCGCAGTCAAAGGCGGTTTCACGGCTGTCATATCCATGCCCAACACATCCCCTATTGCGGATCATGCTGCAATCGTAGCTAAGATGTGGCAACGGTCGCAGCAGATTGGTCTGTGCAAGGTTTATCCCACGGCAGCGGTCACTGTCGGATTAAAGGGAGAGTCACTCACTGATTTTGCTTCTCTTAAGGCGGCTGGGGCCATTGCTCTTACCGACGACGGGAGAGGGGTGCAACGGGATGACCTTTTTCTACAAGCCTTAGCAAAAGCAAAGGTGGTTGACCTACCGGTGCTCGATCACTCGGAGGACGAAGCCCTGTCGGCGGGTGGTGCGATCCACAAGGGCGAGGTGTCGGCGCGCTATAAAGTGAAGGGCATCGATGCAGATTCCGAGGCAGTCCATGTCGAGCGCGGCTGCGAGTTCAGTGCGACGACGGGTGGGCACTATCACGTGCTGCATGTCTCCACTGCACGGTCTATTCAGGCCGTGAGAAAAGCCAAGGCCGCGGGACACCGGGTGACCGCAGAGGTATCACCGCATCATCTGCTTCTGTGTGATGAGGATATTCCGCTTAGAGCAGGCGGTGATCTCGACGCGAACTGGAAAATGAATCCGCCACTGAGGTCGAAACAGGACCGCGATGCCTGCAAAGCCGCCCTACTTGATGGCACCATCGACGCTATCGCGACAGACCACGCACCACACGCCCCTGACGAAAAGCGTCTTCCGATTGAAGAGGCTCCATTTGGAATCATTGGTCTCGAAACCGCCTTTCCGTTGATTTATACGCATTTCGTAAAGAACGGAACGCTCCCGCTGGCCCGCTGCGTAGACCTCATGAGCAAGCAGGCAGGGGGTTTATTCGGTTTGCGGTGTGGGCGAATAGCAGAAGGGTCACTGGCTGACTTGGTGCTGTTCAATCTTGACCAACCTTTTGTGGTCGATGAATCATTTTTCGCGTCTAAATCAAAGAACTCGCCGTTTGTCGGTTACGAACTCTTCGGAAGAACGAAAATGACGATGATGGAAGGCAGCATCGTATTTGAGAGCCAAGAGTATCAACGTTAGCCCTCCAAATTCCGTGCTTCTTGCGCCCTGAATAATTGCGGCACCAATTTCAGGCGTCCACGAGCACACTGGTGCGACTAATCGGCCTTGACGTGTGAGAGGTCGGCGGAAAATCGCCGATTCAGACCGGAAAAAATAATCAGGATAAGTAAATTACTGCAGGAGAACGCGCATACTCTCACCCAGAGAAAATTCGTCACTGGGGTTTGCCAATCCGAGAAGGGCTTATGAAAACGCTAAAAAACAAATTATGGGGCCCGCTGGCGTCATTGGGATTATCAGGAGTGATTTGTATGGCTACAGTAACCGGCTGCGATGGGCTGGAAGTAGAGAACAAAAGCTCACAGGGGGGCACTCAACCTCAGGCCAAAATCGTATCCGTATCGGATACCCATTGGGGCGTTGAGATAGGGGATCCCTACCGATATATGGAGAATCTCGAGGATCCCGAGGTCGAGAACTGGTTCAGAGCGCAGGCCAGCTATACCGAGTCGTATCTCAATAGATTGGAATCTCGCGCTGGCCTGTTTGATCGATTAGAGGAGCTGGACCAGGGAGCGCCGTTTACTACTGGCAGTGTGCAGCGTTTGTCCAATGGCATGCAGTTTTATCTGCGTCGTGATCGTGGTGAAAATCTCTACAAGCTTTACCTTCGGGCTTCGAAAGATAGTCAGGAGCGTCTGCTGGTTGATCCCGAATCGATAGGGAAGGGTTTAGAACAGCATTACAGCCTCGAGGGCTATGTGCCTTCCCCTACTGGAGATTTCGTGGTCTATGGTTTAGCTCAGGGTGGATCCGAGCAGACCACTTACTATGTTCTCGATGTGGCTAGCGGGGAACTCATCGGGAGTCCCATCGACAACATCGAAACAGCGTATAACTGGCCGCAATGGTCAGAGGACGAATCGGGATTTTTCTACAGCAGGCGACGTGCCCTACCCACCAATGCGCCGTCCACAGAAGAATACAAACAAACCCGGGTAATGTTTCATCGACTTAATACTGCTCCCGAAAATGATCGGTTAATTGCAGCCTATGGACATTCACCCGCCCTCTCAATATTGGATACCGATTTCCCTAGCATATGGCTGAGCCCCAGATCTTCCCACGCGGTGCTGAAGGTGAAGCACGGCGACAACAATGAAATTAGTTTATTCACTGCGCCTCGCGCCGAGCTGTCAAGTGGGGATATTTCGTGGTCACAGCTCTGTGGTGAGTCTGACGAGGTTACGGATTTTGCTGTGCTTGGTGACACGATTTATCTCGTTACCGGCAAGAAAGCGCCACGTTTCAAGCTGGTCGAAATGAGTCTGAATGATCCTGACATGGCATCGTCACGAGACGTCGTTCCAGCTGGAGAGCTGGTTATCGAGGGCGTGAGTGTGGCCGCAGATGCACTTTATATCTCGGCGAGGCGAGATGGCATAGGAATGGTTATGCGATGGGTGCCCGATGTCGGGCTCGAAGAGTTGTCTCCGCCTCGAGGTGGCGCTACCTACCTTTCATCAATTGCACCTGACATACCGGGCGCGCTTATTTACGAGACGACCTGGATTCAGGGAGGTATTCGTTACGCCTATGATCCCGACACTGCGACCTTCGCCGATACGGGCATGATTCCCGTGGGGGAGTTCGATAACCTCGAAGGTTATGTGGCCAAGGAGCTGGTCATCCCATCCCACGATGGTGTCATGATTCCTCTCACGATCCTTCACAGGGAGGGTTTAACGATTGATGGGAAAAATCCAACGGTAGTTTATGGCTATGGTAGCTATGGTTTGTCGATGAACGTCGGCTTCAGTGCGACTCGACTTGCCTGGCTCGAGAGAGGTGGCGTCTGGGCGATCGCTCATGTCCGTGGCGGNGGTGAGTACGGCCANGAGTGGCANTACGCAGGCCGCATGGAGACCAAGCCAAACACCTGGCGTGACCTCATCGCCTCTGCGGAATATCTGGTTCGTGAAAGTTATACCAGCCCAGCCCATATGGCGCCCTGGGGAGGCAGCGCGGGAGGGATTCTCGCGGGGAGAGCCATCACCGAACGGCCGGATCTCTTTGGCGCTGCGATCATAGACGTGGGCTCACTAGACACAATCAGAGCGGAAACCACGACCAATGGCGTGCCTAATATCAAGGAGTTTGGGACAGTCAAGGATAGAGCCGGTTTTCACGCGCTTTTGGCAATGAGCCCTTATCACAACGTGCGGGATGGTGTGGNATACCCTGCCGTGATGCTCTCCCATGGATTCAACGATCCCCGGGTTGAACCGTGGCAGTCAGGGAAAATGGCGGCTCGATTACAGGCCGCCACCGGGAGTGACAACCCCGTCTTGCTGCGGGTGGATTTTCAGGCGGGGCACGGAATTGGTTCAACCCGAGATCAGTATTTACAGGAGCGCGCCGATCAGTTTGCTTTTCTCTTTTCCGAGCTGGGTAGAAACTAAGTGCCAAGGATCGACCGTGAACCAGTCACGGTTGCGGATGCTCATAAATGTTGTCCTCAAGAATAATCAGAGTAGGCTTAATGTGTCCGCGCGTGTCCTGGTGCGGCCAATCGGCCTTGACATGGTAGAGGGCGGCGGTTCGATCAAATGCGACTGCAGGCGCATTTGGCACCGAGCGCCACAAGCGCGAAGCCCGCAGGGACAAAACACGCTCCAGCTTGTTTTGGGTAATCCGCCNGGNNCTACCAAAATAGATGTAANTTATTGATTTATAGATAATCGTACCGGCCACAGTGGACCAAAATCGCGCGATTTAGGGTATTGATCTACTAGCGATGAACGGACCTCACAATGACTACCTCTCGAGAAGCTATAGAGGCTTAGATTCCCTCTACTTTGCTGGTCAACAAAACAGATCCTCCGGCTCGCCTTTATCCCGGGCCTCGGCGGCAGATGCGCCTATTTGTCCATAATGCGCACGACTTCTTCGAATGGGGGCGCCATTAAATCTTCGGTCTCTCGCTCCGCCTGATCGCTGAAGGTTTTCAATACGCGAGCGATATAACGTTCACGCCTCTCTTGCCGTTCGATCGCAGCAACTTCATCGGCTTGATACTGATCGAGTTGTATTGAATTCAATACACCGGATTGTTCGAGCAGGCGCTCAAGGGCATCGGCACGATCCCGCGTAACGGAAAGTTCCTCGACCAGAGACAAAATCATGTTGTGNAGATGATCGACCGCCGGATCCTCAAAGTATTGTGGTCGCCGGCCTTTGGCAGTTCGTCTTAATTGGTTGTCTTTTTCAGGCATATTTAGCGCTGTCCCAACAGCAGAGGCCAATTTAATGGGGTCATCATGGTGTTGAGCGACTGTGCCGGAAAACCAACATGCTGCGCGCGCTCGGTAAGCGACATGGTCTTAAAGATTTTGTGGAAGGTCTCGTTGTTGTTGTGTGCTTCCCAGTCGTGCAAAAAAGATTCAATCTGGTCCTTGAAGTGGTGTTGGCGTGGCAAATCCAGATGCGCCATGTAACCGCCTGGTTNCAGGAGTCGGCGACACTCCAAAAGAACGTTGTCTACCGCAGTGCGTGAGGTTTCGTGAAAGAGGATATGCGAAACAATCAGGTCAAAGCTGCCCTCAGCAAAATCCGTTTTCTCGGCATTCTGTTGTGAGAAGTGGATTGCCGTGCCCAACGCTTCGGCTCTTGCATGGGCGTAACGTAGACAAGGCGCGGCCACATCGATTGCATGGATCTCTGCCTCTGGAAACGCGGTTGCATAAGGAATGATGGAATTTCCTACGGTACAGCCAATCTCCAGAATTCGTTCGGGGCGAAATTCTGGTAATGCCGTTCGTAATTCCTCGACAAGAGTCTCTCCCATCAGCTGCGTCTGGTTGCCAAAGCGGCCATTGGCATACAAGAAGACAGCCCGGTCATAAATTGCCCCGGCTGCGATATCGTATTCTCCTCGTTCCGTGTGGTAACCACCCGGTTGCAAATGGATATCGACGGTGGCGTGATAGTCGGGAATTACGAGGTCGGCGTTTAGCCTGAGAGAGCCCGCGGTTGGTGCTTTTGCCCCTGTTTCAAGATAAGCGGACTTTAAACGGGCGTAGTCTTTCTCAACCGCGTCAATTACGGAATCCCAGATCCTTTCCTGAGCGGTCCTCAGCGAAGCTGAAAACGTTCGATAGTAGGGATGGTCGGCGATCATTTCGCGGACTTGATGTCGGTCTGTAATCGGCCCTTCGGTCGCTGCCTTAGCGGCCACGTGATGATAGACACCGGGTTGTACTTCGTTCAAAAGGTGCGCCCGTAAACTGCGCGCGAATTGCTGACGCGATTCGTCGTCGTGATCACGTCGAACCAATAGCGGATGTTCATGTTGATCGTTCATGGCGCGATTCGAAGCGGCTTTAGGTCATTGTACACAAGTCATTAAATCGCGATCCATCGACCACGCCAGCGACTGTAACCCTTAGGCCAGTTGCCANNCCTTATTTACCGTTAGCGCGCACCGGTAATATNGGATTCCGGCGAAGGCCTGAAGGTGCATAGCGACAAATAACGCCTTCCTCCCGCGCGCTGATTGTGGTGGGAGGCTGTGCTCGTTCCGCACCAGGTTTATATTGTTTTTTTTTACCTGTGCTCGCAGGGGGCTTGACCGCCCATCATTCACGCAGGATATTCCTATTCATGCCCTCAGCACGTCCATCGAAAAGGCTCGATACGATGACGAAGATAGCAGCGGAAATGAATCGGTCAACGGTGCACGCACTCTCGCCGTCACAAAGCTGTCGCGATCGCGGCAGGCAGTCATTTATTTTTCATGCCAAGCGCCATCTGGGACAATTTGCACGCACTACGTTGCAGAACGAATTCGATGCAACCTACAAGCCTCGCGAGGCTGATATCGCCGCAAGCCCTTTTGTAGCCTTAGATGGGCACCCTGCCTTTGCAGCATGGAGCGCCCTCAACATCGGCTCGCAGCAACAGATGTGGCGCGCCTTGGGCGACATGGTCAATCGGCAGATGTCAGACCTCAGTCAAGCGGCTGATGAATTTAGTGGTGCCCCCGCGCGGGGATCAATACAACTCGACCCGACTCTGACCTTACCCGCTTATTTTGCCAACACCGCTTACCACGGTCAGCCTGGAGGATATTGTCTAGATCGTGATGGCAACGACTGGTACGCCGGTGCGTTACAGGAGGCGGGAGGCGCATTGTATAGCCGAGGTGCCGGGACCGGCGCCAAGGACAGTAAAGGGCAGGCTGTAGTGCGATTCATCAAAACAACTTTTCCGGCATTTCGTCCCCAGCGNNTCATCGATTTAGGTTGTGGATACGGCGGCCAGACAGCTAACTATGCCGTGGCCTTTCCCGATGCGGNGATCCATGGTGTAGACCTCGGTGCAGGCCTACTGCGTTATGCGCATCCGCGGGCCGAGGCATTGGGCTTACCTATCCATTTCCGNCAAAGNTGTGCCAGCGCGACTAGCTTTCCCGATGCCTCTTTCGATTTGGTGGTGAGCAATATTCTACTTCACGAGATACCGTGTGAGATGCTTGATGCAGTGATGCGCGAGAGTTTCAGACTGGTAGCGCCCGGAGGTCTGGTGGTCCATCAGGACGTGCCCACACAGCGCTCCGATATGCCAGCATTTCAGCAGTGGCTNTCTAACTGGCAGACTGCGCATAACGACGAGCCATTCTGGCGGTCTTTTTCGGAGAGCTCTGTGCCAGATGCCCTTGTATCAGCGGGTTTTTCTGAAGATGCTGTCTTTGAATCATACCAACCCCAGGTTGACGGCCCTCTGGTTTGGTACATGGTTGGTGCGACTAAGGCATGAAAGAAGGCGCTCAACCTACAGACAAGCCGGTCTATTTTGAGGATCCGGCGGTGCAGGCGCTTTATCAGATGGTACTGATACTGGGTGAGGAGCTGGCGGCGACGCGTGAGCAGCTCCATGCGCTGATCTCTTTATGTGAGCAAGGTAAGGTGCCATCCGCAGAAGCGCTTGAAGCGTTTGTTCCAGAAGAACACTTTGATCTGGACCGCGCTGAGTGGGTGAGCCGCTTGTTGGAGCCGTTGCAGCACTTAAGCAGTCAGCCCGAGGACTCATGAGCGAGACTCACAGCCCTATGCGGCTGTATTTTGGCTGGAGTCTCGGCACGCTGGCGATGTCGAGTTTACTCAACACCCAAACAGCAATGCTCATGGTTTATTTAATCAGTGCGGTGGGCATCGCTCCCGCGGTCGCAGGCGGTCTGGTCTTTGTCTCCAAGATCTATGACGGTATTACTGATCCCGTTATGGGGATTATCAGCGACCGCACCAATAGTCGCTGGGGCCGNCGCAGGCCTTATCTGCTGGCTGGCGGCATCCTCGCTGCATTGAGTGTCATCGGTCTGTTCTCGGTGCATACCGTGACCTTTGCGCACACCCAGGTTTGGATCCTCACCATGCTTTTAGCAGCCGCCACGGCGTATACCATTTTCAACGTGCCCTATATGTCGATGCCGGCGGAGATGGTGCAAGACTCCTACGAGCGCTCCAAGCTGATGTCCTTTCGGGTCGCCTGGATCGCGGTCGGAACCTTTGTCGGGATCGCGCTTGCCCCAAAGCTTGTTGCCTATGCGCGCGACACCATGGGGGTACCCGAGACTGAAGCCTTTGCCATGATGTCGCTGATTACTGCGGCGATTATCCTGCTCGCTTCTGTCGCCTGTTTCATTACGACGCGGCATGCGGCAAGCACCGAACGGACGCGATTGAGAGTACCGCTCAAAGAGCAGGCTCGGTCTGCACTGAGCAACCGGCCGTTTCTCATTCTGCTCTGCATCAAGTATCTGGGCCTGTATGCGCTATCCGCCACGGTTGCCACCAACATCTTCTTTGTACGTCAGGTGATGCAGCAGTCTGAAGCGATTATGCTCTGGTACGGTCTCGCATACATGGTGGGCACGCTGGCGGCGATCACGCCTTGGGTACTGATTTCCAAACGACTCAGCAAGGCTCACACGTTAGCGCTGTCTGCCGCGATGGCGGCGTGTGTCAACCTGACCTGGTTGCTGTCGGGTCCCGGTGAGCCCATTGCGCTCTATATGTTGCGAGCATTTGTNTTGGCGGTAAGCAATGGCGGTATGTTNCTGATGGGCCAGAGCCTGCTGCCCGACGTCATGGAATNCGACTACCGAAAAACCGGACTGCGCCGGGAAGGTTTCTATGCTGGGATTTACAGTTTTGTTGAGAAGCTGGCCTTCGCTACGGCGCCGCTGACACTTGGTGTATTGTTGTCCACAATGGGTTTTGTGCCCGGGCTACCGCGCACCGCAACTCAGCCGCAGTCGGCATTGTTTGCCATCACCCTCGCTATGGCTGTGATTCCANCTATTACCAACGCCTTGAAGGTGCTGCTGGCACTGCAGTTCAGGCTACCTGAACCCCTGCCCAACGAACTCCACAAGCCAGAAAAAGCGGTTTGATACTCGGTTTTTTTGTCGCACGATTGATCGGTATAGGTGCTGCTGCGGCCAACTTTTGGATATCAGTCAGTGGAGGACCCTAAGGAAGACGCCCTCCGATGACAGCCATAACTGCCGCAGTGACGCTGCTCCCACATTATGCGCTAGCGAACGGTCTGCACCTGGATCGCACAACACCAAAGGTGAGGAGCAAAGATCAGAATGGAATGAAGATACCACCACTCACGATCTAAAAAGCACCTGGTTATCAGTTTGCAAATCGGTCGTTACCCTAAGTTTTCTATTACACGAATGCGCGATGACTGCCTACTTGGACTCGATCAAAACATTGGGATACGGACAGATTTAAATGGAGACAACCACTGTAACGGCGCGGTTAGCCCTGTCATNTTTTGCAGAACATGTGCCGTAATGACCGGCTGGCCCGGCATCGACGATCCGGCAGAAATCGATCTTTCGGCGCCTCACAATCGAGACTCACTCAATCTCAAAGCGGGCGCTGAGCCATATCTTAAGTAATCAATGCCAGCGCTGTAACTTGCTACCGCCGNCGTGGTTTNCCCTGTTTGCCTAAAAAACTGTGCTTCCGGCCTCCCCCAATGCCCTCAGNTATTCGCGGGCTATCCTGCGTTGTGCCATATTGTGCAGAAGTTCTCCCCGGAACATTGAGGCCGTGCCGGTTCACGTCCGAACCTGAGTGCCAGATCTGATAGCGAGGAATAAATCATCGAGACATCAACCACAGATCATCAAAAAGCTGACTCATCTAAACCCAGCCTGAGACAACGCTACCTGCAACTCCTTCTCCTGGTTATCGGCAGCGGAACCATCTACCCCGTGGTCTACATGCGTCAAAATTTCGAGGGGTCGATGNTGGAAACCTTCGACATCACCCGTGCCCAGTTGGGTGAATGCCACTCGATCTTGGGAATCGTATTTTTTTTAACCTATCTCCCCAGTGGATGGCTGTCAGACAAACTGCCTACCCGCGTGTTGATGAGTATATCGATGGCCGGCACAGGGTTACTTGCACTCTGGCTGAGCACGGTCCCCGACTTTGCGCAAATTAAATTGATTTTCATCGGTTGGGGTCTGACCAGTGGGCTAACCCTCTGGGGCGCGCTGATCAAAGGCACTTCTCTGCTTGCGCCGCACGACCAGCAAGGCCGTTTTTTCGGATTACTGGAGAGTGGCCGGGGGTTGNTTGAGGCGCTACTGGCAAGCATTGGGCTCGCTGTTTTTGCCTACTTCCTGAATAGTGTGGGAACCAGCACCAGCGAATCTCTGACCGCAGTGATTTGGTTCTACGGTTTGGTCGCGATTGGATTTACACCAATCCTATTTTTCGCCTTGAGAGCCTCTCACATGGAGGCCCCGCCTGACCCGAGTAGCCACGGGATCTCCGGGCTGCTCCGAGATCTAAAACAACTGCTGAGCAATCAAAAAATCTGGCTGGCAGCAATCGTTATTCTCGTGGGCTATCAAATATTCTGGGTGACCTATTCACTGGCNGGNTTACTGCAGTCCATCTTCCAATTAAGTGCNGTCACCGTGGGGGCCATCACGGTGGGCAGACTCTGGATGCGCCCCCTCGGTGGGGTGCTGGCGGGCTTTATAGGAGATTACTTCCGCGTCATCCCCTTTCTCGGGGTGCTCATGCTGATTGCCGGCGGGCTACTGGCATTACTTCCCTCCCTACCTGTCACCATCAGCGTGATGGTGTTATTCCCCATGGTGTTATTAATTGGACTTTTCACTTACGGAGTACGGGGTATTTTCTGGGCAACGCTTGATGAGTGCGACGTGTCGGCCAGTACCCGGGGGCTTGCGGTCGGTCTGATCAGTTTGCTCGCCTACACCCCAGATATCTACGTGCCGATGGTGCAATCCTGGGCGCTGGCAAACTGGAGTGGCCAACAAGGTTTCCAGATCTACTACGGTCTTTTCGGAGCGAGCAGCCTGTTGGGGTTTGTCGCCGCAAGGCAGCTGACACGCCTTGAAAAAGCATGATCATTGATATCGGGCTCAGAGATAAGAGATCAACTTCAATAGGTTTTTACATACCTACTGCTCAAAAAACATTAGAGGTGAAATACTGAATATGACGCGATTAATCCATTCACTTTTACTCTTTATGCTCCCTCTAACGCCGGCGGTTTCAGATGAAATCTTTAGCATCGATACTTATCTGCGCATGCAAGGCGCCTCTGAAATTAGCGTGAGTCCAGACGGACAGTTTGTAGCCTACTCGCTTTACGAAAGAGACCTCGAACGAGACCNNGCCACAAGCTCAGTTTGGATGATCCCAGCTGCTGGAGGACTGCCAATCCGTATGACAGAGAGTAACAGCGATTCGTACTCGCCAAAGTGGAGCCCTGATAATCGCTTCTTGGCTGTCCTCTCTGACCGCGGAGATCAGCAGAGCCAGATTTGGATTCTCGACCGTCGTGGTGGTGACGCGCAGCCCCTAACCGAATTCAAGCAGGGAATTTTCAGTTACAACTGGTCTCCAAAAGGGAATCAAATATTACTAGAAGTTAANGACGCCACCCCTGCTGATNTAGACGAAGAGATCCGCCCAAATCCTCGCCCATANGTCATAGACAGGCTTCAATTCAAAGAAGATTACGTAGGCTACCTCGATCGCTACCGATACCACCTACACGTTATCGATATTGACACCAAGCTGACACGACAACTCACATTCGGAGACTTTGACGACAGTCAATCAAGTTGGTCTCCAGATGGCAGACACGTAGCATTTGTCAGCAACCGCACCGAGCAGCCAGATCAAAACCGCAATACAGACATCTGGCTGCTGGACACTACGAAAGCGAATCCAGAGCCCCAGCAACTGACGTTTAGTCCTCACCAAGACGCTAGTCCCACTTGGAGCCGTGACGGGAAGCATCTCGCTTATACAACTGCTGCCTCAAGCGACCTGCCAATTTATGCGATCCCTCAGCTTGCAATTTTAGATATTGGATCGGGCGAAACACAGCTGGTGAAATCACTGGCCGAGGTGCAAGTTTACAATCTGGTATTTTCACAGAATCGTAGCGAGCTACTTGCAATTACTGAGCGCCAAGGTCAACAGCAACTTATTCGCGTCGATCTAGATACCCACGCTGTGAAGCAGGTGATCGGCCAGCAAGANGTCGTAAGGGAATTCGATGAGGCAGCAGATGGTCAAATTTATGCGCTTGTTGACCGACCACGATATCCCGGAGAAATATTTACGACGGACGAAAAAGGCAATTTGCAGCAATTAAGCCGTATCCAGAGTGATGNATTGGCCAGCACTAAATTTGGGGCGGTTCAAAAACACAGATTTGAGAGCGAGCCCGGCGTAACGATTGAGGCATTTTATTTGTTTCCACCTGATTATCAGTCAGGGCGTGCCTATCCCGCGGTGCTGCATATTCATGGAGGTCCACAGGCTCAATGGGATTTCGGTTTCAACTCCGAAGCACAGTTATTGGCAGCCCAAGGTTACATAGTAGTGATGCCCAATCCACGAGGGTCATTTGGTTACGGNCAGGAGTTTGCNAGTTCAATCACGGGAAACTGGGGCGGCCCAGACTTTACTGACGTTATGGCCGCAATAGACTACGGCATCGACAAGGGTTGGATCGATTCAGAGCAGATGGCGGTTTATGGCTGGTCCTATGGTGGCATCCTGACAAACCATGCGATCACCAAAACAAATCGCTTTGATGCTGCCATTACAGGNGCTAGTGCGACCCTGTACGTTGCGAATTATGGGCATGATCAGTATCAACGTTGGTGGGAGGAAGAGCTGGGCTTCCCCTGGCTTCTTGAAAACAAAGATGCGTGGGATAGCATCTCACCGTTTTATGCCCTTGATAAGGTAAACACTCCGACATTAGTCGTTGGCGGAGAGGAGGATTGGAACGTGCCCATTATTAACAGCGAACAGCTGTATATAGTCCTTAAGCGCAAGGGCATACCCACAAGACTCGTAGTCTATCCGAATGAGTATCACAGCCTGTCTATTCCCTCCTATGAAAAACACCTTTACGAACAATATTTCGATTGGCTCGAAACCCACGTTAAAAGTGATCCCTAGGTGGGATTGATATGCACGCATATANCTATATAGTGTCAAANTGGCTTGAAAGGTAAGCTTCCAGAGGTTGCGTCCCAATTTTGAATAAGCGAGTTTGTAGCATGGCCAAATATAAAAAAAATGTTGCTTTTCGAACTAGTCAAACGCTCGACACCGCCGGCTTTCGTGTATCTGCTCTGGCAGCCGCGATCTCGGCAGCTTTTGCTCCCGCCCATACTGTGTTGGCGCAAGAAGCCGGTCCATTTCTTGAAGAAGTTATAGTCACTGCGACAAAACGCGAGACTGATCTTCAAGATATTGCGCACAGCATCGACGTTCTATCGGGAGAGGATCTGCAGCTTATGCGTGCAAGAGACCTCAAAGCCACACTGCGAGCACTGCCCTCTGTTGGACTAGTTTCACTGCAACCAGGCCAGAACTCACTAATCATGCGAGGCATTACAACCGCACCGTTTGAATACCGAACGGATGCGCAGGTTGCTGTGTATCTTGATGAACAACCTATGTCTTCTAACTCTCAGCAGGTGGGTTTTCGCGGTATTGATATTGCCCGTGTCGAAAACCTGCCTGGCCCACAGGGAACCTTGTTCGGCGCGAGCTCCCAAACAGGAACGATTCGTTACATTACCAACAAACCCGATTTCTCCGGCTTATCGGGTCAGTTCGAAGCAGCAGTTGCTTCTACTAAAAGCGCGGAAGAAAGTTGGGACTTTAACGGCGTACTCAACATACCTATCGTCGATGATAAGTTAGCCGCACGGCTGGTTGCCTACACATCGCATGATGGCGGCTATGTCGACAATGTTTACGGCACGAGTTTTACCGGGAACTATGACAACAGCGACCGTGTGGAAGATGATTTCAATGAGTATGACGTTACGGGCGGTCGCCTTCAGGTCGTATGGAATATTAATGACAACTGGTCCTTGCTTGCCAACCTTATGGCCGAAAAAACCGAAGCCGAAGGCGTTTGGGACTCTGACGAAGCGCTTGGTGATTACGAGGTAACGCGGTTTCAAGATGAATTCCGCAACGATGATTGGTCGTCCATGTCCATGACACTGCAAGGGGACCTTGGATTTGCTGATATATCCGCTACCTACACCCGTTTTGAGCGGGATATTGTCTATGAATACGACAACATGACCTACACGCAGTCAAGGGACTACTACTACGGTAACTCCTGCAACTACTACGGAGCTAGCTGCCTCTACTACAGCAATTTTTATCCCAGCTATATTTTCAATGATCAGGAACAAGAGCGAGACGCCCTCGAGATTAGGTTGGTGTCAAAAGGCGATCAACGGTTGCAGTGGATGGTGGGGGGGTATTACGAGGATTTCCTCAATGAATGGTATTACGGAGCCAAGATTCCCAATCTTGAGAACACGACGATGTGGGCGAGCGCGCAATACTACGCTTACTACTACAGCGCCAACGCTAACCAAGCCTACCCGCTGAATGCCACTAATGTGAGCTACGCGAACACCTTCTCCAACTCGGTGAAGCAAACCGCCGTTTTTGGCGAGCTCAGTTACGACATCACCGACAACCTGCAGGTATTCGGGGGTATGCGGTGGGCCGAGTTTGAGCGCGATAAGTTTGAAAAGTTTGAGTTTCCCGGTGGCCTGACGCCTTTTGGAGACAGAACCTCGGGTGGTGGAATTTTTCGTGACGAAGGATCACAAAGTGACTCGATCTATAAAGCCGGNCTNCGTTACACCTTCAACGAAGATGTCATGATATACGGTCTTTTCAGTCAAGGATTTAGAGTTGGAGGCTCAAACAGCCCCCGCGCGGTCTCCACCGGACGTCTGCCACAAACCTACACCGGTGATTTACTAGATAANTATGANTTNGGCCTCAAGAGCGAATGGCTTGATGGTCGNATGACGCTTAACATCAGCGGCTTTTATATGGAATGGAAAGACTACCTTCAGGGCGCCTCTTTCCCTGATGGGGAGTGGTGGCTGCGCGGAACTATTAACGCGGGGGGAGCAGAGACCTCGGGGGCCGAGGCCCAAATCCGATGGCAAGCGACAGAGCGGCTCTCTTTCGGTGCAAATCTGTTTGCCGCTAGTGCTGAATTCACAGACACGTTTTGCAATAACTTTGAAAACGGTGTCAACGTTGGGTGCGCGACGTCAGCCGATGGCAGTATTGATCCAAGTTCAATCCAGATCCGTGAGGGCATGTTGATGCCAAATGCCCCTGAGAGAACCGCCTGGGCCAACGTCTACTACGATATTCCGAATGTTTTAGGCGGTGATATGTGGCTCTACTACGACATTGCCTACGGAAGCGAGACTTGGGCGGGTACTGACGAAATTCGCGACAACAATATTGCAGGCCGTGCCCCCTCTTGGCGATACCACAATTTTTCTGCCGGGATGACCTGGGCCAACGGTTTAGACTTGGAGATTGCCGTGAACAATGTCACCGGCGCAAAGGGCTACAACTTTGTATTTACCGGCGAAAGTGGGAATGCACAAACTTTTGGTGACCCACGCTATCAGCGTCAGCGCGCGCTGGACCGACCGCGCACTATTTGGTTGACCCTGCGAAAACGTTTCGGTAGCCAATAACTACTCTAGTCACAACCTCAGTAGTCCGTGGCTCTCATCAGGGTGAGAGTCACGGCGGCGTTTACCTGCTGGATCTTGAAAACCAGTTTGTCCGCCAAACCATTGACTGGAATACCACTGACATAGANTGGGATGGCCGCGGTGCAGATCGAGGGCTTCGTGGAATNGAATTCGATGGGGAAAANGTTTTTATTGCNGCCAGCAACGAGCTNTTTGCATATTCNTCAACCTTTGAAAAAATAGGNTCTTGGCGCAATCCTTTTCTAAAACACTGCCATGAAATTTTTGTCTGGGAGCGAATGCTCTACCTNACCTCTACTGGATTCGATACCATTCTCGGNTTTGANCTTGATCAGCTTCGCTTTACATGGGCGATGCACATCACAAAACGTGACTACAGATTCAGCGGCCTGATTTTCAATCCTGAGGAAAACGAGGGCCCACTCATGATTAATAAACTGCACGTCAATAATGTGCATTGCTCATCCCACGGCATGTATATTTCAGGTTTAAGAACCGAAGGTCTGCTGCACTTTAACGGCAACGAAATTCGGATGGCAGTGGAACTACCTCAAGGCACTCACAATGCTCAGCCATTCCGAGATGGAGTGCTTTTTAATGACACGGCTGCCGACGTTTTACGCTACACGGGTCGTGGTGAAGGCCAGGAAGATAGAGCTATGCAGGTCCCTACAATAGCTCCTAGCCAGTTGCAAAACTTGCATCTCGTAGACAGTGGAATCGTTCGACCGAATTTTGCTAGGGGTCTTTGTGTTTTATCAGACCGCCTTGTTGCGGGAGGCAGTTCTCCATCAACAATCACTATCTATGATCTAGCTGGAAATAAAACTTTAGGATCTGTAAGCATCAGTGCCGATGTTCGCAATGCTATCCATGGCTTAGAGTCGTGGCCCTTCTCCTAAAGCCCGGCATTTTTTGCAGCTTCGGGAAGCTCTTCGACAATACCGCCCAACTGATGCTGCCAGACGCCAAGATGTTTTTCATAACGTCGCCACGCCCCCAAAGCACTCTGATATATCGGCTGACGGACCTGCTCAGAGCTGGCAGTTTTCACTGGGCGCTCAGTTTCATGGTAGTGCAGACATGATTCCTCAAAAGGAAGCCCGCAGTGCGAAAGAATTCTGCGAACCTGCCATTCAAGCCGCGTCACCGTTTCCTCATAGTGAACATCGAGGACCTGATCGGGCATAACAACATGCCAGTGGTTCATTGTGGCAATGTACTGCTGATAGTAATGGGCCAAATCAAGCATGTCATAGGTGAAATTTTGACCTCTACCAAATAACTGCTTGTATGCCCCGAGGCAGCTGTCATAAGGATGTCTCCGGGTATTGATAAACTTCGCATTGGGTAAAATTAATTTTATGAAGCCAAGCATTGGATAGTTATTGGGTAACTTGTCTGTAAATAAAGGTTTATCGGTACTTCGATACCGCTGAGCTTCTTTGAGGTATTGACGTCCATAGGCCCGCAGATCTTTATCTCGAAGCTCCAAAATAGCCTCAGGGAAGCGCTTACCATCGGTCCGATAGCGGCCGATTGAATCGGTTATGCGACCAATAATTGGCAATTCTGCAGTGCCTTCTACTTGGCTATGACTAGCTAAAATCTGCTCCACCAACGTTGAGCCGGATCTAGGTAACCCAACGATAAAAATGGGGTCTGCCGCTTCGTATCCAACATCAGCTCTATGTTCTAGCGTATCCCGATCGAAAACACTACGGATCGTCTGTTGACGCCGTTCCATCTCCATCGGTTCCCATTCAACAGTTTCACGTTGGCGCTTATTTCCAGTGTCGTAGTAGGACCAAGCTTTATCGTACTCTTTCTTATCTTCCATCGCTTTGCCTAATGCAAATCGAAAATGTATGTCCTCGATGTCGGTTAAGTCACCACACTCGATTTGAGCGAGCATCTCTGTAATTTCTTTTTCTTCAAACTTAAATATTTTCAGATTTGCCATGCTCCAATAGGCGGGACCGAAATTTGGTTTCACGCTAATCGCCTTACGATATGCATGCAACGCCGCCTGTTGATCGCCAACAGTCTTAAGTTCCCAAGCATAGCCGCCAAGTACTTGGGGGTCAGAATCATTCAAACTAATAGCTTTTTCGTAAGCAACAATGGCTTTTTCTGGATACATGGCACGACCGTTGGCGCTGGCGAGCCCAGCCCAGGCTTCGGCACTATTGGGCTCAATTTTCGTAGCTTTTTCGTAAGATGAGATCGCTTCAGTAAACTTGTTCAACTCCATAAGAAGCGCCGCGAGTGTCAACCATCCACCAAAAAAATCATCTGCCAGGGCAACAGCCTGTCGGAGTAGCGCCTCAGCGTCATCCAACCTTCGTTTTCCGTGCCAGTTAGAAATGGCGAGTTGGCGCAGTGCGTTCACATTTTTGGGGTTCTGCTTTAGCACGCCGCGAAAGACAGTTATTGCCTCATCAAAAAGCTCTTTTTGAAACAATTCAATGCCACGAAAAACTTCAGCTCGCTCAGGGTCTTTATCAATGTAGTCATGAAAAGCTTCGGAGGCTTCGTTTCCTCGACCTACAGCCATGAGCACTTGACCCAGTTTACGTTCAACAAGTGGCAATGTAGGCTGCAGCTCTAATGCTCTCTGGAAGGCGGTAATCGCCTCTTCGTATTTAGATTGCATTGCGTAGGCACTACCAAGATCTTCATGCAATTGAGGAAAATCGGGCTCGATATCTAAAGCCAAACGTAGGTAATGCTCAGCTTCGGACGTTCTGCCCTGCTTGAGGAGTGCTTGCCCTAGTAATCGCAGATGATCCAAAGATCCGGGCGATTTTTCTAGATAGTTTCTGCAAATTTCTTCNGCGCGCANCGGNCGATCTTGCTTTAAAAAATCNATTGNAGCCTGAATNGTTTTNNNTGGNNCGTCACTCATNANCCAGTCTGCAATTCAATCGGNGGGACGTAGTCAAAGATAAATGTAATCCGATCTTCNTTNCCNAAATTCATNACACTATGTTTCCGCTGATTGTTNATCTCGTAAGCATAGCCCGGTTCAAAAATATANGGCTTGCCACCNACCGTAAAGCGCACTCCNGCATTAGACNTAATCGGCACGTGAATACGATGGCTAATGTGAAAAGAGTGAATAGAATCGCGATGAGCAGGTATTTTACCGCCGGGTTTAAGCCTCGCCGCCATCGCGCGAATAATCAAACCACCCTTGTCATATGCGGCATTAATGATTTGAGCCATCAAAGGCTCAGCGACGTCTGCTAGCCGATCATACCCAGTATCCTTATAAATCTCGCCAGAAAGCGGCCAGTCCTCGTCACAAAACAACAGAACAATCGATTGTGTGTCGCGGTGCACTTCGTAATTTTGCTGCCGCAACTTTTGCTCCGCCCAAGTCTCTTCAGTCTGTTNTNAAATTCGCCTCTGCAAGGGTTCGATGTCTATTTTNCCCAAGAGGCGTTGGTTGGCACCAATATCCAAANCCCACCNACCCATGCGTGTTTGTGCAATGAAAAATCGAATTCGCGCAAATATAGTACCTCTGCAAACTGAGGAGTGCTACGTGCGCTATGAATTCGGGNGAGAGTGGAGAGGGAGGCCGTACTAGAAAGAGCTCATCTTATCGACTGATAAGCCGGTTTATTTGGCACTATGAAGACGTCGCGCAAAACTTTTTTAACGGCNAACTCGAGACTGGTTTCACTATAGTCTTTTTTGTTATAGCTGGTGAAAACTGCAACGATATCTCGTTCCGGATGAATGATAAGCCCCTGTCCACCCCAACCCCCATGAGAGATAAAGCCCAGCGAATCGCGGTCTCCCCATGCATATGCCGTGGGCCTAAGGTTTGGCCGGTTTGCTGTCATAATCGCTGAGAGATGGTCAGTNCTGATAATTTTCTTTTGTGAGACTACCGGCCAACTAGGTGTATAAAGCAAACCCAGTCTGGCCAAATCGCGCATAGTCGAAATAAAGCCGCCATGCGATAGTGGAATGCCATAACGGTAGGCGATAAATGCCGCGTCNTGTTCCGCACCAATTTGTCGCCAAAACTCTTTGGTCACGGCATCAGCAAGGGTATAACCAGTGATTTCTTCTATGGCCCACATTAAAAGGAAATTGGTCGCCCCCGAGTAAACGTACTGTTTTCCTTGTTCATTTGTGCGCTCAATTGCGACTTCGGCCAAAAATTTATAAGGGTCATCTGGTGAATCGGACTCGCGGATATTGTCGCCGATTGCCTCTGAATATCGGTAATAACAAGAATCAGGGTCGGCGTAGTTCTCGGCACAATCCACGCCGGTCGCCATATCCAAAATATTCTCTATAGTCGTACCTGCATGTACAGACGAAGCTAGCTGCGGCACATACGCCTCAATGGGTTGTGAGATGTCAATGCGGCCTTGCTCTTCCAACAGTCGCACAATAGCGCCTGCGAGAATTTTAGTTGTGGACCAATAAGTAACCTTTTCGTACTCGCGCATTCGAGGATACGACTCGAACGCTATCTGACCCTTATACANAATAACGACACCCATTGCCGTTGACTGATCGCTTGCTAAAAATCGGCGGAAAGGCATGAGGCCTTGGGGAGTTTCTATGCTTATATCGCNGATTGCCGGAATGGTGTTGTACNCAAGTTCTCGCACAGGTCCACCACGATAGACTGGCTGCGTGGGGAACATTTCCTGAGTATGCCGATGCATCCACCCCATTTCATCGCCTCGCACATTCCACCAATGCTCGTTATTAGGAATGCGCCTATGGTGATTCATTGCAGACTGACGAGATTCATCTGCCATAAAGTCGCTGCCGCGACCATCAACCATAAGGTTCGTCACCGAATTCATAAGCTCTGAAGCATCAACGTCTGATCTGTTGCTTAGGACAGCAACGCTGATGTCTAGCTCAGGCAAATACCTGAGCGCCGTTCGAAACCCAACCCAGGACCCCGAGTGCCCCAAGCTTGCGTGTCCCTGAAAGGGCGTAATATCCCATCCAAATCCATAATCAATCAAAGAGCCATCGTTGAGGCGTGTCTGATAGAACGCCTCTGCCATAGCACTCGAAGATAACAACCTGTTGTTTCTAAGGCTCTGAAACCAAGAGGTGAGATCATCGATTGATGCGTAAACACCACCTGCACCCAGCATGTCATTAAAAGGGTCAAAGTCATTGAGCATGAAGCCCTGTTCACTAGGGCTATAGCCCAGAACTCTTCCGGAAAAATCTCCATGTACACTATTAAAAGTGGTTGCGGTTTCCATACCCGCCGGCTGAAAAATCTTCTCTTTGAGAAACTTACCAAACGCCTTGCCGGAAGTCCGCTCTACGACTATCGCCAGCAATTCGTAGCCGGCATTATTGTAAATATACTGCTCACCAGCAGGAAAATCCGCGTCAGAATAATTGGACATAATCTCTATAAGATCAGTATTCTGCGGCATCGCAAATGTCTTATCGTATCGCTGAACGAGATCAGTGTAGTAGGGTTCCTCGTAATAATCCGTCACACCAGAGGTGTGATTCATAAGCTGGCGAATAGTAATGTGGGGCCAATGCGGCAATTCCGGAATGTGTTCGCTGAGTAAATCGTCGTATTCCAAGTGGCCCGCTGCAGCAAGCTGCATAATGGCCATCGTCGTAAACTGCTTTGATATCGAGCCAAGACGAAATAGGGCACGGGTATCGATTTTTTTTCGTCCTTCGAGATCAGCATATCCGAAACCCTGAGCATAAAAGACCTGATCTTCTTGCATCACAAGCACCGCGACACCGGGCTGTTGGCCTTGATCAAAGCTTGAGAAAAGCGCCTCAATATCCATGCGCCTGTCGCTGGCAGCCGCATGGACGCTTAAAGAAAGCAGCAGCGGCGTGACAATAAAACTAGCGATGAACCAGCTTTTCAAGGCGATCACTCTTTCCATTAAAGGGTATGACGGTAAAACCGTAACGATAGTTAAGTTCGCTCAATGAATATTCGAGCAGTGTCCTCTTCCCCCAGGAATCATCACCGCCCAATCCCATTTGCCCCAAATCAATGTTCAACGATATTAAATCACGCGGTATGAGGTCGTTAACGTGCACATTAACTCGTTCATTATTTTCACTCGCAGCGGGGCCGTCCTCAGTTGTGATCGCGATCTTCACCGGGGGTACTAAATCTTCCAGACGATAATGACTTACACCAAAACTAATCAAATCGTCTGCAATAAACAGAATGCCAGCAGCATCGTCGCTCAAAGCAACCCAGCGGACGTCGGTTTTATAACCATTTTCCTGTGGTCTTAAATACTGGACATAGTGGTCGTTAACCAGATTATGATATCGACCCACATTGGCCGACTCTTTACGATCACTGTAGTTTTCATGGGGCCCTCTACCGAACCAGTCCACAGTATCAAGCGAGCGACGCAGCTCCATATTCATGCCAATGCGGGGTGGCACCGGTATGTCGGGCGCGCGAGAAAAGTGATTGTCAACATGCACTCGACCGTCCCAATGAATCTTGTAATCCGTATCCCACTTGGCCACCTCAAGTCGATCGTCAGACACGAGCGACCGACTGCTTTTTACGATCACAATATTTTCGTCTTCAGAGACAACTTGTATCGAGCCGATAAATTGTTTGTCAGCAGTTTGCTGCCACACTGCAGCCCACGTTGGCATATAGTTGCCAAAATCATTATCGGTGGGTGCTCGCCACGTGTTGGGCGACAGAGGCGCAACTAACAAATCTTCCCCATTGTAAGTCAGTTGTGACAGCAATCCGGTAGGCCGATCGAAAGTGATTGCAAAGTTTGAATTGCCAATGTCGATAGTTTCTTTTGTTTCATTAACAATCAAGGCCTCCGCACTGGCAAGAGTTGCGTCATCTCTAGGCGCTGTATCGCCCGTAATTCTGAACTGCTGCTCGGCATAGATATGACCCGGGGCAAGTAACCCATTCTGTTCAGGGTGTATCAACTGCAACAAAATATGGTGCTCTGGTCCTGAGTGGAGATCATGCCCTTTGTATGGGAGATGAAGTGTCTCAGATGAGCCCGGTCCAATAGGGGGGACGTTTAGCACGCCGCCACGCAGAGCTTTGCCATCGGCAGCCAAGCTCCAATGTAATTCAAAGCCATCGAGGTTAGTGAAATCGTAATTGTTTTCGACCTTTATCACTCCGGAAAGAAGGCTGTCCGAAGAAAAACGAACATGCTGATATACGCGCTTTACCTCCCAATAGGCAGGCTGGATATTGCGATTGGGAAACACCAGTCCATTAAAATTAAAATTACCACTTGATGGAACATCGTCAGGACCGTAGTCGCCACCGTACGTCCAATAGGGCACTCCATCTTCGTATTCAATAAGCCCTTGATCCACCCAGTCCCAGATAAAGGCGCCTGATAGAGAGTCGAACTTTTCAATCACATCCCAATATTCTCTGAGATTGCCAGAGCTGTTTCCCATAGCGTGGCTATATTCAATCAGCAGAAAAGGTCGGTCATTAGCGGTTTGTGCGTACCTTTCTAGATCCCAATATCGCCAATACATACTCGAGTGAAAGTCCGAGTGCCGTTCTCCAACGTCTGCAATATCACCTTCAGTTTCGTACTGAATGGGGCGCGACTTATCTCTTGCTTTAAGCCAGCGGTACGTGGCACCCAAATTACTGCCATCTCCAGCCTCGTTGCCTAGGGACCAGATGACAACCGCAGGGAAGTTTTTTGAGCGCTCGTACATACGTTGCGTACGATCAAGATGATGTTTTTCCCAATGGGGTTTGTTTCCCAGCGTCTCGTTGTGCTCATAGCCATATCCGTGGCTCTCTATGTTGGCCTCATCGATCATGTATAAACCATGTCGACTGACCAATTCATACCAAGCGTCTTGATGCGGATAATGTGAGTTTCGAACCGCGTTCATATTCGCCTGCTTCATAAGGCTTATGTCTTTCATCATTGTCATCTCATCAACGACATGGCCCATAACCTCATGATGTTCATGCAGATTAACCCCTTTGAGCTTCACTGCTCTGCCATTGATAAGAAAACGGCCGTCAACAATCTCAGTGGTTCGAAAGCCAATGGGCTGTGAAATCGTTTCCTGTGGGGTTTTTATAACGAGGGTATAAAGGGCTGGTTTTTCAGCAGACCACGCTCGAACGTTAGGAAGGGTCGTTTGAAAAAACTCCACTGACTTTCCTCGCTCTAACGTTACGCTGCGCTTGCTACGGTGAAGCAATGTATCGCCATCGGTTATCTGCACCTCAATGTCGCTTACCGCCGCGGCCTTTGAGTCATTTAGTAATTCAATCTCGGCCTCGAGCACACCATCAACATAATCGTTTTCAAGTCCTGCTCGCACCTCAAAATCTCGAACACGCACCGCCGGGCGGGCATATAGCGTGACATCACGCTGAATGCCCGACAACGACCAAAAATCTTGATCCTCCAAGTAGCTACCAGTACTCCAGCGATAAACTTCTATGGCAATCGTATTGTTACCGGCGCTTAATTTGTCTCCGATACGAAATTCGGAGGATGTTTTGCTGCCCTCACTGTACCCAACGTATTCGCCATTTACCCAAACGTAAAAGGCGGAGCTTACCGCCCCCAAATACAGAAATACCTCGTCTCCCTGCCAATATTCTGGCAACAGAAAATCACGCCGATATGACCCCACTGGATTATTATCCTGCGGCACATTGGGTTCATCAATCGCAAAAGGGTAAGGCACATTGACATAAATTGGGTAGCCAAAGCCGTGCCTTTCCCAATTTCCGGGAACGGGAATTTCTGCCCACTCGCTCACATCGTAATCTAACTTTTCGAAGCCAATAGGCCTCTCCAATGGAGTGCTTGCGTAATTAAACTTCCAGCTTCCATTTAATGATTTTGAATACCTCAACTCTGTGTCATTGCGGGTCGTGGTGAATATCGCACGCGGCTCCTCAACATTCTCGCGTATTACATCGATATTATTCCAATGCGGCCGTTTCACTTCATTAACATCACAGCCAAAAATAACTGC
>NYTE01000009.1 GCA_002683335.1 Halieaceae bacterium
GAAGAGGGGAGCGACCAGCAGCGAGTGGGAGACCTGTATTTGTCCTTTCAGGACTTTGCGACCCGTGATGAGAGTGGTATTGCGCCACTTCAGCCTTACCTAGCAAAAATAGATGCGATCGCGTCTAAAGACGATGTCTTTGCGTTTTTCGGTGTTGCTGCGCGACTGGGCTTCAATGGACCTGTTGGCATTTTTGCCTACGCTGATGCCAAGAATCCCGGTATTAACGCCATGTATCTCAGTCAAGGTGGTATTGGATTACCGGAGCGCGAGTATTACTTTAAGGACGACGAGAAAAGTGAGGCACTCCGGCAACAGTACAAGGCGCTCATCACTGANGTTCACGCTCTCGCTGGGCTGGCAATTGACCCCCGAGCACTAGACGTTATTTATAGCCTCGAGGAAAGCATCGCTGCAGCGCAGATGACCAAGGAAGAAACCCGTAATTTCGCTAACAACTATACGAAGTTTGAACAGNATGAGCTTGGCAATCTCGTTACTGGTGTGGCATGGGAACAATTTTTGAGTGCTTTTGGGTTGCCTGAACCGGGATATTTNGTGTCTGTCACAACACCCTTTTTTNCGCAATTGGGCTCTATCATTGAAGAAACGGGCCTCGATGAGTGGAAGCTGTTTCTGCGCTGGCAGGTACTAAATTCTCAGGCGTCACGGTTGACCCGCGCGCTAGATGACCGCAACTTTGCGTTTTATGGCAAAGCACTGCGTGGCAGCGAGGAGCAGCGACCCGACTGGAAACGCGCAGTAGGCGTGGTCGATGCCGGGCTCGGGGAGCTTGTTGGAAAAGTTTATGTGGAGAAACATTTTCCGCCCGAGGCGAAAGCGCGCATGGACGTCCTCGTAGCCAATCTGGTGAAGGCGTATCAAGACAGCGTCACATCGCTGGATTGGATGTCTGAAGAGACCAAAGTCGAGGCATTGGACAAGTTATCCAAGTTCGAGCCCAAGATTGGTTATCCGAAAAGTTTTAGAGAGTATGAGGGCGTCACCATCGCCAGAAACGATTACTTTGGGAATCTCATGCGCATAAGAGAGGCTGATGTTGAGCGCGACATCAGCCGCCATGGCGGTCCGGTAGACCGAGACGAGTGGGGTATGAATCCGCAGACGGTCAATGCCTACTACACGCCCGTGCTAAATCAGATTGTTTTCCCCGCAGCGATCCTTCAGCCGCCCTTTTTTGATTTGGCTGCCGATGAAGCGATCAACTATGGCGCCATCGGTGCGGTTATCGGTCACGAGATCGGTCATGGCGTAGATGACCAGGGCTCGAAATTTGATGGTGATGGCAATATCAGGAATTGGTGGACTGATGCCGACAGGGCTGAGTTTGAAGCGCGCACCGACGCGCTAGTGGGGCAGTATGATGGCTATTACCCCTTCCCGGATCTTCATGTAAACGGCACGTTTACGCTGGGAGAGAACATCGGTGATTTAGGCGGGATCTCGATTGCGCTGAAAGCTTATCAGGCGTCTCTCGAGGGACAGGAGGCATCGGTCATTGGTGGCTTCTCGGGCGTGCAGCGGGTGTTTATTGGATTTGGCCGTGTATGGCGATCCAAGATCAGAGATGAGGCATTGCGCACACAAATCGCCACAGATCCTCACTCGCCGGGCGTATATCGAGCCAACGGCAGCGTAAGGAATGTGCCGGAATGGTATGGCGCTTTTCAGGTCATCGAGGGGGATGCGATGTATCTGGCGCCCGAGGAGCGAGTCAAAATCTGGTGATCGGCGGAGTCCCCCGACAAGATTGAAAGCGGCCGCCTGATGTGGACTCAGGCTTTAGGGGGGCAGGATGGGCGTGCTACAGAGCTTTGCCTAACATTGCCTCTACCCTTCATCAAATAGGGCGCTCGGGCAGCCGTATTCGTAATACCCGAGGGGTCCGCCCTGAATGTTGTCGTCGTAGTGAGCATAAAGCTCATATCCCAAGAGTTGCCGCACGCGTTCGGGCCATTCTTTTGCCTGTTCTACGGTTGTATGGAGAAAATGATTCTCCTGAGTACGAAGCCATCCGAGCACATAGGACGCTACGATAGCCCTGCGCCGGCTGCCATCAGTATTAGTGCCTCCGCCGTGCAGAGTTTTTCCTGGAATGAAGACGGCGCTTCCCGCTTTCATGGTTGCCTGCGCAATTTCTGCCGGCTGCGCTTCTCGGGCACTGTGGTCCCAGGTGTGGCTGCCGGGAACAACCTGAGTCGCACCGTTAGTCGCTGTGAAATCGGTTCCAGCGATCATCACATTGAACTGCAGCAAACGGTTTGGCGCCCAAAAGTGGGCTGGCCATATCATGTCATCCCAATGAAGTACCTGTGAGGTTTCGCCGCCATGAATTTCGATTATTTCACTTGAATTGAGACGGAACTGACCACATTCGGGGCCAAGAAAATGATCCATTAGTGTTAACAGCCGTTCGTCCGCTATGAGATCTATGTAGTTGGGTGCCTTGCTGACCAGGCCATTTAATCGCACTGTCTGTCGCCCAAGGAACTCTTCGGCTTCTGGTTCCCCATAGTCGTAAGGCGTGTAATTATCGATTGGCATTTGGATAGCATCGTTGAACTCTGCGAGCCAAATATTACTCACAAATCCATCAACAATGGCTGCGCCATCGCGCTCGAGCACCTCGATAATGTCATCTGTGCAGCAATCGGGCGGCAGGTGGGTTACTTCAGGCATGTGAATACATTCGACCGCGCGGGAAGACGAGGTTAACTGGAGCGCCGCAGGATTGCGAATCANTCCGGTCACCTGATCGAAACGCCTTCACGGNACTGGCGCTAACTGTGCAAATTTTTTCCACGAGGCTGCCCATTCACTTAGCTGTCCGTCATCAGCGCCTTAGCTGTTTTGTAGTCTGCCTTGCCATTGGGCGCCCTGGGTACAACCGGGACAACTAGCAGTTCCTTTGGCAGTTTATAGCTGGCTAACAGCTTGCGGGTCGCCTCCAGAACCTCATCAGCGTCCGCGGTGCCGCCTTTCTCAATCGAGACAACACCGGCCACCCGGTTACCAAATCGTTCATCTTCGAGCCCGAAGACAAGGGCATCCTCTACGGCAGGATGTAGCTTCAGTGCCTCCTCGACTTCCTCGGGAAACACTTTCTCCCCACCGGTGTTAATACAGTTTGATCCTCTGCCGAGCAGATTGATGGTGCCGTCTGCCTCGACCGTTGCCATATCCCCTATGAAGGCGTAGCGCTTGCCGTCGACTTCTTTGAATGTCTTGGCCGATTTTTCAGGATCTTTGTAATAACCCANCGGCACCATGCCGCCTTGGGCGACCATGCCGACNTCACCTGAACCNGGNACCACCTCACGACTGCCGTCGGGNANCANNACNTTTGCNACNGGNAGCAGCGTGAACTTGGCGGTCTCACTGGCGGGGGTGTCCTTGGTCATGATGGACTGGCCCATGCCGCCCTCGGTGGACCCCAGAATATCGGCGATGGCCAAATCGGGTACGTGGTCGATGAGGCCGCGTTTCACCTCTGTCGTGAACATGGCGCCCGACGAGATCATCAACTTCAAGCTCGACGTGTCCCAGCGATCTGGTTCGGTCTCCAATGCACGCAGAAGCGGCTTGGCAAAGGCATCGCCGACGATAATGATTTGTGAGATGCGGTCGCGCTCGACCGTGCTCCAGACCTCTTCGGGTTTGAAGCCGCGGTTTTCCAGTAGCACGGCTGTGCCACCGAGCATGTGCGGGAACATCAAGCCCAGCCANCAGCCTGTCCCATGCATCAGTGGTGGGCCGGACATCGCTACCACGGCTGAGTTGGCATCAACCATCCGCCTGGCTGCCGGGGCGAATTCATTTGCGTTCTCGAAGGGGTCCAAACCAATCATGGGTGGGAAGCCGCGCATGAAGAACTCAGTGAAGCCGTCGATCGGATACATCACGCCTTTGGGCATGCCGGTAGTGCCGCCGGTGTAGAGCATATAGATCTCGTCGCCCTGGGGTCGAGTCCGCGCGGTGCCCGAGGCTTGCGAGAGAAAGTCATCATAAGGGATGCTGTTCACAGGCCCCATCGAGCCATCCTCGGCTGGGCCGTCGTCTACGCAGATCATCGCTTTTAACATCGGCAGCCGATCGCAGACGCGCGCTACCCGGTCGCCGAGCGAGCTGTGAAAGACCAGAGCCTCAATATCGGCATTCTCCAAAAGGTAGTGCAGCTCCTCATCGAGGTAGCGATAGTTGACGTTGATTGGCACGCCGCCGATTTTCATGGCGGCGAAATTGGTTTCGGCGTACTCCGGTGAGTTGTATAGATACATGCCCACCTTGGAGTCGTGGCCCAGGCCTGCATCAATCAAGCCCTGTCCGAGGCGCGCGGCGCGGTCCTCATAGTCGTGCCAGGTTATCCGCCTTTCCCCCTGAATCAGCGCGATATGCTCGGGTACCGCATCGGCGACGGATTCCCAGATCAGCGAAAAGTGTGAGTGCATCATATGTTCTCTTTCTTATGTTTGATCAAAGGGTGAATTCGAGATATCGCCGCGTTGCGCCTCGAGAGTAATAGAGTGCCACAACCTATTGATGAATTGGCAGTGGCTATGGTGATGAGAATGATTTAGTTTCCCCCAAGTTTGGAGGCCAATTGCCTCCAATGAGGCCGGATCTTTTGTCATGAGCAGTGACCGAAAAGTTGAAATCCTGAGGGCGGCGATTGAGCTCATTGCCGATGAGGGGTACGGCAGTCTCAGCATGCGAGCGCTCGCGCGGGCGAGTGACATGAAGCTGGGTGCACTCCAGTATCACTTTCGGACCTGGGATGCGTTGCTGGTTGCTTTGGTTGCTTACATCGAATCGGAGATTATCGCGGCTTTTGAGTCGGGAGTGGGCGAGCTGGAGCAGGCAGATGTCAGGGATATGGTTGAGTTTATGCTTGACGAGCATGTTGGCACCTCCGATGAATTGTTCAGTGACCGGCTGTGGGCTCAGTTGTGGGCTATGGAGCAGGTCGAGCCTTTGGTTTCGGATCTGCTTGAAGAGGTTTATGCAAAGTTTCTGGGACTTCTTGAGGTCAGGCTTGTCAAGAGAGGTGCTGCTGAGCCCAGAGCGGAAGCGCTGGTGTTGCTGAGCATGATTGAAGGGGAGTCGCTCTTTGCCGGCAGCGGTCGTCGTTGGGCGAAGGATCGGCCCGCGGTGCGTAGGAGTATTCTTCAACTGGTCGACGAGCGTTACGGAGCAAAGTAGATCGGTCATCTCCCTAGCTAGGTAGTTTGTTCTTCTACCGCGCGATAGGCTGCATCGAATGCAGCATTCATCAGCGCCACTGCCTCCGCGTCAGAATTGGCGACAGAAATCCGACCAAACTGTGCTCGGCCTACCTCGTGTGGAGCCTGGCCTGCCACCCATTCGGGATTATCCAGTTTGACGTAAGGATAGGCATAACCATGGGGGATCCGATTCACGGTGATGGCTGCGATGTCTGATTGATACTGAAACCCGAACTGTCCGAGCATTGACTGCAGTTGCTCGCGAATCTGCTGCTCGTAATCAATGAATTGCGTCTGGTAAATCTCGGTGCGCGCCATGCAAAGCTGATCACGCGCAGAGAGCTTCGGATCGGGTTTCGCCATAGGCATTGGTGAGTGCATCATGAAGATGACCATCGGATCTTCCGGCCCCCTAGGAGGCTCAAATCTGCCGACAGCCACCGTCGGTGCGCAGCTGACCCACTGAAACGGATCGTAGGGACATTGTATGTAAACGCTGTCAGTTATTCAGTGGAGCTATGGCTAGGACGATGGCTAGGGCGTGGGACGAGCACTCGTAACCACGGGACGGTTTCGGACTATCCGTTATCCAAATCCCTTTAATCTGTGTAGCGGGTAGGAGCCGGGCGGCCTAGAAAGCGAGTCTGATCAGGCGTTCTTGGCATGAAAAGGGCAGGCGTCCTCCTTTTCTACCAGGTCGTAGGCGAACATAAAACTTGGCGACCCCCGCGAGAATGCCACCCACCAATCCCAGCTCCAGGATTTCAGCGTCACTAAAGTGCTTGGCAAGTTCGCGGTGCAGCGCGGGATTCAGTGTGCCCTCGGGCTGTGTGAGAGCTATTTGCTCCCCTAGCGCCAGCACGGCTCTCTCGGCATCGGTGAACGGGCCATTCTCTGGGTCATCAAAGGCGTCAATTTGTTCTTCAGTCAGGCCCGATGCGAGCGCGTCCTGACGATTGCCCTGATTACAGAAGCGGCAACCGTGGAGCGTTGAAAGTCGCAGTCTCAGGAGCTCTTTGAAGGGTTGAGCCACTGTACCGCCGCGAAAAACTTCTCCGTAAAAAGAGCCCACATACCAACGATAAAGATCCGGGTGATTGGCGAAGACCTCAAAGAATGTGGCGTCCCCGCGCAGCGTCATCGAAGCTTCCCACGCCGAGGCAATGTCCTCCGGCATTTCAGAAGTATCGATTCGCTTCAGCGCGGGTTCTGGCTTCATTTTTTTCTCAGACCATGGCCTTGAGTTCTTCGTCTCGGTAGCGGCCTAGCAGGAGCAGCGCCAGCGAACAGACAATGAAGCCCCACATGGAGTAGTAAAGCGCCTGATCGTAGGAGCCGGTGTTACTGTACACGGCGCCAAAGGCGGCGGGCCCAAAGCCAGCACCAAGCCCAAACAGTGCATACAGAGCGCCATAGATGCGGGCGTAGCTGCGCACGCCGAAGTAACGCGATACCAAATACGCCAGGAGGTCGTACTCGACCCCTGCTGCCACACCCAGCAACACGATGGCAATCACCATCTGGCTGTAGGTGGGGTCAGCGCCGGCGAACATCATCATGGAAATCGCCGGCATGATCATCAGTGCACAGGCGATCGCAGGCGCCCAGATAAAGTCCAGCAGGTAGCCAGCAACCAGTCGTCCGGCATAGACCGAATACCCCAAAAAGCTCGCCAGTAAGACCGCGTCGGCACGCTCGAAGCCCTTGGAACCCATCATGGTCTCCAGATTGGGAATGGGTCCGCCAATAGCAAAGGACAGGGGCAGGAAGATCGCACCCAGCAACCACAGCCGCCAATCTTTCAGCGCTTGAATGAAGGTAAAGCCATACTGCTGCATTGTGTTGCCGGTCTCCCGGCTCAGCTCGGCGAGGCCCTCGGCTCGTTTGGCGACCTTGGGATCGTCCACGTCATGGAAGGCAAAAAGGGCGATAGGCAGAGCCACGATAAGTGGCAGGAAGCCGATACCCACATAAGCCATGCGCCAGCCAACGCTATTGATCAGTTCTTCGGCGATTAATTTGGCTACCGCGCCGCCAATACCCGTGCCCACCAATGCAATGCCCAGAGCCAGTCCGCGTTTTTCATGGAACCAGCGCGAGATGGCCTTGGTGAAAGTGATCGGCAGGGTGCCGGCGCTGAGGGCTGACAGCAGACCCCAAAGGAAAAGGTACAGCGTGTGCGAACCATTGTTCAGCGAAAACAGCATCATGCCC